>JAGNQL010000023.1 GCA_017989135.1 Burkholderiales bacterium
CCTTGAGTCGCTCGTGCTCGACGACGTGCTGCATGCCGATGAGGTCGCGACACCAACGCAGGCGCACATCCCCGTGCAATGGGTCACGCGCGACGCCGCAGACGATCACGTTCGCTGGACGACGGGCGACATCGCCGAGGCGTCACTTTCAGTTGGAGAACACGTGACTATTTTCCCGAGCGGCACAAAGGCCGTGGTCGCGGCGATTCGCACGGGCCGAGGTGACGTTGCCCGTGCAGCGCCCGGCGAAGCAGTGGCCGTGCGCTTCGACCGTCAGGTGGATGTGGCGCGCGGCGATTGGATCATCGCCGCCGACGCTGTTGGCACCGTGTCGACCCTCGCGCAGCGCGCCACGGCGACACTCGCGTGGCTCGACTCCGCGCCGCTCACCATCGGTCGTCGTTACGTCGTGCGCCACGGCGCGCGCTGGTTGCCTGCCCGCGTGAGCGCGGTGTCGTCGCGCCTAAACTTGGCGAGCGCACAATGGACCAACGCGCAGAACGATGGCGAAGATGGGTTGCTTGCTGTGAACGCCAACGATCTGGTTCGAGCAGAAATCGAATTTGCTCAAGCGCTCCCGCTGGCGGCATTTGCGGATAGCGCACCGCGCGGTGCATTCGTGTTGGTAGACCCCAGCACCAACGCAACCGCCGCCGCGGGGATGATTCAGTAACAGCTTTTCCGCTCCAACGACCAGCAGGCGGTCATTTCAGGCAATTTTTCTTTTTAGTCGACTACGCATATTTTGTCGGCTAGAACACTGCACAAAGACCGCAGGCCGGTCGCTCGATCAATTTATCAGCGAAAAGCTGTTACGGCGTAAATTATCCACGGCGCGCACTAACGTCGCGACCGCTACGTCACGCACGGCGCTTCGAAGTGCGCGCCGCAGCGCCGCCCCCGTTGTTCACGATATGCTTCTCGGGATGCAGCGGCATTGTGCCCGGCCCACTTTCGTAAAGCATGTCATGAATCTAGAAAAAGTCATTTTCGGTTTCTTCATCATCTTGGCGTGTACGCTGAACTTCGGTTTCTTCATCGGCGACATCGAGCGTCCCGATCTACATCACCCGATGGAACTCGGTGCTGCAGTCGCGGTGAACCTTATCGCGACGGTGCTCAAGTTTGGCGATCGAACGCATCTCGGCGCGACGCATTTGGCCACATCGTTGGTCGCATCGCTGCAACTGGTCGCCGCCGCGATGTTTTGGGCAGTTCACGTCTATGGTCAGGGTCTTGCCATGAACGCCAGCAGCACGTCGACCGTCGTTTCCCTATCTGGCGGCGCATTGCTCGCGAACATCATATCGGTCATCTTGCTCATCGGCGAAACGCTTCGCCATGGCCGTTAGTCGCCTGAGCACGCGCGCGAAAGCGCAAGCCGAGCGGTAAACCTCATCATGGGCGACGTTCTATTTCTCATCCTGCGCCGCATGCGCGCGCCGCTGATCTTACTGATCGCGCTCTACGCAATCGCTGTATTCGGTTTGGCGTTAACGCCGGGGGTGCGCTCCGACGGAACGCCGGAGCGGATGACCCTCTTTCACGCCTTTTACGTCGTCAGCTACACGGCAACCACGATTGGCTTTGGCGAGATACCCAACGCGTTCACAGATGCGCAGCGCATGTGGATGATCGTCGTGATTCACCTGACCGTCATTGGCTGGACGTACACGCTCGGATCCATCTTCACGCTGGTGTCCGACACCACATTCCGTGCCGCAGTCTCGCGCAGCATGTTCGCGTGGCGCGTGCGCGGCATCGGACAGCCCTTCTTTATTGTGTGCGGCTACGGCCAGAGCGCGGCGCTCATCGCCCGCGCATTGGATCGATTGGATTACCGCATCGTGGTGATCGAATCGCGTGCCGACCGTGCGTCGCAGCTGGTTATCGTTGACGTGGCCTCGCCGCTGATCACGCTGTGCGCTGACGCGAGATTTCCGGACGTACTGCGGGACGCGGGTATTGATCGCCCGCAGTGCGCGGGGCTCCTCGCGCTCACGTCCCTAGACGAAGTAAACCAAACCATCGCTATCGGCGCCCACACACTGCGGCCTGGACTGCAAATCATCGCACGCGTGAAAAACGCCACCGTTCAAACGAATCTTCGCGCGCTCGGCGGCATCCAAGTGGTCAACCCGTTCGACACGTTTGCTACCAATCTCGCGCTAGACCTTGATGCACCGGACGTCCTGCGGCTGGAGGAGTGGCTCACCGATTCGCCTGATGCGCAATGCCCCAATCGCCTCGGAATTCCCACCGGTTCATGGGTCATCGTAGGCTTTGGACGATTTGGGCGCGCGATCGCGCGCGTGCTAGACCAACGCGGCATTGCGTGGCGCGCGGTCGATCACCAGAGCATCGACTTGGAGAGCGCCAACGGCCATCAAGTCGTCGTTGACGACGACACCGGACGCGCTCTCGGTGGCGCTGACATTACGCACGCCACGGTCGTCGTAGCAGGCACCGACAACGATGCCACCAACCTCGCGATCATCACGCTTGCGCGCCGCGTCAACCCAAACGTCTACACCATCATTCGGCAAAACCATGTCGCCGACGCAGTGCTCGTCCACGCGGCGAAAGCCAACATGCGCTTCGTTCAGGCTGAGATCATGGTTCACGAATGCCTGCAACTGATCAAAGTGCCGCTTCTGGCGTCGTTCCTGCGTCGCGTTGCAACCGAAGGCGCACACGTCGCGACCGACGCCATAGAAACGATCCAGCGCTCATTGGGCCACGGCTCACCGCACGTGTGGACATTCCACTGCGACGTGATGCGCCCCGGCATGTTCGCGGCGTTCTTCCAAAGCGGCGGCGAAAATCTGATTCTGGAACATTTACAACGCGACCCGTTCGACGCTACCGCACGCCTGTCGTGTGTCGCGTTAATGCTCGCGCGCGGCTCGGAAGAATCGTTGCGACCTGACGATCAGGCGCCGCTACAAGTCGGTGACCGCATCCTTTTCGTTGGCGATGAGCGCGCGATGCGCCTACAAAAACGCTTTGCGCGAGATCCGCTGGCCATCGAATATGTCCGCACGGGTGTCGAAGTTCCGCGCACCTGGTTGTTTCGCAAACTTCGGCAACGCGGCAATCCTCGGTCGTTGAGTTAACGATATAGCTTTATCGCGCCAGCGACAACCAGATGGTCGTTTCAGCCAATATTTGGCGATAGTCGACTTTTCCGTTTTTTCGGCATGTTCGCACGGAGAAGCCCGCCCGTATGCGGTTTATCCATTTTTAAGCGATCAAGCTGTTGGCACAACATTACTTCCCGCCCGCCATGCGCCAAGCCTCGCCAACCGTCGTCGCTCCGGGCGCGACGTGTTGCATCACTAGTGCTAGCCCTATGAACATGGCCAATAAAATGACCACGGGCAACACGCTGCGCCGCACCGCCGTCGTCAACCAATCTGGCCGATGCGCCACATCGGCGCGCTTGTAAAGCCACGTGCCCACGCCGCCGTCAATCAGCAACTCAGCGAAGAACGTTGGCGCGCTATACACCGCGTAAAACGCCACGCCGAACACCGCGGCCGCCACCACCACGATCCCGATCAGTAGCACGACGAATCCAGCGTCACCGTCAAAATCGAAATCCCAACCGCCGCCTTTGCCGCCGCCACCCGAGCGACTACCGCCTGACACGAACCCGCTCGCAAATCCATCCGATGGCCCCTCTGCGAACGAGTCGCTAGCCCCACCGCCGCCGAAACGCCCGCCACCGCCGCTCCACGAGGAGCCACTGCCCGAGCCGCTAGAACCGCTTGAGGAGCCACCCGATCCACCGCCAAAACCGTCGCTCCAAGAACCTCCACTGTCTCGCGCCGAACGCGCGGACGACGGCGGCGGGGATTCGTGCTGACGTCGCTGCCACCACACCCAAATACTCACCAAACCAAGGAACACTGCCCAGGCGATTAACACCGCCAACGGATAACGCCACAATGGCCGCACACCCGCGCCATGCATAGCCACAGACGACAAAAAGCCGCAGCCAATCGTCGAGGCCAGCATCAACGACATCACCAGTCGCGGCGAACCCCTCTTTTGCAACCAAGCCGCCGCGCGCGCGCGCGCGTCACCTCCAGGGCGAACCAGCGAGCGTGACCCAGTGGGGGAAGTTTGTCGTGATTGTTTTGGCATGAGAGTGGTCACCTTTGCAGGAAAGACGATTCTGCGCAGATTTTCGCGCCGTTGTTGGCGCAACTGCATGCCTTGCCACTGGCCGTGGCCACGCGATCAGGATCGACCAGCTTCGAGCAACGCGAGCCGATCAGTCGCAGCGCGTGCAAAGCGCGGATCTCGGTTCGTCACAAGCAGCTCCTTGATTGCCAATGTCTGCGCAACCCGCAACGCGTCGTCGCTTGGCACACCCGTGTCAGGACTCACGCCTACCCCCTCCCAATTTGTGTTCGTGATCGGATTGATGACTCGACCATCGGGAACGAACATGGCGAAGTGTTTGGTCAACTTACTAAAGCGGCCCGGATTCGCCGCACCTCCGGTAATCTCGCCAACAAGCTTTGCTCGCTTCAAACTCTTCAGGTTGTAAGCAAACTCCTCTGCGCCGGAGCCCGTGCGATTGGACGTCAAAACATAAACCGGTTTTGATCCACCGAAGCGCTTCCCTGGCACCCAATCGAGTGACCACGATTGTGTGAGCGCGTTCGCGCCACGGTCAAAGAAACTGCTTAAGTGCGTGCGCTCGTCGAGCAAATAGCTAGTCATCAGCGCGACCGTGGCCGGATCGCCCCCGATGTTTCTGCGCAGGTCGACGATCAACACGTCGGAGTGCGCGAGCAAATTCATCGCGGCGGCAATCGTGTCGCCCGACCAACCGACCATCTCGAATTTTCGCAACTCGACGTACCCGACGTTCAAAGGCAATCGCTCCACCTTTTCGACGCCAAAATTGAGCTTCGCGGCGTCAAGTCTTGCCTTTGCAAGCTCATCGGGCGTTGGCTCTTGCGGTGACATCCGCTCGGGTATCGCGTCAGGGCTAAACGTCACTCTAATGTGCTTGTCTCGCGCAATTGCGTAAATGTGATCGGTAAGTTTCGCCGCGTACGCGATTGGATCGGTAACACCGGCATACTCATTCGCACGTTTACGCGCCGCAAGCGTCGCCTCGACTTGCTTAGCGACTTCTGGAAACACGTAGCGCGTATTCAGTTCGCGAATCACCGCCTGCAGAACCTCGTCGCGGTCTTTCGCGCTCATCGGGACGCTCGCGTATGACTCACGCGCAGTCGCAACGCCTGCAGCCTGTATCGGCTGCGCTACCGCGATGGCATTCGAAACCGCAAGAGCAATGAACAAATACGAGACGCGCGTTAACTTGGAACCGAACATAGGTTACCTCCGATAGTTTATGACTAAGCAGATTATCTGCCGGCAACAAGTTACTTTGGCGACGTTTTACAATGCGAAAACCATCTTTCTACTGCGCTATTCTCAGTCATGGATGCCATTGACAGCATTATTCTCAAAAATTTGGAAAAAGACGGGCGCATGAGCTTTCGAGAGCTCGGCGTGGCGGTTCATCTCAGTGCCAACGCCGCCGCAGAGCGTGTGCGCCGCTTACAGTCGAACGGAACAATTCGCGCGATCAGTGCGACCGTTAACCTTGCCGCGTTAGGGCGCCCGCTCGAGGCCAATATCGACGTGAAATTGCGGCAGGGCGTGAGTGCCCAAGCGTTCGAGCAAGCGTTAGTCGGTGTAGCGCAGATTCGAAGCGCAACGCTAATGACTGGCTCTTTCGATTACACCGTGCGTGTGGCCTGCCGCGACCAAGATGACTTAATGCAGGCAACTGAATACCTGCGCAACAAGGCGGGGGCGCAGGAAACTTACAGCAGAGTCATCTTGCGCGAAATCGCATTGCGCTGATCCGTTTCGGCAGGGATGCGCGCCCACCGAAGGCGTTTGCACGCGAACCGGGCCGCCGTTTTGCGCGGCAACTCAAGCCGCCGCAAACACAATCTCACCCTTCAGCGCATCCACCTCAATCGTTGATCCCGGCGCGAACTTGCCGGCGAGCAATTCTTTCGACAGTGGGTTTTCCACGGACTGTTGAATGGCGCGCTTCAAGGGGCGTGCGCCGAACACCGGATCGAACCCTGCTTCGCACAGCACATCAAGCGCGGATTCGCTGACTTCGATCTTGAGATCGAGTTTCGCGAGGCGTTCTTCGAGGCGTAGCAACTGGATGCGTGCGATGCCTTTGATGTTGTCTTTGCCGAGCGCGTGGAACACCACGATCTCGTCAATGCGGTTGATGAACTCCGGACGGAAATGGTCCTTCACCTCGGCCATCACCGCGAGTTTTACGAGCTCTGGCGGGTCTTCCACCATCGCTTGAATCTTCGCGCCGCCGAGGTTGCTGGTCATGATGATGACCGTGTTCTTGAAGTCCACTGTGCGGCCCTGCCCGTCGGTCATGCGACCGTCATCGAGCACTTGTAGCAAGACGTTGAACACATCCGGATGCGCCTTTTCGACTTCATCGAACAAGATTACGCAATACGGCTTGCGACGCACTTGCTCGGTGAGTTGCCCACCTTCGTCGAACCCAACGTAGCCCGGTGGCGCGCCGATCAAGCGCGCAACCGAATGTTTCTCCATGTATTCGCTCATGTCGATGCGAATGAGCGCTTGTTCGCTGTCGAACAAAAACTGCGCGAGCGCCTTGGTGAGTTCCGTTTTGCCGACGCCCGTTGGGCCAAGGAACAGGAACGAACCATACGGCTTGTTCGGATCCGCGAGCCCAGCGCGCGAACGACGGATGGCGTCCGCCACGAGCGAGACTGCCTCGTCTTGCCCGATGACGCGCTTGTGCAGCGCGTCTTCAATGTGCAGCAATTTGTCGCGCTCGCCGGTCATCATCTTGCTTACGGGAATCCCGGTGGCACGAGACACCACTTCCGCGATTTCTTCGGCACCGACTTGCGTACGCAACAGCTTCGCCTTCGCGGGTTTGTCTGCGCTGTCGCCGCGGGCAGCTTCGGCGTCTTTGAGTTTCGCCTCTAGCTCTGGCAATTTGCCATACTGAATTTCCGACATGCGCGCGAAGTCGCCGCGACGGCGCGCTTCGCCCATTTCGAGTTTCAGCTTTTCGATCTGTTCTTTCACGCCTTGCGAGCCCTGCACCGCGGCCTTTTCGCCACGCAGCACTTCGTCAAAGTCGGCGTATTCGCGCTCCTGCTTGAGAATTTCTTCCTCAAGCAACGCGAGGCGCTTCTTCGATGCGTCGTCCTTTTCTTTCTTCACCGCTTCACGTTCAATCTTCAATTGAATGATGCGGCGGTCAAGTTTGTCCATGACTTCCGGTTTGGAATCGATCTCCATCTTGATGCGGCTTGCCGCTTCGTCGATCAGATCAATCGCTTTGTCCGGCAAAAAGCGATCCGTGATGTAGCGATGCGAAAGCTCGGCCGCAGCGATGATAGCCGGGTCCGTGATGTCCACGCCGTGGTGAACTTCGTATTTTTCTTTGAGTCCACGCAGGATCGCGATGGTCGATTCGACAGACGGCTCGCCGACGAGAACCTTCTGGAAGCGGCGTTCCAACGCGGCGTCTTTCTCGATGTACTTACGGTATTCGTCAAGCGTGGTCGCGCCGACGCAATGCAGTTCGCCGCGCGCAAGCGCAGGCTTCAACATATTGCCCGCATCCATCGCGCCTTCGGCTTTGCCTGCGCCAACCATCGTGTGCAGCTCGTCGATGAAGACGATGGTTTGGCCTTCGTCTTTAGCCAAGTCTTTGAGCACAGCCTTGAGGCGTTCTTCAAATTCACCGCGATATTTCGCACCGGCAAGCATCGCCGCGAAGTCGAGCGAGAGTACGCGCTTGTTCTTCAAGCCCTCGGGCACTTCACCGTTCACGATGCGTTGCGCTAGGCCTTCGACGATCGCCGTTTTGCCGACGCCAGGCTCACCGATCAAGACGGGATTATTTTTTGTTCGACGTTGCAATACTTGAATCACACGACGAATTTCGTCATCGCGACCGATCACCGGATCAAGCTTGCCAGCGCGAGCGCGCTCGGTGAGATCAACCGTGTATTTATCAAGCGACTGACGTTGGCCTTCGGAGTCTTGCGAGTCAACGCCCGCGCCGCCGCGCACGGCGTCCACCGAAGCTTGCAGCGTTTTAGCGTTGCCACCAGCGTCTTTCAGTATGCGACCCGTCTCACCCTTGTCGGATGCGAGCGCGAGCAAGAAAAGCTCAGACGCGATGAACTGGTCGCCACGCTTCACCGCTTCTTTGTCGGTGAGGTTCAATAGGCCGTTGAGGTCGCGACCAATGTTGATGTTGCCGTCGCCGCCTTGTTGGCGCGGTAGACGTTCGATACTGGCTTTCAGGTCTTTTTCAAGCTTGGCCACATTGACGCCCGCGCGCTGCAAGAGCGATTTGGTGCCGCCGTCTTCCTGCTCAAGGAGGGCCATGAGCAAGTGTTGCGGTTCAATCTGAGTGGCGTCGAGGCCGACCGCGATAGACTGCGCTTCGGCGAAAGCCTGCTGGAAAAGAGTAGTGAGTTTGTCGAAACGCATGGTGCATTCCTCCGTAGAAGTGATTTGACCGATAACTGGGGATGCCACGTACAGAATCAACTACCGGCAACGTCATCAACTGATTTGCGTCAAACGAGGAGCCAAAATTGCGCTGGATAAAACGTGTCGTTGCCGGACTGCTCGCCTTATTACTCATTGTCTGCGGTGCCGTGGCAATTTACGCGTGGCGTAGCGTACCGACAGACAGTGCAACTTTCGCCCTCGCGGCGAAACTCGGCGAAGCGACGATCACACTCGACGCGGACGGCATCCCGCTGATCGAAGCAAAATCCGAGCGCGAACTGGCGTTTTCTGTCGGCTTCATGCACGCGCGTGATCGGCTATGGCAGCTGGAAATGAACCGGCGCATCGGTCGCGGCGAGCTCGCCGAAATACTCGGGCCGAAAGCACTCGACACCGACAAATTTCTTCGAACTGTAGGCGTTCATCGCGCCGCTACGGCGCAGCTCGCGAAGTTCCCCGAAGCGGATCGGGCTCTATTGCAAGCCTACGCGGATGGTGTGAACGCGTATGTTGCCGACGCAATGACCGTGCGCCCGCCAGAATTCGTGATTCTCGGCGTGCAACCGGGCAAGTGGGAGCCGGTCGACACCGTCGCGTGGGCACTCATCATGGCGATGGATTTGGGTGGCAACTGGAGTAACGAACTGCTGCGCCTACAGATGGCGGCGCGGATGCCGGTTTCAAGGATTGACGAACTGCTGCCGCCGCAGCCGGGTGACAAATTCCCGCCGCATGGCGACTATGCGGCGCTTTACAAATCCGTCGGGCTGATTCCGCAGTCGGTCGCCGTCGCATCCACCGCAGTCACCACCGATCCGTTGTATTTGTCTTTCGGCACCGAGGGCATCGGCTCGAACAACTGGGTCGTCAACGGCGCCAACACGGTAAGCGGCAAACCGCTCCTCGCCAATGACCCACATCTTTCGCTTGCCGCGCCCGCGATTTGGTACTACGCGAAGCTCAAAGCGCCGGGCATCGAGGTTACCGGCGCGACGCTTCCCGGCGGACCTGCTGTGGTGCTGGGTCGCACCAAAGGCGTTGCATGGGGCTTCACCAACACCGGGCCGGATGTACAAGATTTGTACATCGAAGAAATCAACGACAAGGGCGAGGCGCGCACACCCGACGGTTGGGCAAAGCTCGCATCACGTAACGAAACCATCAAAGTCAAAGGCGAAGCCGACACTCAAATCACCGTGCGCGAATCACGCCACGGGCCGATTCTCTCCGACGTAAATGCGCCACTGACAGCGGCCATCAACAGCAAGAAGTTCGCCATTGCTATGCAGTGGACCGCGCTTGCCGCCGACAACCAAACTGCGCTCGTCGCACCACGCATGAACAAGGCGCAGACGGTCGCCGAGGCGAAGGAGACACTGCGCAGCTACATCGCCCCGCAACAGAACATGGTGCTCGCTGACACGTTAGGAAACACGGCCTTCATCGCTGCGGGCCGCGTCCCAATTCGCAAGCCCGAGAACGACATCAACGGGCTGGCGCCCTCACCCGGTTGGGACGCGAAATACGATTGGAACGGTTTTGTCCCTTACGATCAGCTGCCACAACAAACCGTCACCAGCTATCTAGCGACCGCCAACCAACGCATCCACGCCGACGGCTATCCGCACTTCATTAGTGGCGAATGGGCGCACCCGGGCCGCAAGCTGCGCATCGAAGAATTGCTCGCCGCGAAGCCGAAGCATGACGCACAGACTTTGCGTGAGATTCAGCATGATTTGAAGCACACCCATGATCAGCCGCTGATGGATCGTGTCTCGAAGCTACGGTTTAAGCATTCGCTCGCCTTGCAGGCCGTCACGAGTCTGCTGACCTTTTCCGAATCAAAGCATGTTGGTTCAGACTACGACTCTGAGGGTGCCATGATCTATTGGGCTTGGGCGCGCCAAGTGACGCGCCGGATGCTCTCTGATGACGTCGGAGACGAACGCTTCGAAGCCATCTTCGGTCGCCGCGACTTCCGCTCTGCGATGAACGGCGCTCTGTCCCGCAACGACGCGTATTGGTGCGACGACAAGCGCACAGCGCCAACTGAATCGTGTGACGACATCGTGCACGCGGCCTTTGACGCCGCGCTCGACGACCTATCGAAATCGTTCGGCAATGACGTAGCGAAGTGGCGCTGGAGCGAAGCGCATTTCGCCCGCAGCGAGCACCGCCCGTTCTCCAACGTCCCGCTGCTTGCAAAACTCTTTGAAATCCGCACCCCCACGGCGGGCGACACCTACACCGTGATGGTCGGCAAAGTGCGACTCAAAGAACCTAACCCCTTCGCCAACGAGTTCGCGGCGAGCATGCGTGCGGTGTACGACTTGTCGATTGCTGACGCCAACGCCGCTACGATCATCTATTCGACCGGCCAATCCGGCAATCCCTTCTCGTCGCACTACCGAGACCTCGCTCGGCGTTGGGGCTCGGGCGGTGCGGGCGCGTACATTGATTTGGCGCGCGGCGCAGCAACGGGCACGATTCTCTTGCGCGGCCAATAGCCAGATGCGAGAAAATATTTGCTTGTGCGACTGAATCCACGGGCCACAATTCTTTTATCGCGCGAACGTGTCTCCAATTTCCGTATATCGAAAAACTGCTGCTGGCGTCGAAGAAGTACAGGCGTGCGTCGCGGGCCTGCACCCGCAAACTCGCCGCGTACTCATTCTCACCGACGGAATCACCCCGTTGTCGCGAATCTCGTCGTACGTGCGCGGCGCGGACGTTGCCCCGCTCGTTGACGAACTGTTGCGCTTAGGCTTTATCGAGGCTGCTGGGCGAACAGTGACCGAGCCCAAAGTCGAAGCGCCGCGCTTACCCAAGCCCGAAGAATTTCCGGGGCCGACGCCGAAGCAAATGGAAGCTATTCGCGAAATCGTGTTGTACGCTGTGCACTCAATGATCGGGTTCAGCGCCACGCAACTTGAGCTTCGCATCATCGAGTGCGACAACGCGGTCGAAATGCGGCAAATAGTTGGCGAGATTCGCAACATCATGGATCGCCAGTTGGGCACCGGCGTTGGCGATCGGTTCATCGAGGCGGTTCGTTCCGTATCGCAAGCCGCGCGCTAGCGCAACGCGGCCTCGGGCGACGCCGACGCTCGTCATTCGTCCGCTCCACTCGCACCTCATCGCAGTAAGCACGTGAAGACGCATTCCCGCTGCTACGCTTACGCCATGAAATTTGATGCCTCCTCTCAGACTGGGTCGCGACGGCTCCAGCGCTTTGCATATCTTTGGAGCGCGCTGGCGATGTGCGCGTTTTTGGTGGGCTGCAACTCCGGTGCAGCTCGACGAGACGTAGCAATCTCGTTTTCCGACTGCCGAATTAAACACATCGATTCGCTCGTTCGGTGCGCAATGGTCGCCGTGCCCGAGGACCACGCCTTAGCAGCAAAGCCGGACGCCAAAACGATCAAGATTCAAGTCGTCGTGATTCCTTCGCTTTCGCGCAATCCGCAGCCAGACCCGGTGTATTTTTTTGCTGGTGGGCCAGGACAAGCCGCCAGCGACATCGGCAACTTGGTTGCGGCACACGGCGAGTTGCGCAAAACTCGCGACATCGTTTTGGTCGATCAACGTGGCACCGGGCAAAGCAAGACTTTGACCTGCGACAGCGATGGCGCAAAAGGTAAAGACAAACCCGACTCGGTCACCGAGGCGCTTACCGCCTCGCTCGACAAAGTGGATTCCGAATGGGCGAAGTGCATCGCCACGCTCAAAGGAAATCCGGCGCTGCATCGCACTGATGATTACATTGACGACCTCGAATTTGTGCGTAAAGCACTCAAGCACGACCAGATCAACGTGTGGGGCGGCAGCTACGGCTCGCGCGTTGCGCTTCGCTATATGAAGCGCTATCCACAACGCATTCGCACAGCCGTGCTAGACGGCGTTGCGCCCACGACCCTGCGCTTGCCGGACGACGCGCTTGCCAGTTCTGAGCTTGAGTTGCGTGCGGTGTTTGCAGCGTGCGCGGCCTCGACGGCATGCAGCGCCGCGTATCCAGATGCCCTGGCGTCGTTCGATGCGCTCGTGAATTCACTCCGCGCGAAGCCGAAGAAAATTTCGATCACACATCCCGCCACGGGAAAAGCGATTGACGCCACCGTGTCGGATCGAACGCTTGTGTCGCAGCTATGGGCGCTGCTCTACCAGCCGGAGGCTGCGCGACTAGTGCCAACCATCGTGAACCAAGCAGCACGAGACAATTTTGCGCCGCTGGTCGCGACGATGACCGCAGCAAACGTGGGCGAAGCGGAGATCGCCGTCGCGCAACGCTTCGCTGTGATGTGCGCGGAGGACATGCTCGGACGTTCGCCAGCGCCGAACGCTCGGTTCCAATCGGTGACCGATATGTTCTATGGCTTCTGCAAAACCTTGCCACACGGCAAAGTCGCGCCGGAATTTTTTGAACCCACGACGAGCAGCATTCCGACGCTCTTGCTTTCGGGCTCACACGATCCAGTGACACCGCCTTTGCAGGCCGCGCTCGCAGCGAAAACACTGTCAAAGAGCAAACACATCGTGGTGAACGGCATGGGTCACATCGTGTCGCACCAGCCTTGCGCGCGGCGCATCGTCGGAAAATTTGTTACCGCTGGAAGCATTGATGCTGCGAGCGACGCTTGCGAGAAAGAATTGAGCATGCCGCGACCGTTGTTTTACGTGTCTCCGCTGGAGGCCAAGCCATGATCGACGCGCAAGGCCTGAGCAAACATTTCACCGTGCGCGAACGCGGGTCGATCTTCACGATTAAAGCGAAGACGCGGGTGGTGAACGCTGTTGACAATGTGAGCTTCGTGGCCAACGACGGTGAAGTCACCGGCCTACTCGGCCCCAACGGTGCAGGAAAGACGACTACGCTACGCATGCTGTCGACGCTTCTCACGCCTGATCTTGGGCAAGCGGTGATTGATGGCGCAAACCTCACCACCGAGCGCGCAACCGTGCGCCAGCGGCTTGGTGTGTTGGGTGACGCAAAAGGGCTGTACTGGCGGCTAACGGCGCACGAGAACATTGTTTACTTCGGGCGCCTGCAAGGCTTGACTGAACGAGCGGCTAAGCAGCGTGCGGACGCGCTGATTGACGAGCTCGGTCTGCACGATTTGGCGCAGCGTCCGACGCAAGGTTTTTCCCAAGGTGAGCGCATGAAAGTGGCGATCGCGCGCGCGCTGGTGCATAACCCGCAAACCATACTGCTAGACGAGCCGACAAACGGCCTCGACATCATGTCCACGCGCGCGATGCGCGATATGATCCGCGGCCTGAAAGCGCGCGGCAAATGTGTGCTCTTTTCGAGCCATATCATGCAGGAAGTTGCGGCGCTGTGTGATCGCATTGTCATCATCAACAAGGGACACGTGATCTTTTCCGGTACGCCGCAGGAAGTATTGAATGAAACTGGCTTGACGAGCCTCGAAGATGCTTTTGTGCAGCTCATTGGCAGCGAAGAAGGACTGTTCGCATGAGTGCACTTTCTCTGCCACGCTTGGCCCTCGTTGCGCGCAAAGAATTGCTCGATTTGCTGCGTGATCGCAAGAGTATTTTCATGGCGCTTTTCGGCGTTGCGATCTCCGGGCCGCTAGTTGTGTGTCTGCTGTATTTCGTCGGGCAATCGATTCAGGGGCGGCTCGAAAAACCAACCGCGCCGATGGTGAATGCGCAGTTCGCGCCTGATCTGGTGCGCTTCATGGAGCGCCGCGGTTTGAAGGTGGACGCCGATCCGGTGGACTATGAAGCGCGCGTTCGCAATGGCGAACTGGACGCGGTGCTGGTCGTTGATCCGACGTACGACGAAGCGCTCGCTAGCGGCAGCCCCGCGAAGATTACGTTGGTGACACTTTCGAGCCGCGAGCGCTCCGCGCCAATCGCGGGGAGGCTCGCGGGCGAAGTGCGCGAGTATGCGTCGATGATCGGCAGTGAGCGCTTGATTTTGCGAGGCGTTGCGCCCGCGGTCGCGCGCCCGATCCAGACCGAAGAATTGGATTTGTCCACGCCGGAGCAGCGCAGCGCGCGTTTCCTGCAGATGATGAGTTTTTACGCTTTGTTCGCAGGCCTGATGGGCGCGATTGCGGCTGCGCTTGATGTGACCGCAGGCGAGCGCGAACGACAAACGCTGGAGCCACTGCTCACGACGCCAGTGACGATCGGTGAATTGGCGATTGGCAAGTGGCTTGCGGTGAGCGTGGTGAATTTGCTGGCGGTGACTGCGTCGATGCTTGGCTTTCTGATTTCGTTGCAGCTCGTACCGCTCGGAAAATTGGGGCTGCCGTTTAATTTCGGCGCTCGCGAGTTTGGCGGATTTATGGCGGTGTTGATCCCGTTTGCGCTCATGGTGCCGGCCGTACTGCTCGCGTTCGGCGCGGCGGGCAAAACCGCGAAGGAAGCGCAAAGCTCGCTGTCGATTGGCGTGTCGCTCGTCGGGCTGTTGCCGCTGATTAGTTGGCTGCGACAAACCAAAGCGCCGTGGTGGGACGCGTGGGTGCCGGTCAACGGTCAGTTCGCGGTGCTCTCGAAAGTGCTGCGCGACGAGACGATCCCCAAACTCGAATGGGTGGCGATGTGGGGCGTGCCGGCGGTGATTTGCGTGATCGCGCTCATCGTTTTCGCGCGCAGACTGGGCGACGAGCGAATGCTCGCAGGCCGGTAGCGATACAGCTTTTTAGCGCTAACGACAGGCCAGCGGTCGTTAGCGCTAGAAAAATAACATTATCGACTTATCAATAAAACGAGCTTAAACGACTGCCCGACGGTCGTTAGGACACAAAAGCCGTATGGACTAAAACTAATTCGTCGCGCAATCGCGGACTTTGAACTCCACACGTCGGTCAATCGCGTCCGTGGCGTCGTTGGCACCCGTGCCGACGATGGTTTCTTGATAGCCACGACCGGCGGACTTAAAGCGCTGGCGCGCATCGCGGCTGGTTTGCGAAATGAGGGCGACGATGCTCTCCGCACGCTGCAGCGACAGGCGGTCGTTGTATTCCGGCGAGCCAGATTTGCTCGCGTGGCCGGTGACATCAACGCACTTATTTTTGCTGGCGACGACCTGCCCGACCGATTTCATCCACAAGCGATACTGAACGGGTAGATCGGCGCTATCCACAAACGCAGTGCCGCCAACTTTGAACAGAAGCTTCACCGACAACGAACCCGCATCAATGCCCGCAGCGACCAATTCAGAAAAGACCTGCTCAGCTTCCGCTTTACGTCCAGTGCGCCAATACGTTTGATAGAGACCGGTAAGCGCTGTCGGGTGATTCACTGCCACTTTGCGAATGTTGGTGAAACCCTGTTCCGCCTCGGCGTAGCGATTGCCCTCGTAAGCGGTGACTGCATTAGCAAGCTCAGATTGCAGCGCGAGCACTTCGTTCAACGTGCGGCTTTCGCCGTACATCGCGCCCACACGATCACGATGGCGACCGTCAGTGAAATACATCGGCGCGTCTTTGAAGAATTGCGTGGGCTCCGCGTTAAACGCAGCTGAATCCAGATAGGTGTTGATGCGCGTTAGCACTTTGCCGGTCGAAGATTCCACCATCGCGACTTGCAGGCGTAACCACTTGCCGGGTTGCAGCGATTCGTTTGCCGCCGGCACAGCGTAGTTCGCCAGCAAGGCCCACTGCGCGTTGTTCGCGCTATTGATGTCGAGTGGCACGAAGTTAAGCGGTGCCATGCTTTGCGAAAGCGATGTGGCGAGCAAGCGCTGCAACTCACGACCCGAGCTCGTTACCTCTGCCGACTGTGCGCTGAAAAATTCTTCAACCGGTACGGTGTTTTGTGCGGGACGCGGCGTGTTCACTAATTGCTGTCCGAGCGACTTCGTGAGGAACGCGATAGCCGAGGGCACATCGCGATGAAACGTGACCTCGATCGGCGGTGGCGGCGGAGGCGGTGCTGGGCGCACGACCTCTTTTTTCTCGCAGGCGGCGAGGAACGCGACCGCAAGCAGAGGTGCAACGCGCAAAAGTTTTGACGACCAACGCAACATGATGACTCCCCTTTTTTTGTGAGGGACGACGGCTATCTGCAGGAACTCAGTTGCCGGCGCTCCGTACTCGTTAACTCGTCCGTCCCCAGAGAAAGTTTGGCAAGCAGCCGCTCGCATACTTCTGAAGACGTCTTGCCAGTTCCACGCGACTTTGATGCTACCTCAGGGTCGAACCCAGAATCACCGGGTTCAACGGGGTCAATCGGCGAGCGCACAGGGCGAGCCGGTTTGGCATTCGGCGGAGCAGTAACCGCGCGTGGCGTGTCCTCAGCAAGCTCAACGCCAGATACCTTTGGCGCGGCGGCGTTCGCAGCGGGTGCGCTTGACGCCTTCGAGGCCGCTTTATCGGCTGCGGCTGACGCATTCGGTGATGGTGGTTTCCCGCTCAGCGACGGCGACGTGCTTGACGACTGCGCTGGCGCAGCCGACGAGCCAACGTTTTGCGCAGCGGCCTCGAGTTTGTGCTCGGGTGGCGTTACCGCCGGGGCGGACGGCGATGGGGCGGAGGGTGGGTTCGCGAGGGGCGGAGTCGCTGTGTTCGTAACGCCTGATTTGAACAGGAACTTCCAGGCAACCGCGGCAAGCACCATCAGCATCACGCCAACGATCAAAGCTATTTTTAGTTTTGATGTCGAACGGACCGCGACTAATGGTTCAGCTAAGTTGCGTACCTGCGCACCGGCCGCGTTCGCTTTATCCATCGCATCGGCCACCTGGGTCGACGACGGCAACGGATCGGGAGCAACCGTCTGCTTTGGCACGGTAGGCGATGTTGCGACAATTCGCTCGCCAGCTCTAGCCGCAGGCTTCGTGTCGACCGCCGGCTCACCAGCCGCCTTTCCCGCAGCCGTCGGGGCGTCTGGTGGTACGAGGTACGTTGTCGGTGGCAACTCGGACGTGCGCGCCCAACTCCAACCTAGCGCTTCACGCAATGCATCTACCGACTGCAAGCGAGCTTCGGGCCGCACAGCCAACGCACGCTTCACCGCATCGATAAACGTGGGTGAATAGAGCGCCGACGCAGACTCCTCAAACGCGTGAAGCGAGCCGCCCATCAGCCGCGTGACCGCTTGCGGTGGCGGCGTACCCATTGCCAAAAAATAAAGCACCGCTCCAAGTCCGTACACGTCCGTCCACGGCCCCTGCTCCATCGTGCCGTCGTCAGCGTATTGCTCAATTGGCGCGTAGCCCGGTTTGAGCACCGTCGTCAACGATTGTGCTGCGCCCGCAACCACATTGCGCGCCGCGCCGAAATCCAGCAGCACTGGCTGCCCCGTCGGCATGATCAAAATGTTGTCGGGCGAGACGTCGCGATGTAACACGCTCTGCGAATGCAACTCACCTAGCGCATCAAACACGGGCATCATGACGCGCTGAATGGCCGTCTCGTCAAACACATGCGATGACATCGCGGCCTTGCGCAAATTGCGAAGCGTGTCGCCTGGGTAATAGCGCATCGCCATATAGGCCGTGCCGTGTTGCTCCCACACGCGATACACCTCAAGCATCGCGGGGTGCGAGAAGCGCGCTTGCATGCGCGCCTCACGCAAGAAGCTTTGCAAACCCGCCGTGTACGCGTCACGATTACCGTGCGAGCGCACCGCAACCGTCAACTCGGCGGTACGCGCCGCAATCGTGACCGGCAAATATTCTTTAATCGCAACCGTGCGATCAAGTGTGGCCTCATACGCAAGGTAGACGATGCCGAAACCCCCTTCACCGATCAGACCCGTGATCGCGAAGTCGCCCAGGACAGTGCCAATCGGCAGCGCGTCGGGATGATGTTGCGAGGAAGATTCGGTCAAACTGATCGCCAACGGGTTACGTTTTTCAAGGAGCGGAAAACTCTCATTTACAAAAGAGTGCGCTCAGAAATGGGCGTCGAAAACGCCACTTTTTACGACGCGATTGTAAATCTAGGATCGATTAACGCGGCATCGCGTGAAAATACGGTATTGGCTTAGTGCTGTTGGCTCAATCGATTTGTAGGCGCGGATTTGGCCGCGCCAGTCTCCGGTTTCGCTCCGTCCTGCGAAGCGACGCCGAGTCGTCGCCTACAACAGCAGGAAAGTGCGTTGGGTTGTTTCTACTTCCCCCGCCGCTCGTCATCGAAGAATATATTGACCGCTATGTGCTCCACACTGCGCCGCTACACCATCGTTGCATTAATCGTGCTGAGCATTTGCACAAGCGCAGCGACTGCCGCTGAGATTCAATCGCTTTACCTCGCCGGGCGTGTGCTCAGTGTGGAAGAGCGCGACGCGATGCTGACCGTGACGATAGACCGGAACGACGCCTCGCCGCCGCCGGCGCTCGCTCGCTTCGCGGTGCCCAAAACGAACGACCGTGCGACGCAGGACGACGCGGTGTGGATGTTGGGGTCAGCGAAGGTGGCGGATCGCACCGTCGCGCGCTGGCGTGTGGAGGTGGCCAGCCGCGCGATGCTAGCTGCGTGGTCGGTGGCTCCCATCAAGGTCGGCGACGCGCTCGCTGTTGTCGGCTTTGCGGTCGACGTGAACGATAAAAGCAAGCCACGTGACACCTTGCAAGCACACTATCTAATTGGAAACGGCAAAGTCGTACCGTTACGTGCATTTCCGCGTTAGCGCCATGTACGGGCGCTGCTCCCTATAATTTGCCCCCTGTTTCACCCTTTTTATCGCGCGAGGCGACGCCTCTCGTGAGGTTTTTCTTTGCCTGAAATTTTTCCTCTCCTTCCGCCACTCCCTCGAAGCGGCGAACGCGCGCAAGTCGCGCGGCCCGCGGGTGCTGGCTTGGCGCTCTCGCTGGTGCGGCTTGCGGATGGTCTGCGCGCGCAGAACCGTCCGCTGATCGTGACCTGCGCCGATGCGCAAGACGTACATCACCTGTCGCTCGAAATGGCGTGGTTCGACCCGACGCTGCGCGTGCGCGAGTTCTCAGACTGGGAAACGCTCCCCTACGATCATTTCTCGCC
Source organism: Burkholderiales bacterium (assembly GCA_017989135.1). Classification (GTDB taxonomy): domain Bacteria; phylum Pseudomonadota; class Gammaproteobacteria; order Burkholderiales; family Casimicrobiaceae; genus Casimicrobium. Next base: position 19,539 of record JAGNQL010000023.1, read on the forward strand.
ACACCCCGATCTGGTGAGCGACCGACTCAAAGCGTTGTACGCGCTGTCGACCAACAGTTGCGACATCCTCATCGTTTCGGCAACCACTGCCACGCAGCGGCTTTCGCCGCGCAGCTACGTCGCCGCGCGCACCTTTGCACTGAAAAAAGGACAAAAGCTCGACGTAGAGAAACTACGCCAGCAAATGACTTTGGGTGGTTACACGCACGTCACGCAAGTGGTGTCGCAAGGTGAGTTCGCGGTGCGCGGCGGCATCATCGACATCTACCCAATGGGTGGCACGTTACCCGTGCGACTCGATATGTTCGACGACGACATCGAGTCAATCAAAGCTTTCGAGCCCGACAGCCAGCGCACGCTCTACCCCATCAACGAACTCTCGCTCCTGCCCGCGCGTGAGTTCCCGACCGACGAGGCGGGACGCACTGTCTTTCGCCAGCGCTTCCGCGAGATTTTCGAAGGCGATCCGTCCAAATCGTCTGCATACAAGGACGTGTCAAACGGCATTTTCCCCGGTGGCATTGAGTATTACTTGCCGCTGTTTTTCGACGCAGCCGAAACGTTGTTTGATTACGCGGCCAAAGACGCTGTGTTCGCGCTCATCGGTGACATTCACGCGACGCTCACCGACTTTGAAAAGGAAACGCGCGACCGATGGGGGCTGCTGCGCGGCGATAGTGCGCGTCCGTTGTTGGAGCCGAACGAGCTCTATCTTGGGCGTGATGATTTTCTGCATGAAATCAAAAACTACTCTCGCTATGAGTTGAAGGCTGGCGAAACAGAAACGACGCAGCGCGTACCCGCGATGGAAATTGATCGCCGCAAAGAGCGACCGCTCGGTGCGCTCGCTGATTTCTTGGCGACGGCTACGCAGAAGAAAGGTCGCCTGTTGCTCTGCGCCGAAAGTGCTGGCCGCTTGCAGACGTTGCAAGAAATGTTTGTTGAACACGGGCTAACGCCGTCGAAGGTTGATGACTTCGCTGCCTTCCTTGCGTCAAGCGAACAGTTTTGCATCACGCCTGCGCCATTATTTACGGGCACAGTTCTCGTCGAGGAAAAACTAAGCTTCGTCACCGAAGCCGAGATCTACCCGAGCACCACGCGCTCGTCGCGCCGCAAACGCGTCAAAACGAGCAACATCGATTCGATGCTGAAGGACCTCTCCGAGGTCAAAGTGGGCGATCCGGTGGTGCACGAAGAGCACGGCATTGGACGCTATCTCGGCCTCGTTTCGCTTGATCTGGGCGACGGCTCGAACGAGTTCCTACATCTCGAATACGCGGCCAACGCCAAGCTCTACGTGCCGGTCTCGAACCTGCATCTGATATCGCGCTACAGCGGCACTTCGCCCGAGCATGCGCCGTTGCACACGCTCGGCTCCGGCCAATGGGAAAAGGCCACGAAAAAGGCTGCGCAGCAAGCGCGCGACACCGCGGCAGAACTCCTGAACCTCTACGCACAACGTGCGGCGCGCTCGGGACATTCGTTCAAGATCGATTGGAGTGACTACGAAACTTTCGCAGCAGGATTTGCATTCGAAGAAACACCCGACCAAAGCGCTGCGATTGCGGCGGTCATTCAAGATTTGGTCGCGGCGAAACCGATGGATCGCTTGGTCTGCGGCGACGTGGGTTTCGGCAAAACCGAAGTGGCGTTGCGCGCAGCATTCGTGGCGCTCATGGGCGGCAAGCAGGTCGCCGTATTGGTGCCAACGACGCTCCTGACCGAACAGCATTACTTGACGTTCAAAGATCGCTTCGCGCCGTGGGCGTTGCGCATCGAAGAGCTGTCACGCTTCCGCTCCGCAAAGGAAGTGAAGGTCACAGTGAAAGGCATGGAAGAAGGCACAGTCGATCTCGTAATCGGCACGCACAAACTCATCCAACCCGACATCAAATTCAAGAACCTTGGCCTCGTGATCATCGACGAAGAGCACCGTTTCGGCACGCGCCAAAAAGAGCAACTCAAGAAACTCCGCGCCGAGGTGGACGTATTGACGCTCACCGCCACGCCGATCCCGCGCACTCTCGCGATGAGTCTCGAAGGCATTCGCGATTTCAGCGTGATCGCCACTGCGCCTCAGAAACGCCTCGCTATCAAAACCTTCGTCGCGAAGGGCGGCGACGGCATCATTCGCGAAGCGATTTTGCGCGAGCTAAAGCGCGGCGGTCAGGTGTATTTCCTGCACAACGAAATCGAGACTATTGAGAACATGCGCGAGCGCTTGGAGACAATCGTGCCCGAAGCGCGCGTTCGCGTCGGCCACGGGCAAATGGGCGCGACAGAACTCGAAGGCGTGATGCGCGATTTCTATCAACAGCGCTTCCAAATTTTGCTCTGCTCAACGATTATCGAAACCGGCATCGACGTAGCGAACGCAAACACGATCCTCATCAATCGCGCCGATAAATTTGGACTCGCGCAATTGCACCAATTGCGCGGTCGCGTTGGTCGTTCGCACCATCAGGCCTACGCGTACTTGCTGATTCCCGGCGAAGACGCGATCAGCGCCGACGCCAAGAAGCGTCTCGAAGCGATCACGCAACTCGAAGACTTAGGCGCGGGGTTCTACCTCTCGATGCACGACCTAGAAATTCGCGGCGCGGGCGAAGTGCTTGGAGACCATCAATCGGGCGAAATGCAAGAGATCGGTTTCTCGCTGTACAGCGAAATGCTCAACCAAGCCGTGAAGGCGCTGAAGGCTGGCCGCGAGCCCGATTTGGACGAACCACTGGGCGTCACCACCGAAGTGAATTTACACACGCCCGCGTTGCTGCCGGACGATTACTGCGCGGGTGTTCATGAGCGATTGGTGATCTACAAGCGGCTTGCCAACTGCGAGGACGAGGACGCGTTGAACGACTTGAAAGAAGAGTTGATTGATCGCTTCGGCCTTCTGCCGCCCGCCACCGAATCGCTCGTCGCGGCGCACCAATTGCGCATCGCAGGTAAAGCCGTCGGCGTCAAGAAAATCGACAGCGCTCCTGAGCGCACAATCATTACGTTCAAACCCAAGCCCACGTTCGAACCGATCAAACTCATCACACTCATCCAAAAAGACGGACGCTACCGCTTCCACGGGCAAGACAAAGTGAAGATCGAACGCCCGATACCAGCGCTCAACGAGCGCGCGCGCATGGTGCGGGAGTTCTTTTTGGCATTGAAGTAAACGCACCGGGTTCGGTCGACGCCGTCCGGGCTGAGCCGGTCGACGCCTGCACGCGAATGCAAACGATGACGCGATGCAACTTAGCACTGTCATTCCCGCGAAGGCGGGAATCCAGAACGCACCGCGCACCTTCGTCGGTCAATGGCTCTTTCGCTGCAACGACAAGCGGGCGGCCGTTACAGCGAGAAAAAGTAGATAGTCGACTATAGTATTTTTGTGCTGCAAACGACCGCCCAGCAGTCGTTCACGCGGAAAAGCTGCTAGTCGCCAGAATTGTGGGAGCGGGCTTGCCCGCGATCGTCGCCGCACAAGTATGCAAGACGACTCGACAAGCGCGATGGTCAGCCACGTCGTACGCAGGAATGCACCGCGCAATATCGAAGTGTCACGTGGTGTCGCGCAAGTGATTTTCGATCGCGTAGCGCTCGATGCGATCGTCAATTCCGTCAGCATCATCGCAGAATTCCTTATCGAGAAGGTCGAGGCGGCTGTCGATTTCCCTACTGAGCGACTGGAGAATGGGAAGTCGCCCGTCCTGCGATGCAGGAACGGCCATCTCGCCGAAGATCGCTGTTTTTGCCTGAAGCAAGGTTCTAAGCGATTCAGTTGCCCCAATTTCAGCTAGAACAGCAACTGTTATTGCGTAGTAGTCACCGCTGGAGTTAAAAAAGTATTGATCGAAACCGCCGTTGTATATCTCTTGCACGAGTACGCGCGAGGCGAAGAATTTTTGCTCTTGCGACGACAAACCAGAGAAGCCGTCCGAAGTTTTGTGCACTCTGTCTACGAGTGACAGCCAGTGTTTCCACTGAGGGCTTGCCCTGCGCTGCTTCTCTTCTTCGTTCCACCTTGCTGACTCTTCCATGCGCTTTCGATAGCCGCCTTTGCACGGCATGCACATGCCGCCCGTCTTCTCGGAAGTAGAAGGAAGGATAGGTTTTCCGCAAACACGACAAGGCAATTTGTCCATCATTTCCAGTCACACTTCGTTTGTCGGTTGGAAACCGGAATGGCGATTTTTTGTGTTGTCACATGTTCAGAGCCTGCTTGGTGACGACACAAGTTTCGATGTAGTACCGACAACTAAGAGCCCCCAAGACGCCTGCGCGACGTTTTACGCCGAATGCCAATCGTGGCCACACCAAAGACACTGCCGCGCCCTAGGGGTGCGAACAATGCGTGAGCAACTGGGGCAGCAGTTGACGATGACTTCCTTAGCGTGCGATGCCAGAAGCTTTGCACACGCTCGGCGTTGAAACTCACTTTCACCATCGGCCAGCTGAGCTGCCACAGCAGCGGTCCTGATCGTTCCAAACAGTTCCCGGAGTCGTTCGGCATAGGTCGGCGAGTCAACCAATGACGCTTTCGCCTCGCCGATCAAAGCCTTCATAACGATGCGATCCGATGGCTCGAACAGCGTCGCATAGTTGCGCCAAAGGTACGCCGCCAACACCTGCGGCTCATCGTAAGAAACGTCCAACTGCAACCCAAAAATTCGTAATGAACTTATGCCAATATATCCGCTTGCCGGCCCCGCGAACAGTCTGGATGGATCGTCTAAAAGGTCACTTGCAGAGAACCAGTACCAGGACAACCGCCCAGCACACCGACGAGCTCTGCGCGAACGGACCGAAGTAACCGCGCTTCCGTGTAACCCAAAGTATCAATTCCCGCGACCATCACAGAATGCCTCGCATTACTTCGCTGCGGCTGCTATGTTTCGTAGACAGAGCAACTGCCCTCTCGGGCGAGGACTTGATCATGATCTTATGGGGTGCCATTTGGGGCGCGATTCTTAGTGTTCTGACTTCGCGTTGGGGCGAGTGGAATTTGTTCGCGGGCGCGTTGCTCGGTGCGTTGGCCGGGTGGACATTGCGCAAATCTATTCGTAGAGAAATCACGGCGTGGACTAAGCGCGCGGGGCTTGATCGTCAGTCTGACGTATCTGCGC
>JAGNQL010000146.1 GCA_017989135.1 Burkholderiales bacterium
ACACTGCACGCATTGAAGCGCTGGAAGTAGCCAACCTCATGGAAGCGGCCAAGGCCACTATGACGTCCGCTGCTGCCCGCAAAGAAAGCCGCGGCGCACACACTGTGGACGACTACGGTGACTGCGAGAAGTATCCATTGGGTCGTAACGACGATGAATGGTTGAAGCACACCTTGTGGTTCAGCGAAGGCAATCGTCTCGACTACAAACCTGTGAACATGAAACCGCTCACCGTGGATTCGATTCCGCTGGCGAAGCGCACGTTCTAAAGACGTAGGGCGGGCTCTACCCGCCTCGCTTTTCACAAATGGCCGGCGGGCACTGCCCGCCCTACGATTTGATTAGGTATTTCCCATGTCTGACAAACGAATTTTCGAAATCTATCGCTACAACCCTGACGTTGACGCGAAGCCGTACATGCAGACCTTCGAGATTGAACTCGACGGGAGTGAGCGCATGTTGCTCGACGCGCTCATGAAGCTCAAGAAGATGGATGATTCCATCAGCTATCGCCGGTCGTGCCGCGAAGGCGTATGTGGATCAGACGCGATGAATATCAACGGCAAAAACGGTTTAGCGTGTCTGACCAACATGCTCACGCTGCCGCAAAAAATCACGTTGCGTCCACTGCCTGGTTTGCCCGTCGTGCGCGATTTGATCGTCGACATGAGTCAGTTCTTCAAACAGTATCACTCGATCAAACCGTACATCGTGAACGAAACGGTTGCGCCTGAAAAAGAGCGTCTGCAATCGCAAGAAGATCGCGAAGAATTGAACGGCCTCTACGAATGCATCCTGTGTGCGTGCTGCTCAACGAGCTGCCCAAGCTTCTGGTGGAACCCCGATAAATTCGTCGGCCCCGCTGGCTTGCTGGCCGCGTACCGCTTCGTTGCAGACAGCCGCGATCAAGCCACCACCGAGCGCTTGGACAACCTGGAAGACCCGTACCGTTTGTTCCGTTGCCACACGATCATGAACTGCGTTGACGTTTGCCCGAAAGGCCTGAACCCAACCAAGGCTATCGGCAAGCTCAAAGAAAAACTCGTCAATCGCGCGGCTTAAGCGGCGGTATTGCGCCGACCCGACCCCCATGCTTACCGATCTCGAACACTCCAAACTGCGTTGGCGCTGCCGTCGCGGTTTTCTTGAGAATGATTTGATTCTGACGCGTTTGCTAGAACGTCGTAACGGCGATTTTTCTGCCGAGGAGCACATACAGCTTTTGGCGCTCATCGCGCTGGACGACAACGACCTCTGGGAGATCATCGCGGGTCGCTCCAATGCTTTTCCCGAAGGCACGGACGAGATGGTCGCAACGCTGCGTCAGACACGCGTCAACCAATAGCTTTACTTTTGCAACTTGCCGTAATTAACCCTAAACAAAAACTCGGAGTTTGAAATGACCGCCTCCTCGACAGCAACACTGACCTTCAGCGACGGCTCGCCTAGCGTTGAATTTCCCGTCCTCAAGGGCTCTGTGGGGCCGGATGTCATCGACATCAAATCACTGTACGGCAAGACGGGCAAATTCACTTATGACCCCGGTTTTATGTCTACGGCGGCATGCCGCTCGGCCATCACATACATTGATGGCGACAAGGGCGAGCTCCTCTATCGCGGCTACCCCATCGAGCAAATTGCAACTAACTGCGACTACCTCGAAACGTGCTATCTGCTGCTCAACGGTGACCTGCCAAACGTCGAACAAAAGAATAAGTTTGTAGACAACGTGTCGCACCACACGATGGTGCACGAGCAGATGCAGTTCTTCCTGCGTGGCTTCCGTCGTGATGCGCATCCGATGGCGATCATGACTGGCCTCGTCGGCGCGATGTCCGCGTTCTACCATGACACGCTCGACATCAATAACCCTGAGCATCGCCACATCGCGGCGATCCGTTTGATCGCCAAGATGCCAACGCTCGTCGCGATGACGCATAAGTATTCGGCCGGTCAGCCGATGATCTATCCGCAGAACGATCTGTCGTACAGCGCAAACTTCATGCGCATGATGTTCGCCACACCGTGCGAAGAATACAAAGTCAACGACGTGCTCGTTCGCGCGCTGGATCGCATCTTCATCCTGCACGCGGATCACGAGCAAAACGCATCGACCTCTACTGTTCGTTTGTGCGGCTCGTCCGGCACAAATCCCTACGCGGCGATCGCAGCCGGCGTAGCTTGCCTGTGGGGCCCTGCGCACGGTGGCGCAAACGAAGCGGCGCTTTCGATGCTCCTCGACATTCAAAAGCATGGTGGCGTAGAGAAAATCGGCGAGTTCATCACGGCCGTTAAAGACAAGAATTCGAACGTCCGCCTGATGGGCTTCGGTCATCGCGTTTACAAGAATTACGATCCACGCGCCAAACTCATGCGTGAGACCTGCTACGAAGTGCTCGGTGAACTCGGTCTGCAGAACGACCCGTTGTTCAAGCTTGCGATGGAGCTGGAGCGCATCGCGTTGTCGGACGAATACTTCGTTTCGCGCAAGCTCTACCCGAACGTTGATTTCTATTCGGGCATCGTGCAGCGCGCATTGGGCATCCCCACAGCGCTGTTCACTGCAATCTTCTCGCTTGCACGTACTGTTGGCTGGATCGCGCAATTGAACGAAATGCTGGCCGATCCGGATCAAAAAATTGGTCGTCCACGTCAGCTCTTCACGGGCTCAGCCTCGCGTGATGTGGTGCCATTGCATCAGCGTTAATCTGTAAGTGAGCGGCGGAGCGTGAGCAGATAGCGGTCTGCTCATTGCTCGCGTTGCTCGCGCTTCACTTTTCACTGCTCAACACAGGAACGGAGTTCCCATCATGATGGAACAACTGCAACAGACCTCCACTATCTTCGGCGGCAACATGCCTTACATCGAAGAGCAGTACGAGCACTATCTCGCCGATCCTGCGTCGGTCGATCAAAAATGGCGCGACTACTTCGACGCAATGCGCGCGGGTTCTGCCGACGTGGCGCACCAGCCTGTGATCGATGCGTTTGCCGCAATGGCACGCTCGCGCAAGGCGGCAGTCGCAAGCATCGACGCGACATTGATGGACAAGCAACTTGGCGTGATGAAGTTAATTCACGCGTACCGCTTCGTCGGCGGCCGCATTGCTGACATTGATCCTCTTAAGCGCCAAGACGTGCCGTTCATCAAAGAGTTGGACCACAAGCACTACGGCCTCGCCGATAGCGACATGGAGACCGAATTCTCGACCGGAATTCTGGGAATCAACGGTCAGAATCGCGCCAAACTCAAAGACATCATCGCCACGTTGCGCGGCATCTACTGCAGCACGGTCGCGGTTGAGTACATGTACATGGCCAACGAAGACGAGCGTGAATGGTTGCGCAATCGAATCGAAACGTCGCGCCTCAAGCCAACTTACACCACAGAACAAAAGCGACACATTCTTGAGCGCCTGACCGCCGCTGAAGGCCTTGAGCGTTACCTTCATACCAAGTACATGGGCCAGAAGCGCTTCTCCGGTGAGGGTGGCGACACGATCATCCCTGTGCTCGATCATTTGCTGCAGCGCGCCGGTGCGTCCGGTGTGCAAGAGACCGTGATTGGCATGGCTCACCGCGGTCGTCTTGGTGTTTTGGTGAATACCTTCGGCAAGCTGCCGAAAGATCTGTTCGCAGAATTTGAAGGTAAGTACGACACAGCCCTTTCCGCTGGCGACGTGAAATATCACAAGGGTTTCTCGAGCGACATCACGACGCCGGGCGGCCCGATGCACATCACGCTCGCGTTCAACCCGTCGCACTTAGAAATCGTCAATCCTGTAGTGGTCGGGTCGGTACGCGCACGTCAACACCGCCGTGGCGACAAAGCGGGCAAAGAAGTGCTCGGCATCTTGTTGCACGGTGATGCCGCGGTTGCCGGTCAGGGCGTAAATCAGGAAACGCTCGGTCTGTCGCAGACCCGTCACTACGGCACGGGTGGCACGATTCACGTGGTGATTAACAACCAAATCGGCTTCACGACGAGCGACCCGCGTGACTACCGCTCAACGCTTTATTGCACGGACATCGCCAAGATGGCGGAAGTGCCGATTTTCCATGTGAACGCGGACGATCCAGAAGCTTGCTTGCTGATTGCTGAAATCGCGATGGACTACCGCACGATTTTCCACAAAGACGTGTTCATTGATCTCGTCTGCTTCCGTCGCCTCGGGCACAACGAGCAAGACGAGCCGATGGTGACGCAGCCCCTGATGTACAAGAAAATTCATCAGCATCCAGGTACCCGCAAGCTCTACGCAGACCAACTCGAAGCGCAGGGTGTGATTAAGCCTGGTGAAGGTGATCAGTACGTCACGGCGTTCCGCGACGCGATGGACAAAGGCACGCACACCAACAAAACGATTCTTGCAAACTACGTCGCACCGTTCCAGCAGGATTGGGCGAAGTTTGTAGGCCGCACTTGGACCGACGCAGCTGACACCACAGTGCCGCTCGCAACCGTCAAGGCGCTTGCTAAAAAGCTCACCACGATGCCTGAAGGATTCGTGTTGCATCCGCGCGTTGAAAAAATGATCAACGACCGTAAAGCAATGGGCGAAGGCAAGCAATCTCTTGATTGGGGTATGGCTGAAAACTTAGCCTATGCAACGCTCGTAAACGAAGGCGTGGGTATTCGCCTGTCTGGTGAGGATTGCGGTCGAGGCACCTTCTCGCATCGCCATGCGGTGTTCCACGATCAAGACCGCGAAAAGTGGGACAGCGGCAGTTACACGCCGTTGCAACACATCGCGCCTAAGCAAGGCGACTTCACGGTTATCGATTCGATTCTTTCGGAAGAAGCTGTGCTCGGCTTCGAATATGGCTACGCGACTTCAGAGCCAAATCAGCTTGTGATTTGGGAAGCACAGTTCGGCGATTTCGCCAACGGCGCACAGGTCGTGATCGATCAATTCATCAGCTCCGGCGAAGTGAAGTGGGGGCGCGTATGTGGCCTCACGCTGCTGCTGCCACACGGATATGAAGGTCAAGGGCCGGAGCACTCATCGGCTCGTCCGGAGCGCTTCTTGCAGCTGTGCGCCGAGCACAACATGCAAGTCGTTGTACCGTCAACGCCCGCACAGTGCTACCACATGCTGCGTCGTCAAATGAAGCGCGACTGGAGAAAGCCGCTCATCGTAATGACGCCGAAGTCATTGCTTCGCCACAAGGAAGCTGTGAGCACGCTCGAAGAGCTGGCCGAAGGCACCTTCCAAACGGTGATCGGCGAGACCGACAAAATCGTCGCCAAGAACGTTAAGCGCGTCATTGTGTGTTCAGGCAAGGTCTATTACGAATTGCTCGCTCACCGTCGTGAGCAAGACATCAAGGATGTTGCCATCATTCGCTTGGAACAGCAGTATCCGTTCCCGCATGATGACTTCAAAGCGCAGCTCAAGAAGTTCCCGAACGCGCACGAAATCGTGTGGTGCCAAGAAGAACCGCAAAACCAAGGTGCGTGGTACCGACTCATGGCGTACTTCCGTGCGGACGTGAAGCCGGAGCAAGTGCTTCTGTACGCGGGGCGCTCGGTCAGCGCGTCGCCGGCAGTGGGCTATTTGTCGAAGCACAACGCGCAGCAGAAAGAGCTAGTCGAAAGCGCTTTCAGCTCGAAGCTTGGCACTGGCCAAATGATGACGAATCTGTAGTCGTAACCCTCGTAGGGTGGGCATGCTGCCCACCCAAATTGATACCAACCAAAATACACGACAGGCAATCGCGGTGCCCTGAAAAATGGGCGCGGCGTTGATGGAGTAATCAGAACATGTTGATCGAAGTAAAAGTCCCACAACTCGCAGAAGGCACCCCCGAAGGCACGCTCGCCGGATGGCATGCCAAAGCCGGTGACGCCGTCAAACGCGACCAAAATCTTTGCGACATCGAAACCGATAAAGTCGTTCTCGAAACACCCGCGCAAGGCGACGGCGTGCTCGTTGAAATTCGCATTCAAGCTGGCGCCACGGTCACCTCGGGTGTTGTGCTCGGCGTGATTGATACTGAGGCGAAGGCTGGTGCTGCCGCGCCTGGTGTTTCCGCAGCGCCTGCTGCCGCGGCCGCTGCCCCGGCGGCTTCTTCTGCTGCAGCCGCGCCAGGCGCGCTCCCTGCGGCTAAGAAGATGATGGCAGAAGCAGGTATCGACGCTGCCAGCGTTCAAGGCACGGGCCGCGGCGACCGCATCACCAAGGGCGATGTAATCGCTGCGGTCGAGTCGAAGTCTGCTCCAGCTGCCGCACCCGCCGCCGCGCCAAAAGCTGCGCCAGTGTTCGCACCCGCCGTGAACGTTCCACTCGGCAATCGCCCGGAGCAGCGCGTGCCGATGACGCGCCTTCGCATGCGCGTGGCCGAACGTCTCGTGCAAAGCCAATCCACCGCCGCCATCTTGACCACGTTCAACGAGGTCAACATGAAGCCGGTGATTGATCTGCGTAACACGTACAAAGACAAGTTCGAGAAAGTCCACGGCGTCAAGCTTGGTTTCATGAGCTTCTTTGTC
>JAGNQL010000147.1 GCA_017989135.1 Burkholderiales bacterium
ACCCCGTGCTCGGACGCGCGGGAATCCATATCGTCAAAATCCTGTCGGAAACCCCGTCAACACGCGCGTCATTAAAGGACGCAACGCCGTCCATCAAACTCGCGCTCATAGCACAGCAAAAAGTCCTCGAGCGTCGAAAATGGTCACAGCAATTTAACGAGGCTGTCGCCAAGGCCGTCTTCAACGAAGCAGAAATTCAGAAGCTTGTCGCCCCGGCGACAGCTGGTGATCGGGAAAAAATCGAAACCGCCCTAAAGCTCCTTGGCGTAGGTGCCAAACCCAACGAGCCGCAAAAGCCAGAGAGCAAATAGCGCACACTCGATACCTGCGGGGTCAATCACTTGCCAACCCCTGCTGCGGAGAACACACCACATTGAGCGCGAGCGTTCGGCGCGCCTTGCTGATGTAGACCGGATCTTGCGTGGCAAACACCCGCGGATCCGGCACCAGCGCGGCCCGTCCCCGACGACGACACTGCGCAGCATCTCGCGGCGCTGCTTTCGTCGCGCCGTCATTGCCCCGTCCGAAGCGACCAACAATACAGAAGCAAAACACTCTGGGATCGGGCGGCAGGCAATACCGCCCGCCAACTCCGCAACGGATCTGCAGGCGGCGGAACCGCTCGATGACCTAAATGGCGATAATCAAGCATGCGCCGCCTGTCCGACAACTTGCCCCACGCCCCGCGACTACGACCCACTTGGACGCTTCGAGGCAAGAAGCTCGGTCACGGCTTGATACTTGGCGAGTGCAAGTGATGCCACACGCGCTGCCCGTTGCACTTGAGCACAACGACGACAGATTCGCTACGGCGCGGATGCCAGGCCTCGATGCCTTACGTACGTTAGCGGTCGCGCTCACGTACCTCATGCACTTTTCGTGGCTCTACGCATCAACTTTCATGGCGCTTGACCTCGAATCCCAGCGCGTAAGCACTAAGCAGTCGTTTGAGCAGCAATGGGTGACAGTTCAGTACTACAGCCTCTACGGCGTATACCTATTTTTCATGATTAGTGGCCTGCTCATTGCTCGCAAGTGGTTGAACGACGACACACCATTGGTCGGGCAATATCTGCGAGATCGCGCGGCGCGCATATTTCCGACGTTCTGGATCGCACTTTCCGTCGCCGCGTGGCTGGCTTCCACGCACTCGCCACCCGTCTCGTTCGCACTCAAAGACATCGTGGCAAACGCGACACTTCTTAACTGGTTTGCACCGCATGCGTCGCCACCGTGGCTGATCGTAAGTTGGTCACTCCAAATTGAGTGGCTGTTCTACCTCGCAATGCCGCTAATAGCGCTTCTTCTGCGCGCGATACCTTCACCGCATCGGCTTCTAGCGTTATGGGCACTCACCTTGATACTCACGGTGGCACTAAAAGCACTCGGAGAGCGCTACTTCGCCTATCCGGCGTTCTTCTCCGTCGGCATTAGCGCCGCGCTGTACCCGCAATGGGCGAGGTTGGCTGCCCAAAAACTCACATTAACGCCACTCGCCTTAGCGCTCTTGATGGTCCATATGGGCTATGCCGCTGCGGACTCCGTGGGAGCCGCCAAACAACCATGGGCCGCCGGTCACTTCGATGTCTTTGCGCTACTCTTCTTGGGCGTCGGAGGCGCGATGTTTGTGAAGATCGCGTTTGACCCGCCGCGACACTTGATCACGCCAGCAATACTACGACTCGGACGCGTCTCCTACTCGTTCTACTTATGGCATCTGCTCGTGCTCATAGGCGCGTTTCGACTCGTCGACAAGCTCGATGTATTGTTCTACCTTCGCAGCTGGCCTTGGGCAGCACGGTGGTCGCTTTCGTTTGTTGCTTGCGGGCTTGTGTCCGTAATTGTTTCGCATATTTCATATCGGCTGTTTGAGAAACCGTACTTTGCGACTCGCAAAACTTAACGTAAAACTGCTCAACGGCAAGCGAAGAAATAGCGTCGCTTGGCCCAACGGGCAAGCACGGCCAAGTCTGGGCCAACACTGTCGTTTCGACACGGACGCGTTTCATGAGGCTCGCGCGATCCGCATGTCCATGACGGTAGGCTAACGGTCAGCACGTGCCAATCCATCCTCAATTTTTCCTAAGCGGGATATGGGCACTCACTGCGTGGATCGCGGGTTTGCTGGCCGGCTTAGACGCGCCACAAACAGCGCTCGCGCTAATTGCAATCGCGACAGGGCAATCGTTGATCGCTGCGGGCATCCAAAAGCGGCTATCTCGGACGTCAAGCGAAGCGTGGCCCTCCAGTGTCCCAGTCGCTGCGATACTGGCATGGGTGGCGATTTCATTACTGATCGTTGTTGCGGCGCTAGCCTCGCGCAGCGTCGCTGCGCTGTTGGCGTTGGTACTGTTGGTTTGGGCGCTGCGAACTGGTCGCACGCGCCGTTATCTCCCCGAGTTGCACCTGTCTGCTTGGGACCAAGGATCATGGTGGGTCGGCGTTGCGGGCGCCGCGCTGGCGCTGTACGCGGCATATCCAGCGCTGCGAGCTGCAAACACTGGGTATGTTGCGTACGCGCATGCGATTTGGATTGACGCCCCGTTTCACGCAAGCTACGTCGCTGCACTATCCGACGCGCTGACGAATGGCGTATACGCCGACGTCCACGGGCACGGATTGCCAACCCAGCTATACCATCTGGGTGTTTATGCGATTCCTGCTATCCTGAAAGCGCTCACCGGCGCGGACTCGCTTGCACTCACACAAGTTTTCACAGCGTGGAGTGGCTTCTGGTTGGCGATTGCACTATACGCAGTCGCTGCATGTCTAGCGTCTCGCCCGATAGTTGCCGCCGCAGCTGCGCTGCTGGCCTTCGCACTCCCCGACGCAGGCCAATTGCCCGGCGGACATCCGCTATTCGGCACTCACTGGCTGCTGCACGTCGCCAACGCGACTGCCACTGGGTTGGCCATAGCGCTTGTTGCGGTCGCAACGATGATTCACGCGTGTCGAGTACGTAGCTGGCAGCTCATCTTGTTGGCTTGGTGCATGACCTTGACGGTTGTCGCCTTCAAAGCCCAGCTATTTATCCTGATCGCTGTGCCGCTGTTCGTGCTCCCTAGCTTGCTTCTGCCCGGACTCACCGGTACGCGCCGAGTGGTCATTGTTGGCGTGCAGCTCGCCTTAGTTGCGTTGGTCACATGGCTCGCAAGCTTCTCCGCGAATCTTCCGCTGGTTCGCCTCGACTTTTCTTCCGGAGCGCAATGGTTAGCCGCAGTAACGCCGAATGCACCTGCCTGGACGAAGCCGTTAGCAGAGCTCGCAGCCAGTTGGACACAGGTACCTCAACTCATCGCAAACCTCATGCTTTTCGGTGCGTGGATGTTTTCGGGCTGGGTGCTCGTTTGGTGCATCGTCCAGATAGTTACACGCGGTTCGCAGACGCCGCGCAGCGCGCGTACGTTGTTGGGAATCGCTGCCGCATGCGTTGCCATGGTGTTGGGACTGGCTACAGATAATCGCAATGCGACAGGCGGGCCGTTGGAAGTGCATCTACAAGCGCAGGTGTTTACGTATATATGCTTCGCAATGTGGGCCGCGTTGGCGGTTGCAGAGCGACTTACCACTCGGTATGGCAACGCAGCAGCAATGACGAGCGTCATGCTCGCCGTGACCGCCTTTATGTGGGCATCCGCGTGGACACAGCCGATTCAAAGAAATACACCGACCAAAGTCCCGACACTGCACCTTGCACCCAATGCTGCAGCGATCACCGCGTTGCGCGCGTCGCTCAATAAATGTGACGTAATTTTCGTCGCAGACGGCGACCGATTCATGGCTTGGCAGGCCGCGCTCGAAAGGCCTGTCTGGGTCACGGATTACGCGTTCAACCCAAAGCATCGCGCCGAAGTTAGCATGCGCATCAACGAGTGGACTCAGCGGGCCACGCCGCTCGAAACGTGGCTTGCTGCACGCGACATCACGTTCTTCATTCTGCCTGTCGATACGCCGCCGTCATTGGCCGAGGCGCCATCGCGCGCGCCCGACTTCAACTATCCCAATTTTCGAGCTTGGCGCATTCCTGCGCAGCGCACCTGTCCGTCATCGTAGCGACGTTTGCGCGTCTGGGTCGTCTTCCGAGAGGGCAAGACACCCCGCTGCCACGCTGGCAACTACGGGCCAAAGCACGTAGCGCATATCCGCCGTCGGCGCGAGCACTAAAAGCGGAAGTAGATAGAACACGCCACTGAGCCATACGCAGGCCGCTGAAAAAAAACGGGAATCGCCCAGCAGCCAACGCCATTGCGATGTCTCGCTGGCCGGTCGCAGTTCGCGGGGAACACGCCGCCGTGCGCGCAGCAACCCCCAACTCAGACACGCGCTCGCCGCGACCATCCACGCGAAGGGTGTGGCCCACCATTGCGGCTTTAACCAGTTCACCCACTGTTGTGCGCTGCGTAATACAGTGGGGTTGGCGAAAGCGAGCGGCGGGTTATCGCGGAACTGAACGTGAATCGGATCATCCGCGCTACCGTCTGAAGCCGCATCGCGTTTCGGTCCGCTCATTTTGGTGAAGGCGAACATTCGATGACGCGCATACGCCACTGGGTTGCTCGCAATAGCTTGCATCCATGCGGTCGCAAGATCACTTTTCTGGTCTGAACTCAATCCGACCGTTGCGTTGGCCCAGTTTGACGTGCTCTTTACGTACATGGTCACCGCGTTGATCGGATCGAAGCTCGCGCGAAGGTCTCCAATCGTCGCGTTGCTGCTGATGGAACTTGGCATCAATACCTTGCCCGAAGCCACCGACAGCGCCTGCAAGTCCCAGATTAGCGTGATCGCCCAAGTGTCGGCTTTGGTCTTCGATACCCAGCGAGGGACAAGGGCGTACGACGCGACCGTCAGCGCTAGAAGGACGCTGCAGACTAGCGCTGTGGCAGCGAACTGTTTCCGCGCACTGGGTGCCGCGACGCCTATCGTAGTTCGCGAAGAAAACACCGCTCGCCAACCACACGCAGAAAGCCACAGCAGCGGTGGGAGCGAGAACAAAGCGTTATGCCGCACCAGCACAGATAAAACAAGTACCGCACTGCAAACCACTAAGACCCCGGTTATGGCAAATCTCGACCACCGCGCGCGCGCGGCAAAGTCCAACCCGAGCGTTGCAGAGAGCAACCAGACGGCCAATGCCACGTCGCTCCAAACGTGCGGCAAACAAATCGTCGCTATCGGCAAAACGCAGAACACCAACGCGACACTCACGCGACGAACAAACGTAGGCTGTCGCATCGAAAGGTACGCCGCACAACACCAATACATCGCGCAGTGCAGCACAAAAAACGCGGCGGGGGCGTGACCACTCTTCGGATCAAAGAACCCCAAGAATAAGGCCATGCCCGGCGGCCAGAGAGTCGTTATTTCGTCGTGGCGACCTTGCCACCATTGATAGGCGGAGTCGTGAGTGACGTAGCCCGGATAGAACGCCGTGATTTGCAGCGCTGCTGCGCACAAGCACAGCAACAACGGCGCGCGCCCGGTTAGGCGCACAGGAGATTCAGCGGTCGCATTTGCGCGAACTCGAAGTGAAAGGCGTCGGCTAAACGTGCATCACCGCCGCAGCGCCAACCACCAGCCCCAAGCCCGCGACGCCATACATTCCGTACTCCACCCAACGCTTCTTGGTGAGCAACGCGATTGCGGCGAGCGCGATGGCGATCTGCAACGCGGTTGTCGCTTGTGCCCAACGGTGATGCTGGTGCATCTCGTCAGCACTCTTTTGGTCCCACTTTTTCGCTTCGAGCTCTAGCTTTTCGGCATCTTTCTTGATGTCCGCCTTTTCCTTTTTATAGCGCGCGATTTCTTCTTGGTAGAACGCTTTTTTTCCTTCGGGTGCAAGCTCGATGGCCAGCTCGCTCAGGTTTTGCTTGCTACTTTTTGACTGGTAGTAATTCCACTGATTCGACGCTTCGGTTTTCTTAATTGCGGCATCGTTTTTGTAAAGCCCAGCATTAGCTTGTGTCGCGCCGCCCATGTAGGCGAAAAGCGCGCCGACGGTGGCGATGACGGCGGTCACCACTGCAATCGCGCCGGCATGCGTATCGCCGTGCGCGCCGGCATGCTCTAGTTCGTGATCGTGTGGGCCGTGTACGTGAAATCCGCCGCCTGACATAGTGTGTTCCTTAAAAGAGCTTCGTGACTAATTCAATGTGGTGGTGTGAGCAACGCTACCCGCGCGATCATGTCGCGCGCTCAAGTTCACAGAGGTGCCCGCTTTGGCGCGCACAATCCACGTAAAGCGCTGCCGATCTTGCGTGGCGTTTGCGCCGGGGAAGAAGCTCACGAGCGTGTGGTTGTTGTTCCGGCCTTCGAGCTGTGGGCCTTCGATGCGTGATTTGCCTTCCACGAGTGTTGCGCCCTCCGGCAACGAAATCTCGCCGATGACGCCACGCACGAGCTTTTGCTTGCGCGTGAGTTTGCTCACGTCGCTCGGCAGGTAGCCGGTGTTGTGCACGCCGAAATCGATACGCCACAAATCGTTGCC
>JAGNQL010000024.1 GCA_017989135.1 Burkholderiales bacterium
GCCATCGTGATCGACGAACATGGCTCGGTCGCGGGCGTGGTCACTATCGAAGACGTGCTCGAACAAATCGTCGGCGAAATCATCGACGAGTACGACTACGACGAAGAGGCCGACAACATCATTGCCGAGTCCGCCACCAAATGGCGCGTGAAGGCATCGACCGAAATCGAGGCGTTCAACGAAAAATTCGGCACTGAATTCAGCGACGACGAAGCCGACACGGTCGGCGGATTGCTAATGCAAGAATTCGCGCGCGTCCCGCATCGGGGTGAGTCGATCACGCTCGGCGGATTTAAGTTCACGGTGCTTCGCGCTGATGGCCGACGCGTGTGGCTCATGACGGTGGAGCGCACGGGCGCTTCCGGCGCTTAGGCGCTACCCGAAATTGCGTTATGCCGACGCCCACTAGTGCATCGACTGAATCGTTCGCCCCGTATGCAGGCGGTTCGCGCGTGTCGCGTCTTGCGCTGAAACTTTTCGCGGTATTGCTCGCCGTTGCGCTCGGATCGGTCGCGCTCACCGCGTGGCGCATCGCGGGCAAATTCGATGTTGAATTCACCGAATATTTGAAGCGCATCGACCGTAGCCGTCTAGAAAGTTTAGCCGGTGCAGTGGCGAATGAATTTCGCGCGCACAGCAATATTGACCACTTGCGCCGCGACGGCTGGCGTGATTTTCATGATCGGATTGATTCAACGCTGGGCGGATTGATCGGTCCATCGGGTCGCCCGGGTGCAAATGGGCGTCAACCGTCGGGCGAGCAGCGCGATCCGGCCCGCCCGCCGCGCGACGACGATCAGCCGCCCCGACCGAATGCTGCCGTCGAACCGCCACAACGGCAGTCAGCGATTCAACCACCCATGCGAGACGCGACCGCCTTCTATCGGCGTGCCACGCTTTTTTCCGCAGATGGCGAGCGGCTCGCGGGCCCATTTCCGGTGCCTGGGCTGGTACCAATTGAGCGCGCGGTGGTAGTAAATGGCCGCAAGGTGGCGTCGATTTCGGTGACGCCGCTGCCGCGTCCAGCCGACGCGACCGACGTTCAATTCGTTAAATCGCTGCGCTCGGACATCTTCGCCAGCGCGCTATCTGCGGTGGTCGGTGCGCTGGCCGCTGCACTACTTTTTGCGTGGTGGTTTGGGCGTCGTGTCGCGTCCGTTTCGCATGTCGCCAATCGAATTGCCTCTGGCGATTTGGCTGCGCGTGCGCCGGAATCAGGGAAAGACGAACTCGCGCAATTGGGAGCAGATCTCAATCGTATGGCCACCGCGCTCGAATCTCAAGAGGGCATTCGCCGCCGCTGGCTCGCCAATGTGGCGCACGAACTTCGCACACCGCTTACCGTGTTACGTGGCGAAGTTGAGGCGTTGCTAGATGGCGTGCGCAGCGCAACGCCGCAGGCACTTCAATCTCTGTCGGAAGAAATTGCGCACTTGAGCCGCATTACCGATGACCTGCATTTGTTGGCGCTGGATGACCTGGATTCGTTACCCGTGTCGTTTGCGTTGGTCGACGTCTCCGCGTTGGTTATGCGCGCCGCCGAGCGCTGGACTCCCGCTGCCACGCAAGCGGGTTTGCGTATTCGCGCCGAAGTAGCTACGCCCGTATGGGTGCGTTCCGACGCCGGACGTTTGCAGCAAGTGATCGACAATTTGGTGGCGAACAGCGTGCGCTACACCGATACGCCAGGCGAGATTACATTGGCTGTGGTTAGCTCCCAAACTACGGTGGAAATCGTAGTGGAAGATTCGGCGCCGGGCGTGCCGACGGCAGTACTAGTGCAATTGTTCGAGCCATTGTTCAAATCCGATCCGGCACGTAGCCGCTCAAACGGCGGCAGTGGCTTGGGCCTAGCGGTGGCGCGCGCAGTGGTGCGGGCGTTGCAGGGCGACATCGTGGCGAGCGCGTCGGACTTGGGTGGATTGCGCGTCACGGTGTCTTTGCCAGGTGACGCTACTGAGGCTACAACTATGGCCGCAACGAAAGGCATGGCACTTGAGTAGCGCACGCATTTTGGTGGTGGAAGACGACGCAAAAATCTCGTCCATTTTGGTGGACTATTTGCGGCAGGCTTCGTTTACGGTGGAGACCGAGTCCAACGGCGCGCTGGCCGTCGCGAAGGTGCGCCGTTCTCCGCCTGACTGCATTTTGCTTGATCTAAATTTGCCGGGCCTCGAAGGTATCGAGGTATGTAAGCAGGTGCGCGAATTTTCCGTGGTGCCGATTGCAATAATCACCGCACGCATCGACGAGATTGACCGCCTGCTCGGGTTAGAACTCGGAGCTGACGATTACATCTGCAAACCGTTTAGCCCGCGAGAAGTGGTGGCGCGAGTGAAGGCGCTGCTGCGCCGCTCTGCGGCACCCGTACCGAGGGACGCCGCGAACCCGGCGGGGCTGGTCCTGGATAGCGATCGCCTTCGCGTGCAGGTTGACGGCACACTTGTCGCGCTCACCGGCGTCGAATTTCGCTTGCTCGAAGCGCTGCACAAAGCCAACGGTCGCGTGCTGTCGCGCAATCAACTCATTGACGGGGTGCATGACGATTTCCGCGATGTGAGTGACCGTAGTGTCGATTCCCACATCCGCAATGTTCGCCGAAAACTCGACGCTAACAGTCGCGGCCACGACTGGGTGCGCTCGGTGTATGGCGTGGGCTACGCATTCAATGCACGGGACAACGCTGCGACGTGATCGGTTGGCGCGAGCCGCGCGGTCTCCACACTTTCTCCACAATTGCTCGACTAAGGCTCGTTAACGTGCGAACTCCCGTTTCATCAGGAGTCTTGCATGACCCGCGTTTCCTTGTCACCCTCGATCTCGCCTTCTATTTCTTTGATGCAAACATCGCGACGTCACGCGGTCGCAGCGGCATTGCTGTGTGCCTCGATTGCCGCCGTGAGTGCCTCACTTTTTCAATCGAGCACCGTTGCGTCGCAAGTTCCGCCGCCCGTGCCACGGCCCGGCGAGCCTCTGCCCGGCTTGACCGCAGCCCAGTTGCAGGCGTTCTTTGACGGTCTCGATGAGTTCACGACAGAAGAAACGCCCGAAGGCGGCCTCGGCCCGATTTTCAATCAAAAGTCCTGCGTCGCTTGCCACAGCAGCGCTGCGCCGGGTGGCGCAAGCGCGGTGTCGGTCACGCGCTACGGGCGACGTCTGCCCGATGGTGGTTTTGATCCGCTTTCTTTTCTGGGTGGATCTCTGTTGCATACTTTT
The DNA here is from genome assembly GCA_017989135.1 of Burkholderiales bacterium. Classification (GTDB taxonomy): domain Bacteria; phylum Pseudomonadota; class Gammaproteobacteria; order Burkholderiales; family Casimicrobiaceae; genus Casimicrobium. The sequence goes on from JAGNQL010000024.1 coordinate 3,217, forward strand.
GCGACACGGCCCGAATTGCAGGAAGTGATCCCTCGGCAGGCTAATGTCATCGCTAAACGCATCACCACGCCGGTGTTTGGACTCGGCTTGATCGAAGCAATACCAGATGCGGCGTTGCTGGACGCCGCTGCGAAACCCAAGGCGGATGGTGTGCGCGGACGCGCCGCGATGATTACTGACGTTGAAACCGGCCAACAACGAGTAGGTCGTCTCGGCTGGAAGGCCCAGCACGCCAGCGTACTAGCGTTCGCAGCGGACGCGTACGCCAATGAAATGGGTGTGAGTAATCGCCTATTCCCGATTCAAAATGCGCCGAACAATCGGCGTGACCTGCTTGCGCAATTCAACATTAGCACCGACGTCGAGGACGTTGTCGATCCCGCAACCGGCCTCGCTGATGTGGATAGAACTGTGAATTTCATGCGTTTCCTCGCACCACTGCCGCGGCGCACGCCAGATGCGAGTGCCACCGCCGGCCAAACCGTCTTTGAGCAAACCGGTTGCATTACGTGCCACACCGCGACATTGCGTACCGGACTGAACGCAATACCGGCACTCGACCGCAAGCCCGTGCCGCTGTATTCGGATTTGTTGTTACACGATATGGGTTCGCTGGGCGACGGCATCGCGCAAGGTGCCGCTTCCCCGCGCGAAATGAAGACCGCGCCGCTGTGGGGACTCGCGTCGCGCCCGTTTTATCTGCATGATGGTCGTGCCCCGACCGTCACAATGGCGATTCAGGCGCACGATGGTGAGGCGCGCGCTTCGCGTGATCGCTTCGCGCGGCTGCCTGCGGCGCAGCGCCAGCAATTGCTCGATTTCTTGCGCACACTTTAGCGCGTTTCGCGCGGCACGTTTGCGCTGATGCGCGACGTGCCGCGCCGTCCCACGGCCAAGCGGTACAGATTTCTGCGACCTATGTGCGCGAGAACGTGGAAAATGCAGGCATGCTTCTTTCCGATCGCTTCCCCATATCGCTTTCGCTTGCTTGCGCCACAATCGCAGGTGCGCTCGCCGCCTGGCTTGGCTTTGCGCCTATCGGCTGGTGGTGGGTTCCCTATCTTAGCTTTGCTGTCTTGGCCACACTATTGCAGCGCGCGCCGTCGGTGAAGTTTGGCGCGGTGATTGGCTTTGTGTTTGGGCTCGGCTACTTTCTCGCCGGCGTGTCGTGGGTGCGCGTGAGTTTGGGCGACTTCGGTGGCATGCCGCTGCCGATGGCGTGGTTCGCCGCGTTCTTGTTTTGCTCGGTGTTGGCGGCGTTTCCGTTGTTGGCGGGGGCATTCACCGCTTGGGTGAAACCGAAAAATTCTTGGTTCTTCGCGTTCGTCTTCGCTTGCGCATGGACGTTTGCTGAGTATCTGCGCGCGCATGTGTTCACGGGATTTGAATGGTTGAGTGTGGGGACGTCACAATCTGGTGGCGAGGTGAGTTTTCAGCCGTTCATCCCGCTTGTGGGTTCATTCGGTGTGACGCTGCTCACAGTGGTGACTGCCGGGGTGATTGCACGCGCCATCGCGCCGATTGATGACAGTCGCGCGAAGAATTCTCAGGGCCTTCAACTTTCGGGATTTCAGAAAGCGTGGCGCGCAAGTTCCGCCCTCGAAGCCGCCGTTTATCTCGTCGTTGTCGGCGGTGTCGCGAACTGGCTTCTGTTTTCATGGACGCCAAGTGAGCCTGCTGGCCGCCCCCTCCGCGTCTCCCTCCTCCAGGGCAACGTCCCGCAATCGATGAAGTGGGAGCCTGAGAAGTTTGTGCAGACTTTGCAGATGTATGAGCGCTTGATCACACAGGCGAAAGGCGAACTCATCATCCTGCCAGAAACGGCGCTGCCGGCGCCGCTCTCGCGCATTCCGTCGGATTACATTGAGCGGCTGCGTGGCATCGCGTTCAGCAAAGGTGCCAATTTGTTGATCGGCGTGCCCGTGCAGGAGCAGGGCAAGTTCTACAACGCGGCGGTGTCGCTCGGCGTGGAAGATTTGCAGCAATATCGCAAAGTGCACTTGGTGCCGTTCGGCGAATACATGCCGCTGCGTGGGCTGCTCGCGTGGTTCTATGCAAACCTCACGATTCCGATGAGCGACTTTTCGCCTGGTGACGCGGCGCAGGCACCGATCAAAATCAACGGCCAAACGCTTGGCATTTCGATTTGCTATGAAGACACCTTCGCCCGTGATGTGCACCGCACGTTGCCTGACGCGACATTGCTCGTGAACATGAGCAACGACGCATGGTTTGGCAAAAGCGCCGCCGCCGAACAGCATTTGCAGCTCTCGCAAATGCGCGCCATCGAACAAGCGCGGCCGATGCTGCGCTCGAACAATACGGGCATCACGGCGGTTATCGATGAAAAGGGGCGCGTGACGCAGCGCCTGGAGCCGTTCACCGAGGGCATTTTGGAGACGACAGTGCAGGGCCGAAAAGGCGCGACGCCGTACATGATGTGGGGTGACCTGCCGGTACTGCTGATGTGTCTCGCAGGGCTCGGCATTGGCATGGCGCAACGATTGCGGCGTCGCGCTGGCCAAGAAGCCTCGTAAAATTGCCACATATAGCGAGCGCGCGCCCACGAGGCTTTGCTGCTCACGACTTACTGCTCACCGCTCACCGAATCAATGATCACTTTTCAAGAAGCCATCCTGCGCTTGCAGGCCTACTGGAACAAGCAGGGCTGCGCCATCATTCAGCCGTACGACATGGAGGTCGGCGCGGGTACGTCGCACACGGCCACGTTCTTGCGCGCGCTCGGCCCTGAGCCTTGGCGCGCGGCGTACGTGCAGCCTTCGCGCCGCCCGAAAGATGGCCGCTACGGGGAGAACCCAAACCGTTTGCAGCACTACTACCAGTACCAAGTCGTGCTCAAACCCTCACCGCCAAACATTCTTGAGCTGTATCTCGGCTCGCTCACCGCGCTCGGTTTTGATCTGCAAGAAAACGATGTTCGCTTCGTTGAAGACGATTGGGAAAATCCGACGCTCGGCGCGTGGGGCTTAGGTTGGGAAGTGTGGATGAACGGCATGGAGGTGACGCAGTTCACGTACTTCCAACAAGTGGGCGGCCTGCCGTGCAAGCCAATCACCGGCGAAATTACGTTCGGGCTTGAGCGTTTGATCATGTATTTGCAGGGCGTGGATAACGTTTACGACCTCGTGTGGACGCAGTGGGAGGAGAACGGCGAAACACGCACGCTCTATTACCGCGACGTGTTCCACCAAAACGAGGTGGAGCAGTCGACGTACAACTTTGAGTACAGCGACGCCGATGCGTTGTTTAGACATTTCAACGATTACGAGGCCGAGGCGAAACTCTTGATGGAGAAGCAACTCGCGCTGCCCGCTTACGAGCAAGTGCTCAAAGCGGCGCACACGTTTAACCTGCTCGACGCGCGTGGCGCGATCAGCGTGACCGAACGCGCGGCCTACATTGGTCGCATCCGCAATCTCGCGCGCGCCGTAGCGCAAAGTTATTTTGAGAGCCGAGAACGATTGGGCTTTCCGATGCTGAACCGTCCCGCTGCAGGTGATGCGAAGGTGGCCGCATGAGCACCGTAATTTCTAAACCGCTGTTGATCGAGCTTTTCACCGAAGAGCTGCCGCCGAAAGCCCTGAAGAAATTGGGCGAGGCGTTCGCCGCCGGCATCGAAGCGAGCTTGCGTGCGGATGGCCTGCTCGCCGCTGGCGCGACTGTGACGTCGTTTGCGACGCCGCGACGACTGGGCGCGCGCGTGGATGCTGTGCTTTCCGAAGCGCCCGCGAAGGCGATCAAAGAAAAATTGATGCCATTGGCCGTAGCCAAAGACGCTGGCGGTGGCGCATCGATGGCGCTTAAGAAGAAATTGGCGGCGTCGGGGCGTGAAGCACTGGCGGCCGGTTTTCCGAACGCGAGCGATGGTTCGGACCGCTTGGTCGTTGAGAGCGACGGCAAGGCGGAGTACGTGTACCTGGTTGCGCTCGCCACCGGCACGACGCTGGTTGCGGGCGTACAAAACGCCATTGACGCGACGCTCGCGAAGCTACCGATTCCAAAGGTGATGACGTATCAACTCGCGGATGGGCAAACGGACGTGAACTTTGTTCGTCCGGCGCACGGCCTGATCGTGTTGCATGGTGATGATGTAGTTCCCGCTACAACACTGGGGCTCGAAGCAGGACGTATCGCGCACGGTCACCGCTTTCAAGGCGCGAACAACATTGAGCTGGATACGGCAAGCCGTTACGAAGAGCTATTGCGCCAGTACGGCAAAGTCGAGCCCGTGTTCGCCAGCCGCCGCGACATGATCCTTACGCAACTGGAAGCGAAAGCAAAATCGCTCAATGCCACGCTAGGCACGCCAGCGAGCTACGCCGATTTGCTCGATGAAGTGAATTCGTTGGTCGAGTGGCCGACGGTGTACGTCTGCGAGTTCGAACCCGAATTCCTCGCGGTGCCGCAGGAATGCTTGATTCTGACCATGAAGACGAACCAGAAGTACTTTCCGTTGTTTGACGCGGCAGGCAAGCTGAAGAATCAGTTCCTAATCGTGTCGAACATGCAGCTCGACAATCCTAAAAAGATTGTCGAAGGCAACGAACGGGTGGTGCGTCCGCGTCTTGCCGATGCGCGTTTCTTCGTCGAAACCGACAAAAAGTCGAAACTCGAAGCGCGCGTGCCGGAGTTGGCGAAGGTCGTTTATCACAACAAACTCGGCACTCAGGGCGAGCGTGTCGCGCGCGTGAGCAAGCTTGCGGGCGAAATCGCCATACTGATCGGTGCCGACAAAGCCCGCGCCGAGCGCGGCGCGACGCTCGCTAAGGCAGATTTGATGACGCTCATGGTCGGCGAATTCCCCGAGCTGCAAGGCACGATGGGTCGTTACTACGCATTGCATGATGGCGAGGCCGCTGATGTGGCCGCAGCTTGCGCGGAGCATTACCAGCCGCGCTTCGCAGGCGACGCCTTGCCGTCAGCCGGCGTGCCAACGGCCGTTGCTCTGGCAGACAAACTAGAAACGCTTGCGGGAATGTTCAGCATTCATCATGTGCCTACTGGTGACAAAGACCCTTACGCGCTGCGTCGACATGCGATCGGTGTATCGCGCATACTTATCGAGGGGGGGCTCTCGGTCAGCATCAGAGAATTGGCCGAGTCTGCTATGCGGCTATTTATCCCCGGTGCAATGACGAACGAGCAATTTGCACTGGAGGATTTCATTTACGACCGCTTACGCGCTTACTTTCGAGACGGCGGTTTTGATACTCGCACGATCCAATCGGTGGTAGATGACCGGCCCAAAATACTTGCAGAACTGCCTCGACGACTTGCCGCCGTCCGGAACTTCGCTGACATGCCCGAATCAGCAAGCCTTAGTGCAGCTAATAGGCGTGTAACAAACATTCTCGAGAAAGCCTACGGTGAGGGGTTCGAGCACCCGCCACATCCCGATGTCGGCTTGTTTCTGGAGGTCGCCGAGCACGGGCTGCTTGCAGCATTGCACTCAATCGGATCGGGGCTTGAGAGCGCCTACGCTGATCAGGACTATGACCGTTATCTCAAGTCTGTAGCTTCGCTTAAGGAACCTGTCGACGAGTTCTTCGACAAGGTCATGGTGATGGCGGACGACAAGGCCGTCCGTGCGAATCGCCTGGCGCTGCTGCGTAACCTGCGTGATGCCATGAACAAAGTGGCCGACCTTTCAAAGCTAGCGACCTAGGAATCTGACTTGAAACTCGTCATCCTCGACCGCGACGGCACGCTCAATTTCGATAGCGACCATTTCATTAAGTCGCCGGACGAGTGGCGTCCGCTGCCGGGTGCGCTTGAGGCGATTGCGCGATTGAACGGCGCCGGGTATCACGTGGCCGTGGCCACCAATCAGTCCGGTGTTGAGCGCGGTTTGCTCGACATGGTGACGCTCAACGCGATTCACGCGAAGATGCTCAAGGCGGTGCAACAAGTTGGTGGCCGCATTGACGTGATTTATTACTGCCCGCACTCCGGCGATGCAGACTGCCGCTGCCGCAAACCCTCCCCCGGAATGTTTATCGACATTGGCGAGCGCCTAAACGTGCCGCTCGCGGGCGTGCCCTGCATTGGCGACGGACTGCGCGATCTGCAGGCGGCGGTCGCTGCGGGCGCAAAGCCTATGCTCGTGTTGACCGGCAAGGGCGCGGCAACGCTGGCTAGCGGTGAGGTGCCGCCCGAAACGCAGGTATTCGACAATCTGAATGCGGCGGTTGACGCCATTCTCTCCGCACCTTGAATCGAACTATGCAAGCCCTTCGGAACACTCTCTACGTCCTGCTGCAACTTGCCGTCACGCCGCTATTTGCGGCGCTCATTTGCGGCGCATTTTGGGCTCCACCGAAGCTACGCAACGAATTGTGCGCTTGGTATACGAGGCTTTTTATTTGGCTCGCGAAGCACTTGTGCCGCATTGATTACGAAATCATCGGCTGGGAAAACGTACCGAAAACGCCGTTTATTGTGCTCTCGAAACACTCGTCAACGTGGGAAACTTTGGCGCTAGAGAGCTGGTTCACGCCCGGTAGTTTTGTGGCGAAGAAAGAGCTGCTGTGGGTGCCGTTTTTTGGCTGGGGGTTTGCGTTATCGTCTCCGATAACGATTGATCGGAAGGCGGGCTCCAAATCAATGGAGCAGATGATTGAGCAAGGCAACGAGCGGCTCAATAAGCGTGGCTTCACCATCGTCATCTTTCCCGAGGGCACGCGTATTCCGGCGGGAACCAAAGGCAAATACAAGACCGGCGGCGCGCGTTTGGCGCAGGGTTGCAACGTGCCGATTCTGCCGATTGCGCACAACGCGGGCTATTGCTGGCCCCGTCATCCTTGGAAAAAATATCCGGGCAAAGTGACGCTCTCTATCCTGCCACCGATTGCGCCCAACGGCCTCTCACTCACCGAGCTAAACGCAGAAATTGAGCGCGTGATCGAGACAGAAGTGGCGCGCCTGGGCGACTCCCGTTCAGCCCAAAACGGGTAGTTATGGGCTTTTGGTCTGCGCTGTTTTCGCCGCCCACTGCGCCGCAAGCTCGTCCGAAATCACCGCGCACGCCGCGCGCGCCAAGATCACCGCGCAAACCGCCAGCGCTCGCCACTGCCGATGTAGTGGACTCCACCGCCGCAATCGAACCGCGCCGACGCAGTTCGTCGGGCATCGAATTTCGCTTGGAGCGTGCGCGCAGAAAATCGATCGGTCTCATCATTACGACTGACGGCTTATTGATTCGCGCACCGCGTTGGACGCCACTTTACGAAATCGACGCGGCGATCGCTGAACGCAGCGTGTGGATTGCTGACGCACTAGAGCGCCAAGCCAAACGCCGGTCCCAGCTCGCTGAACACAGAGACGGCGGACACATCCTCTTTCGTGGCAACAAACTGAAAGTGGACGTACGCGCCGGGTTGTTTCAAAGTGTGGATTTGACGCCCGCGCATTGCGTGTTGACCACACCAGATGGCGGTTTCGATGCCGAGGCGCTCGACGAAGAATTGAAGCGGTATGCGAAAGCAGAATTGCCCGCCATCGCCCATGAAATGGCCATAGCGGCCGGGTTACCGTTGAAAACCGTAACCATCAGCAGCGCGCGAACAATGTGGGGAAGTTGCACGTCGGACGGCCGCGTACGCCTTAACTTTCGACTCTTGCATTTGCCGCCCGAGCTCATGCGGCACGTCGTGGCGCACGAGTTGGCGCATCTCGTGGAATTCAATCACTCAAAGCGGTTCTGGGCGATCGTGCAGCAGCTCGACCCGAATACACCGGCGCACAAGCGCGCTATGAAGGGCTATTCGGTCTTGTTGGAGCTGTGAACGCACGTGGGCGCGGTGGATGCTGCAAATTCCCCGTTTAACTGAGTTGTAAGCGTGGACTTGGCCGCACTTGCCCGTGGTGCCGAGCGACGCCAAGTCGTCGCCTACAGCGGCTCCGGAAAATTCACGGCCTGCCGCGTCTGCTCGTGCAACACACGTGAAAGTGCCGCTGACAGCGCCTCTCCGCTACGCGTGTCCACCCAGCCAGCGTCGATTCGTTTGAAGTGATAGCCACCGCTTTTCGCCGCGACCCAAATTTCTTGCGTGGGCGCGTGACGGTTGATGATGATTTTCGAGTCATGATCACACGTAATTTCTAGAACACCTTGGTTTAGTTCGATGTCGTCCACTGCGTCGGAGGCATCAACGATCTCAACAATGCGGTCGAACATGGCGTCGGCTAAGGCGTTGAACTCAGTGGCAGAAATCATTTGCTACTATCCGTCGAACTTTTTTACAGCCTTAAGTCTATGCGCATCACTCGCCTGCTCCTTACCGCAATCACGCTCGCGTCGGTCGCGTTCACGCTCTCGGCCTGCGGACAAAAAGGTCCACTTGTGCCTGCGAAGCCGCTCGCCTCGACCTCTCTTTCTTCGAATCACTAACCCGCTCAATCATGCTCACGACTCACCTCAGCCGCTCGCCCGACGGCGAACTCGTTTACGAAAACATTCGCCTCGCTGACGTCGCGCGTCACTTCGGTACACCGTGTTATGTGTATTCACGCGCCACCATCGTGGAGAATTTCCGTGCGTACCAAGCAGCGTTCGCGGCGTCCAAACCGATGATTTGTTATGCCGTTAAGGCGAATTCAACGTTGAGCGTATTGGCCTTGTTGGCCTCCGAGGGCGCGGGATTCGACATTGTTTCCGGCGGTGAATTGCAGCGCGTTATCGCGGCCGGCGGTGATCCCGGCAAAGTGATTTTCTCGGGCGTAGGTAAACGCCATGACGAGATTTCTCTCGCGCTCTCGCACAACATCTTTTGCTTCAACGTCGAATCCGAAGCTGAGCTCTACCGTGTAAACGAGATCGCAATCGCGGATGGCAAGCGCGCGCGAATCACTTTTAGGATCAATCCGGACGTTGACGCAAAAACGCATCCGTACATTTCCACAGGTCTCAAATCGAACAAGTTTGGCGTGGCGCACGCCGACGCGGTGCGTCTCTACGCGCTTGCTGCGAGCATGAAGGGTATTGAGGTACACGGCATCGAATGTCACATCGGTTCGCAGATCACGGAGCTCTCGCCATACGTTGATGCTCTGCGTCGTTTGTTGTCGCTGGTTGACGACTTGTCGGCGCGCGGAATTCAACTGCATCACATTGATCTTGGTGGCGGCCGCGCGATCAATTATCAAAGCGACGACATCGTCCCGATGGCTGAATTTGCGCACGCCGTTGAACGCGAAATCGCAGGTCGTCATCTTCAACTTCTGCTGGAACCCGGCCGATCTATCGTTGGTGACGCGGGTTTGTTGCTCACAAAAGTTGAGTACCTAAAACCAGGCGAGACGAAGAATTTTGCGTTGGTGGATGCGGCGATGAATGACCTAATTCGGCCGACACTCTACGATGCGTGGCATCCCGTAGAACCAGTGCTGGCGCGGCCTGGAGCGACGACGACATATGACATCGTTGGTCCTGTGTGCGAGAGTGGAGACTGGCTTGCGAAGGAACGCGCGCTCGTTTTGGAGCAAGGCGATTTACTCGCCGTGCTGTGCGCGGGTGCATACGGTATGACAATGGCGTCAAACTACAACACGCGTGCAAGACCTGCAGAAGTGATGGTCGACGGTGAAGAAGCGCACCTCATTCGCGAGCGCGAACGCTTCGAAGATTTGGTCGCGCACGAGCGCATCGTGATCTGATTTTTCGCGAACGATGCGCGTCAAATCATGTGACGCGCACGCGCATCGAACGTGAGCGCACAACAAAGTGTGTGCAACAAAACAACAGAGCGATTCGCACGCGCAAAACGCGCGCGCTAATAAGCGTGTTTGCGAAAAAAATCAAGCTAGAATTCGCGTCATCAGGTGAGTGTGTTGTAAACAAGTTCGTGTGCCTTGAACGCGTTTCAACAGTGCCTGACACTGAGGTGTGTTGCGTAGGTTTGCCTGTTGGTTTTCATTTTTTTCAAGTGATTAACAACGCGTGGAATCGCTCAAAGGATCACCTCAAGTGATGTTCAAACTGTGAGAGAGTCAACCCTTAGGAGACCACTATGAGCGACATGATGACTATGGCAGCGCCTGCTGCTGCTGCACCTGCACCGGCCAAGAAAAAGCCAGCAGCCAAAAAGAAACCAGCTGCGAAAAAGCCAGCCGCTAAAAAAGCAGCAGCCAAGAAGCCAGCCGCTAAAAAGCCAGCTGCGAAAAAGCCAGCCGCTAAAAAGCCAGCCGCTAAAAAGCCAGCCGCTAAAAAGCCAGCCGCTAAAAAAGCAGCAGCTAAAAAGCCAGCCGCCAAAAAAGCAGCAGCTAAGAAGCCAGCCGCCAAAAAGCCAGCAGCTAAAAAGCCAGCCGCAAAAAAAGCAGCAGCTAAGAAGCCAGCCGCCAAGAAAGCAGCAGCTAAAAAGCCAGCCGCAAAAAAGCCGGCAGCTAAGAAGAAGTAATTTCTCGCAAGAGATTTTCTTCTCGATAAAAACGGCGCGGCAACGCGCCGTTTTTTATTTCCGATCAGTTCATGATCGCGTTGAATGTTCGCATCACGTCGCGCCAACAAGCGCCGCTAACGCCGCCGCCCTTCACCGATAGGTAGAGTAAGTGGGATGCCATCAAGACGCGCCAAGGGCACCCCTGCTGCCCGTGGCGCCCCCGCGTACCCGCGCGACGAGAAACCCACAGGTCGCCCCACCTGCGCGGCACGCGAATCGGCCTCGAAAAGCAGTAAAGCGCAAACTGCCAAGAACCTCTCTGTGGTCGATCTGGACGCCCTCAACCGACGCCAAGAGGATTAGTTTGCCTCCGCTTAGCTGAGCTTCGTGTCCGCTCCCACGTTTGAAGAAGCGGTACGCACCGCGTTCGATAGTGCATACAAAAAGCGCGCCACCGGCGCGCTTTTTTTCGGCGAATGCACGCTAACGACGTCGCTTCACCGCTTTTTTCGCGCCCGCTCGTTTAGCGGGTGCAGCGTGCCGCGCGTTCTTACCGCCGCTCTTGGCCTTCACGTAGACCACTTTGCCGCCTTTGCCGCGCTTTGCCGTCATTTGGCGAACGGGTGCAGGGCCGCTGATGTAGAGCACTTGTCCAGCGCGGGCGGACGGTTTTCCCATTCGGTTCCACTGCGCGAGCGTTGCGGGCTTGACGCCGTAACGCTTGGCGATACCGGCGAAGGTTTCGCCGCGACGCACTTTATGTATGCGGGGCGGAACGTATTCAGGAAACTTAGTGAATACCGCGTTTTGAATGCTGCCTAGCGCATCTTCCGACGGTCCATCTGACGGCACCAACAAGTTATAGCCCGCGGGAAGCGATGGCGCGACCGAGCGCATGCCGTTGACTGACTTAATCGCCGCTACCGTAGTGCCAAAGCGTTGAGCCAGCGCTTCAATACGATCGCCTGAACGGGTGCGATAGGCCATCCACGAAACGCGTGGCTTCTCGTTGTTTTCAAGGTGCGCGATGAACGCGTCTGCCTTCGCAGCGGGCAACAAAATCTGAAACTCTTTACGGCCACCAATCACGGGGCGATTGTGTGCGGGATTGAGCGCAACGAAATCCGCTTCGGTCATCTCGGCGAGTTGTGCGGCGCGCTTCAAGTCCATCGCATGCGCAAGCGTGATGGTCTTGAAGTACGGTTCGTTCGGAACGCTCGCAATCGTTAGGCCAAACGCCGCGGGATTGCGGATGATGTTTTTCACTGCTTGCAGTTTCGGCAAGTAGTTTCGAGTTTCGGTGGGCATATCCAACGAGAGATAGCTTCCGTCTAGACCACGTGCTTTAGATTTTTGTACTGCGCGACCGACGGAGCCTTCGCCCCAGTTGTATGACGCGAGCGCGAGTTGCCAGTCGCCGCCAAACATGCCGTTGAGTTTGCTCAAGTATTCGAGCGCGCCGTTGGTCGCAGCCACGATGTCGCGACGTGAATCAGCCCACCAATCTTGTTTCATTCCGAAGTGCGTCCCTGTCGACGGAATGAACTGCCAAATACCGGCGGCCTTTGCGCTGGAATGCGCGACTGGATTGAACGCGCTTTCGATCATCGGCAACAGCGCAATTTCAAGCGGCATGTTGCGCCGCTCAAGCTCGGTGACGATGTAGAACATGTATTTGCCGGAGCGATCTACGATGCGTGCAACATAGTCGGGGCGATCAGCGTAGAACTTTTCCCACTTCGCGACCAGCGGATCGTCGAGGTCCGGCATTGCATAGCCCGCGCGAATTCGGTCCCACAGATCAGTGGGTGGCGTTTCGACGACGGCCTCACCCACCACACCGAGCAAGGGGATATCAGACGCAAGCGAAGGGGATCCTGTCGCCGGTACGGAGGAAGATGAAGCGGGCGGCACAGTAGGCGCACTCGTTGCAGCTGACGAAGCGTCTGGACTGGCCGCAGATACGACCATTGTGAGCGGCGCGGTCGACCCAGCGCTCGCCGTCGGTGCTACGTTTTGCGGTGCCGTAACACTCGACTCAACCGGGGCGGGAACGGCCGATGACGGCGATGACGCGACGGTGGCGTCGGCGTTTGATGTCGGTGCGGTGCTCGGTGCATTCGTCGATTGCGCGAATGCACTGGACAGCAGCAGGCCGCAGATCAGCGCGGCAAACGTTGGTTTGGCGAGCGTGCCTTTAGAAAACGTGGAGGGAAGATTGCTCGGAGCGGAGCGGAGGGAATTGCACTCATTCTGCATACAGATTGAACGGGACAAAAAGCTAGGTTGGAAGCGCTGCACGCATTCTCCTGAAAATACACTAGGACAAAAGTTCGCGCGATGCTACTCATTAGCACCGCTGCGGTCAATCAAAATCGTGTGTTGCGCACTAGCCGCGAAAGGCGTTTTTCCATTGTCGCAACAGCGCAAACACATCAACTTCGTTGGACTGTGTTGCGGCGGGCAAGTTCGCCGATGCGCGCGCTGAGCGAATCACTGGATCGGTATCGCAACGCAAAAACGGATTGGTTTTGCGCTCCAAACCGATGGTCGACGGCAATGTCGGCTCACCGCGAGCGCGTTGTTCTTGCGCCTCGAAGCTGCGCGCGATGAGCGCCTCGTTGTCTGCGTCCGCCGCCAACGCGAAACGAAGGTTCGACAGCGTGTATTCATGCGTGCAGAACACGCGCGTCGCATCTGGCAGCGCCGCCAGGCGAGCGAGCGAGTGATGCAGCTGCGCGGCGGTACCCTCGAAAATACGTCCGCACCCTGCGGCGAAAAGCGTGTCGCCGCAAAACAAAATGTCGCCGCTCACGTACGCGATGTGTCCGCGTGTGTGGCCAGGCACTTCGATAATCGTGAACGGTGTTTCGACCAACGCTGGCAACGAAACGGTGTCGCCTTCAACGAGCGAGCGCGTCACCCCCGCGATGTCTTCAGCGGCGGGGCCGTAAACGGGAACGGACCAACGCGCGGTCAACGCATCGACACCGCCCGTGTGATCGGCGTGATGATGCGTAATCAAAATCGCCGCGAGCGAAAGTTCCCTTGCTTCAAGAAACTCGATAACGGGCGCGCTATCGCCCGGATCAACCACGACGCACTTGCCGTCGCGCACCAGCGCCCAGATATAGTTGTCGGCAAACGCTGGGATTGGAATAATTTCCAAGTTGCCGCCGTTGCGACCCGTGCCCTGCGCCAAAGATTGATTTGAATTCACACACTCACCCAGAAGATTGCGACACGTTTGACGATTGGCTTGAAACGCCACTCGGGCGGTATGTTGTCGGGCGTGAGCAGGCGATCTTTGATCGCGCGCTGCCAGATCTCTTTGGATTTTATGCCTTGCAGATCGGGTGCGCTGGCGTGCCGCTGATGCAGTCGAGTCGTGTCACGCATCAATTCACGATGGCGTGGGACACCGATGCGGCGCTGTTGGCTGAGCCCGATCAATTGCCGTTTTCTGACAACCAATTTGATGTGATTGTGTTGCCACACACGTTGGAATTTCAGGCGTTGCCGCATGAAGTGTTGCGTGAAGTGTTTCGCGTGTTGCGTCCGGAAGGGCGTTTACTGATCACGGGGTTCAACCCGTATTCGGCGTTTGGCATCAAACGCTACTTTGGCCGTGAACGAAGCACGCCGTGGAACGCCGAATTTATCTCGCTTTCGCGCGCGAAAGATTGGCTCACGCTCTTGGGCTTCGACATCGTCGGCGGCCAGCTCGATTGTTACGCGCTGCCCGCACAGACCGAGCGCAACTTGCAGCGCCTCACCCGTTTGGAATCTGCGGGCGACCGATGGTGGCCGTTTGCGGGTGGCGTTTATTTTTTACATGCGGTGAAACGCGTCGCGGGTGTGCGTCTTTTGAAGCCCGATTGGGCGCGCGCGCCTCGTCGCAAACGCGCAGCGGTGGTGCCGACACGCGCCATGCACGACACCGATATCCCTACAAACTTGAAACAGAAATAGCGCTATGTCCGACCCCGAAGTCATCATCTACACCGACGGCGCTTGCAAAGGCAACCCTGGCCCCGGCGGATGGGGCGTGCTCATGATCTCCGGCGAGCATCGTCGTGAACTTTGCGGCGGCGAGTCGCTGACCACAAATAACCGCATGGAACTCACCGCCGCGATTGAGGCGCTACGCGCGCTCAAGCGTCCTACCAATGCGCGCCTATTCACCGATTCGAGCTACGTCAAGCAAGGAATCGAAACATGGATTCACGGCTGGAAGCGCAACGGTTGGCGCACGTCGGACAAGAAGCCGGTAAAAAACGCTGATCTTTGGCAAACGCTCGACGCGTTGGCCGCGACGCAAAAGGTCGAATGGCGCTGGGTGAAGGGCCATTCGGGCGATCCAGGCAACGACCGCGCCGACGCGTTGTCGAACCAGGGGATTCCGAAGTAGTGCACCGCATTCTCAGTGCAAAACACCCTGTGAGTGTGATTACGGCTTTATAGCGCTAGCGACCGCCAGTCGGTCGTTTCCGGCTATTTTATGTAAAAGTCGATATATTGCTTTTTGAGGCTGTAATCGCCATCTGGCTGTCGCTCCGTCATAAAAGCTATATCCAGCTTTCGCTACACGGGTAACGGCCCGCCGTCTTTGACCTCTTCGATCACCGCGTAGGTTCGTGTTTCGCGTACGCCGGGGAATTGCCACAGCCGGCGACTGGCGAATTCCCGATACGCCTCCATGTCGCGCACGCGTAGTTTGATGAGGTAATCGAAGCCGCCCGCGACCATGTGGCATTCGCTGATTTCGGGGTGAGTGAGCACGGCGGCCTTGAATGCGTCGAAGATGTTTGGCGTTGTGCGATCGAGCAAAACCTCGACAAACACCGTCATGCCACACCCGAGCTTGGCTGGACTTAGTCTCGCCTCGAAGCCTACGATGAAACCGTCACGGATCAAGCGCTGCGTGCGCGCGAGCACTGCGGTCGGGCTGAGCGACACCGCTTCGGCGAGCTTCAAATTACTCATGCGACCATCGTGCTGCAAAGCCGCGAGAATTTTTCGGTCGATGGCGTCGATTTGATCTATTTCAGGCATTAAAACCAATAAAAATCCGGCGAATACACGAAAGTTTAGTGAATAAAAGTACAAAGCGAAAAATAACATAGCGGCTTGTAAAGTTTTCACACGAAGCGACCCAACATGCGCCTGCCCAGCCCTTACCGAGAAGAACTCGCCATCGTCCGCCGCAACGTCGCCGCCGCGTCCGCCGCCCTCGACTGGCCGCGCGTAATCGACGCCGCACGCCCGTGGGTGAACGCTGTTCGCGAAAACCCGCCGCCGTTTTGGGCGATGGAAAGCCTGCTCAAGGAATATCCGATCAGCAAACCCGAAGGCCTCGCACTGATGCGCCTTGCGGAGGCGCTGCTGCGCGTGCCCGATTCGGCGACCGCGATTGCGCTCACAGCCGACCAACTGGGTCGCGCGAATTTCGACGGCACCGGCGATGGAGCGATGGCGCGGCTCTCAAACTCGGTGATTGCGCTCTCGAAAAAAACGCTGCCCGACGCCGCGCATCCGCCCGGAATACTTGGCAAGCTCGGCGCAAAAACGGTCGTCGCCGGCACCTTGCGCGCGGTGCAGTTGCTCGCCAAGCAATTCGTGCTCGGACAAACGATTGAAGAAGCGCTCGCCGAATCAAAATCGCAACGTCGCAGCGCGAACAACCTGCGTTTTAGCTTCGACATGCTCGGCGAAGGCGCACGAACGATGGCCGACGCGGATCGGTATTTCGCCAGTTATATGCACGCCATCGAGCAAATCGCCGCCGCCAAAAGCGCGTCGCCGAACGACGGCCCCGAAGCGTCCGACGGCATCTCGATCAAGCTCTCCGCGCTACATCCACGCTACGAAGACGCGCAACACCAACGCGTGATGACCGAGCTTGTGCCGCGTGTTTGGCAGCTCTGCGAGCGCGCTGCGGCCGCGAAAATCAACCTAACGATTGACGCCGAAGAAGTGGATCGTCTGGAGCTTTCGCTTGATGTATTCGATGCGCTGCTGCAAATGGTGAAAGCTAAAACGCCAAACTGGACGGGATTCGGCCTTGCGTTGCAGGCGTACCAAACACGATCGCTTGAGCTTATCGAACACGTCGGCGCGCTCGCGCGGCAACACGGCGTGCGCCTCATGTGTCGCCTAGTGAAAGGTGCGTATTGGGACAGCGAAATCAAGCGCGCGCAAGAGATGGGAATGCCCGCCTACCCGGTGTTCACGCACAAACATCACTCGGATTCGAGCTACCTCGCGTGCGCGGCGTCGCTGCTGCAACAAAAGGACGTGTTTTTCCCGCAATTTGCAACGCACAACGCGGGCACCATCGCCGCGATCATGCAGATGGGCAAGCGCTTCGATGCGCCGTTCGAATTGCAAAGATTGCACGGTATGGGCAGCGGTGTGTACCGCGAATTGCTCAGCATCTCGCCACAGCAAACCTTGCGCGTTTACGCGCCCGTTGGATCACACAGCGATTTGCTCGCGTACCTCGTGCGGCGCCTGCTGGAGAACGGCGCGAATTCTTCGTTCGTACATCAACTCGCCGACGATGACGTAACCGTTGAAACTTTGCTCGCCTCGCCGCTCTACGCATCCGAGGCGCGCCAGTTCCCGCTGCCGCAAGACATCCTCGCGCCGCGCCTGAACAGCGTGGGCGTTGACCTGACGGTGGAGAGCATGCGCGCGCCGCTGCTTGCCGCGTTGAGCGGCGTAGTCGTATCGCGCCCCGCCGATGCAAGCATCGACCAGGCCAATGCCGCGATGCAAGCCGCACACGCCGCGTTCACCACATGGCGCGACATGCCCGTCCGTGAGCGCGCCGCCGCGCTTCGCCACGCTGCCGATGCGTTGCAAGCGGAATTACCGCGCTTCTGCGCGCTGCTCGTAAGAGAAGCATTCAAAACCTGGGGCGACGCCGTCTCCGAAGTGCGCGAAGCGATTGACTTTTTGCGCTACTACGCAGACGAGGCCGAGCGCGCGTGCGCGCCCGTCGCGCTGCCCGGCCCCACGGGCGAGCGAAACACGCTCTACCCGCGCGGACGTGGCGTGTGGGTGTGCATTAGTCCGTGGAATTTTCCGTTAGCGATCTTTACGGGCCAAGTGGCAGCGGCGCTCGTCACAGGCAACACGGTCGTCGCAAAGCCCGCCGAGCAAACGCCCGTCGTCGCGCTTGAAGCGATCAAGTTGCTGCACGCAGCGGGCATTCCGCGCGACGCGCTGCACGGTGTGGTCGGCCTCGGCGAAACTGTCGGCGCAGCGCTCGTTGCGCATCCTCGCGTCGCGGGCGTGGTGTTCACCGGCTCCACGCAGGTCGCGAAGATCATTCAGCGCAGCCTCGCCAACAAAGACGGCCCCATCGTGCCGCTGATCGCAGAAACGGGCGGCATCAACGCCATGCTCGTTGACAGCACTGCCCTGCCCGAGCACGTTGTCGATGCCGTCGTGCAGTCGGCGTTTCGCTCTGCCGGACAGCGCTGCTCGGCGCTGCGGCTGCTGTGTGTGCACGAAGAAATCGCAGACAACATTGTCGAAATGTTGCATGGCGCGATGAACGAGTTGACGGTGGGCGACACGACGCTCCTCGCCACCGATGTGGGGCCGTTGATCGACGGCGAGGCGTTTGCGGGCATCAAGGCATGCGTCGAGCGACTGTCGACGCATGTAGGAGCGGCTATGCCGCGACCGATGGCGTCCGAGTTGGGTCGCGGCACAGCCGCTCCTACAGTCGGTTACGTTGACGAGACCCGCCACACCATCGGCCCGCACATATTTGAAGTGGATTCGATTGCCGACGTAAAACAAGAAATCTTCGGCCCGGTGCTGCAAGTTGTGCGCTGGTCCGGCGACCCGAGCGCGGTGATTGACCAAATCAACGCATTGGGTTTCGGGCTCACACTCGGCATACAAACGCGCATCGACAGCCGCGCCGAAGCGCTCGCGCAGCAAAGCCACGTCGGCAACGTCTACATCAATCGCAACATCATCGGCGCCGTTGTCGGCGTGCAGCCCTTTGGCGGCGAAGGTTTGAGCGGCACCGGGCCCAAGGCAGGCGGGCCGTTTTACCTGCCACGCTTCATCGGCGAACAAACCATCACGATCAATACTGTGGCTGCGGGTGGCAATGTGACGCTGCTGACGTCGTAGTACGAGTAAGAGACTCAATCGCACCTCGCAAAACCCGTTTGCGTTGATGCCGATTTGTAGGCGCGGACTCGGCCGCGCTCTTCGTCGCAACGAGCGACGCCAAGTCGTCGCCTACCCGTCAAAAGAGTTGCCAAATCACCCGCTACGATTCATGAAAGCCGTTTTCGTCCAACGTTAGTTGTAGGCGCGGACTCGGCCGCGCTATTCGTTGCACTGAGCGACGCCAAGTCGTCGCCTACCAATCACTGGGAATCAATCGTCGCCTACTATTCAAGGGTTTCACGCACCGAAAAAAATGCAGCCCACATGAACACCGAATCGCCAGCCATCGTCGCCCACACCGCGCAACCCACCCGATTCGTTCGGCGGCGCGTCCTCGTCACCGGTGGCGCCGGATTCATTGGTTCACACCTGTGCGATTACCTGATTGCGCAGGGTCACGAAGTGCTCTGCGTCGACAACTACTTCACGGGTCGGCGCAGCAACATTCAGCATCTGCTGTCGCACCCACGTTTCGAGGCGATGCGGCACGACATCACGTTGCCGCTGTCGGTCGAGGTTGACCGGATTTACAACCTCGCGTGTCCGGCCTCGCCCGTGCACTACCAGCGCTACCCAGTCGAAACGATTCGCAGCAACGTGCACGGCGCGATCAATATGCTCGACCTCGCAACGCGCGTCGGGGCGCGCATCCTTCAGGCGTCCACGTCCGAGGTGTACGGCGATCCGTTGGTGCATCCACAGCCGGAGAGCTACTGGGGCAACACCAACCCGATCGGCCCGCGTGCGTGTTACGACGAAGGCAAGCGCTGCGCCGAGACGCTCTTTTTTGATTACCACCGGCAGCACAAAACCGCGATTCGCGTTGTGCGAATTTTCAACACGTACGGCCCGCGGATGCAGTCCGACGACGGTCGCGTCGTGCCCGCGTTCATCCTGCAAGCGCTGCGCGGCGAACCGATGACCGTCTTTGGCGACGGGCAACAGACGCGCTCATTCTGTTACGTCGGTGATCTGGTACGCGGCTTGGTCGACTTCATGGAGCAAGACGCACACACCGGACCGATGAACCTCGGCAACACGCGCGAGATGACCATGCTCGAACTCGCGGAAGCCATCGTCAGCATCGTCGGCGCGGACAGTAGCGTGTCGATGAAACCGCTGCCGATGGACGATCCGCGCCAACGCCAGCCGGACATCACGCTCGCCCGATCGCTCATCGGGTGGGAGCCACGTGTTGATCTCGTAGCGGGCCTGACCGCTACGGTGGATTACTTCAAGGGTGAACTCGCGAACGCACAGCGCGCCGAGTCGGGGCAATAGCGGTGAGCGGCTATCAGTTTGGGTGGGCACAGAAGACAACGCTCACCATCGGCGCACCGCCGAAGCGCCCGAACTTTGTTGAGTTCATCAGCATCGGGGACTTCGAGAAGAAGTTCTCGTGCGCTGTGAACAGCGTTCCGCAAAACGTCTGTCTGCTCGGTTGGTCACGCGACGGCAACCAGTGGTACTGCGCGCCCAATTCGCTGCACTCAGCGCAAGCTTCATCGCACGCGGCGGCATTCCACGCGCGGATTACGCGGCAACATTTGGACTTTCTCTCGGCCAATGTTTTGTCGCGGCTCGACAGCGAAAGCGTGTGGTTTTTCTTGTGCTTTTACGACGGCTGGCGCGAGCGCGTGCGGTACTCGACGGACTATCGTTGGGTCGATGCGCCGGACATGACGGCGTGGCCAGAGTGGCGCGGCGAGCCGGGCGCGCTGCCCCGCCTGAGCCCGACGCGCGACTGGATCGCCTGTTACGGCGCGCACCACGGCGACCCGAGCGCGTTGCTCTTCCCGGACGCGCACTACTTCATGCAGAGCTTTTATCAACCGCTTTTCGCCGAGGTTGCGCGCGCATCAAGGCCGTGGAGCGAGCGCGCCTCCCGCGCCGTGCTCGCGTGCGGCGACCACGGTGAGCGCGCGAATTTTTTCTCGATGCCAACGGACGCGACGCTGCACCCGCGACGACAGTTTCGCAACGTCGTCGCCGAGCAAAAGCTCGATGTAGACGTGTACCTCGGACAGCAGTTTTCGCGCGCAAATCAAATGGCGCACAAGTACATCGCCGACGTCGACGGCTTCGCGCGAACGTGGGACGCTTGGGCCTGGAAAATGATGAGCGGCTCCGCAGTCCTATCCGTCGCCTCGCCGTGGGAGAGCTTTTTCTCGCGTGCGTTTCAGCCGTGGGAACACTTCGTCCCGGTCGCCAACGACTGCGCCGACCTAGCGGAAAAGCTGCAATGGTGCCGCGACAACGACAGCGAATGCGAAGCCATAGCGCAACGCGCCCGAGCGCAAGCAACACGCGTGTACGACCCGGCGGTGGTCGCTGATGAACTGCTACGAGACTTGCGTGGGCGTGTCGCGGGTGGGTAGGCGGTGGGCGCGTGGGTGCTCGGGTTAGGCGTGCACGCTTACGTACGTACGGGATTAAATTCGTGGTCGCTGTTTAATGGCTTTTTCGCGCTAGCGACTGCCAGGCGGTCGTTAGCGGGGCATTTTGTCTATTGTTGACTTATGGGCTTATTGTGCTGTAACCACCGCCAGGCGGTCGATAGCGCGAAAAAGCCGTAGATACCGTCTCGAAAGTCAACAGATAAATCAGGGGAATGATCGAGATTTTTGTGGATAAGTTCGAAATGTCTTGAAGGTTCAAACGTGTTTCCATTCGGGCGAATACGGTTTGCCCGAGTGCA
>JAGNQL010000148.1 GCA_017989135.1 Burkholderiales bacterium
CCCTCGGACTTTACGGTCTCTTCATGCTGTTTTGGGTGTGGGCGAATTTCAGCGAATCGCTTCCCGAGCGCGCGCCAGTCGCAGCAAACGCCATCACGAAAAGCGCAACGCTCGCCGTGCTCAACGGGCCGCGCTTTCGCGCATGGACGTTAATGCTCGTCGTGACCTATTGCACGCTATTCGCCTTCTTGTTGTCGTCGGGTTTCGTCTACATCAAGGTGTTCGGATTTTCGCCGCTAGCGTGCGGCATGGTGCTCGGCAGCAACAGTTTGGCCTACATCGGCGGCACTTATTTCTGTCGCAACTTGCTCGCGCGCATGGGGCCAGATCGTGCGGCGCGCATCGGCGGCGCGATCTCGCTGACGGGTGGACTCTCCATGCTCGCCGTGGCGCTCGTCAGCGGCCCGCAACCGTGGGCGATGATTCTCGGACAATGGTTGATCGCCATCGCGCACGGCATTCACCAGCCGTGCGGACAGGCTGGCTCCGTCGGCGACTTCCCGGAACACGCAGGCCGCGCCGCCGCGTTCTCAGGTTTCGCCATGATGCTCGCCGCGTTTTTCTGCGGCCAATTCATGGCGCCGAGCTTAGGTACGAGTGCATGGCCGCTCGTGCTCTCGAATGCCATCGGCAGCGTGTGCATTGCTATCGTTGCGTGGGTCTTTGTGCCGTGGGCGTACCGGGTGATGCGACGTCCTAACTAAAGGACTGCATTTACAGCTTTTCAGCGTTAACGACTGCCCCCATTGACTTGTAACCCGTTTTCAGCGCTTGTCGACTATACCAATATATTGGTAATTATATACTTGACAGGACAAAACTAAAAGGGCAGAATTCCTACATCGACTAAGGAATACGCCATGCTCCACGAATTCAAAAGCATCACGCAGTTACAAAAAGCTTTCCCGGATGAGCAAAGCTGTATCGAATATTTCCGCGATCTGCGTTGGCCTGATGGCGTGAAATGCGTTCACTGCGGCACATCGAAAATCTACAACCTGTCGGGCGGTGGCTTCAAATGCGCTGCATGCCTGAAGAAATTCTCCGTCCGCAACGGCACCATTTTTGAAGACTCAAAATTGCCGCTTGCAACTTGGTTCCATGCAATATTCGTCCTGATAAGCAACCCCAAGGGCGTTAGCAGCATGGAAATTCATCGTCAATGCGGAATCACGCAAAAGAGCGCGTGGTTCGTGGTTCAACGCATCCGTGAATTGATGATTGCCAACACTCCGAAACCGATACTCACGGGAACGGTTGAAGTCGATGAAATGTATGTTGGTGGCAAAGAAAAGTGGAAGCACAACAGCAAGAAAACTAAGGGCACGCAAGGTTACGGTTCGTTCAAAACAAAGACTGGCGTTCTCGGAATGATTGAGCGCGGCGGTGAACTCCGTATAGAGAAAATCAAATCAGGCAAGCCCGCGACGTTGAAGCGTCACGTTCGCGCCCACATCGCCGATGGCGCTGTTATCTACACCGACGAGGCTCGCTCATATCGCTGGATGCGCGACCACTACACACACGAAACCGTGAACCATCGCCTTAATGAGTATGTCCGTGATGATGTGACCACCAACAGGCTAGAAGGCGCGTTTGGTCACTTCAAGCGGTCGGTGACTGGCGTTTATCACAAAGTATCTGATGCGCATATCAACCGCTACCTGAGCGCGTTTGCATGGCGCTGGAACCGCAAACATCTGAACACTGGCGCTCGCACCGAAGCGCTGCTAAAACTGTGCGCTGGTCGCCGTTTGACGTACGCACGATTGATCGGCATGAAAGGATAGGATGGTTGAAGAAAAGAGACCACCAGCGGAAAAGCCGCTGGTCGTTCCGCTCACGTTCGATGAAACGCTAAAGTTGATCGCGACCGGCGGAAAACCAGACGTCAAAGATCGCCGTAAGCTCACGGCTAAAACTAAGCGAAAGTAATTTTCAGGTAGCTCAAAGACAAAAGCCGCATTGCTGCGGCTTTTGCTGACTTGACACAACTGAGACTCCGGACGGCTTGTCATCGCACAACTTCCAGAGCCTGCTACCAGCATAAATGCTTGGTAGTCTCACAGGCCCGACGAACGGGAAACACCCATATTATGCGGTCATTCTGTGGAAATATCAAGCCCAAAACTCAAGGCGGCGCGCCTGCGAAGTTCCCGCACAATATCCATGCCCACATAGTAGGTCTCGTACGGGCCGCGCCTTACCAGTTGAATGCGATCCAGTCTCGCCACATTGACTGTCGCGATCATGTCGCATTTCGCCCAACTATCTATGGTGGATTTTGGGAACGGGTTTGCGGGCAACAGGTAGTGATACGGCCAAACTGGGTTTGGTGGTGTAGTACTGAGCGGTATCACCGTCACTAGGCTGGGTCTAGTTAGGCTATTTGGCGAGATTACGACAACCGGCCTCTTCTTTACGATCTCTGGATGCTTATATCCTTCAAAATCACAAGACAAAACCATTCCGGCTTTCGGAAAGAAGGTAATTGGCATTCTTTGTTGTTCTTTCTACACTCTTTTTTATTCACCAATTTTGATAAACAGTCGGCAACAAAACTTCCTGCTAGTCGCGGGAAAGCAACAGCATATTGACAACTTCATGGGATGAATGCGAGAATAGAGGCATTCGCAGGACAACCCGCGAACGCCTCTGATTCAACTAACTCACGTTATTCTGGTCAGATGACTGCTAGACAATTTGATCTCCTTTCTGCACAAACAGTAGTGCGTGTGGCCCGGTTAGGGGTGATTAGATTAAGCGGCGTCAGCCGCAGAGAAACCCGGTAGCGTTGGCGCGCTGTCGGGTTTTTTATTGGTTAGCGACCAGCCTTTAGACCGGTCAGCCTTAAATGTGGCTTTATCTCGACTGAGGATAGAACTGACTTGGAGCATTTTGTCTTTTGCCCCAATAGTCACGCCTTTTGCTTCAACTGCGTTAAGAACGTCGGCGGTTTGAACGTACCCACGTTCCTCCATTAAAGCGATTGCCGTTTCAATGATCGCAGACCTAGCAGTACCGATTCTCGCTTTTGGAACTGCGGCAACGGCTAGTTGTCGTTGCTGCTCGACGGGGGGCGCTACGGCTGTGCCGAATTGTTCAGGGAACAGACGCGCCCCAAGAGCCATGAACTGTTTAACGTCTTGCTCTTTTTTGGCAAGGTCTTGTTTTTGGCGCTCAATGTCCGCTAGGACTTTTTGTGGGTCAAGGTCAAGCATGTGGTGACACCGTTTAGGTTGATGGCACAAATGCTAACACGCCATTGCTTTTTTTGCGCAAGCAACAAAGCAATGAAGCACTGTACGAACCACTGTTTTGCCCGTTATGAGCAAAACCAATAGCCTCTAGCTATTGACGCAAGTCTCGATGCTAGGGTTTACCCTTGTTCCGTCAAAGATATAATTACCAATATATTTGATGTAACGACCGCCAGGCGGTCGTTAGAGCTAAAAAGCCATATAAATCAAATGCACTACGGCGAAACAGTCCGACGCGTCCGCATATCGGCGCTCATGCGCGCGAGCAACGCCGGATCTGCCAGCGCAATCGCTGCCGGGTAGAGCAACGTGTCTTCGGTGTGCATGTGGTCAGCGTAAAGCGCTATGAATTTCGCAGCTTCTTGCAAGAGCGTTAGCGCCGAGAACGTTGCGCTGCTGCCCGACGCCTGACTCAACGCGACTAGCGGTTCACGCAGTCTTGCCCATTGAGCGGTCATCTGCGCATGGTCGGTTTGCATCCGCGTCACCGCGTGGGTAAGCACGGCGTCGTTTTGCTGCAAGAGCAACGGAAACACATGCAGCTCTTCGTCTTCGTGATGACGCGGCGCGGCCAAATCGAAGTACCGGAGCACATCCACCGCCGCGTCGGTTGCCTTTTCGTCGGGGCCGTGCGTTTGCACATGAGCCACGATTTTTTCCAGCAAACGCAGTGTGCGCTGCACGCGCTCGTGACATGCGCTGAGCATTTCGAAGGGCTGATCGAGGCCTACGGCAGGCGCGCTGAAGCCAGGCAGCGAAACGGTTCTAGGTATGCGTGTTTTTTGATTCACGGAAGCCTAGCCGCATTGCCCAACGTAACCGCATGCAGTGCAAAAGTCGCAACCATCGCGATGAATCATTGTCGGGTTGTGACACTCTGGGCAGAGCTTGCCGGGCAACGTGCGCACAACGCCGACGTCGTTGGGCGCATCAAGTACGCCCATGTCGCGAATCGGGAATCCTTCTTCGGTTAGAACGCCAAGCATGGCGTAACGATGGATGATCAGGCGCGCCATGTAGGCAACTGTCGATGGCCAGATCCGCTGACGTCGCTCCCCATGCGCTAAACCGGGTACAAACGCCAGGAAGCCGCCAAGCGGTTCGGCATAGTTCAGAAGCTTTCGCAGCTTCATGCCAATCCATGCGGGGTCAATTACGCGCATGTCGAGTGACAATAGGCGTGCCACGCCATCGAGCGCGCGCGGGTAGTTGCCGGAAAGTCCCAACGCGAACGGACGCGTCGTGCTGCCGCCTTCGCCATCTGGCAGCATGACCTCTTTTAGCGTAAGAGAGAACTTTTCACCCGCAACCGGATTTTCGATATCCACGGTCCACGCCAGGGTGCCAGAGGTGCCGGTGTCTGGTTCGTCCTGACAGAACATAGCGTCGATTACCGGTGTGGCGACCGTCCCGATTTCACCATCGCCGCTTGTCAATGCGCGCAGCACTTCGCAGCGCCACCTGATGACGGCAGCCGTAGCCGCAACGACTCCGGGGAACAGGCGCGGCTGCGCGTGCGGCGGAAAGGGCATTTCGAATGAACGCTCCTCCGCTACCGTTGCCAACGCATCTAGTTTCAGCTGCAACCACCCAGCATCATTCGCCCGCAAATCCATGGATAGTGTCTTGGCGAGCGCGCCGAGTCCGCGCGGTTGCTCTGCACCATTAACCCACACCTCAAACGGCCGCGAGCCACCTCCGTTTTCGTCAGCAAGCTCCCCAACGAATAACGCGAAATCGCCAAATGGATGGTGGATCATGTACGTCCACGCGGGGTTGCCACCGGGCAAATCGGGACGCCCCGGCCAGCGCAGCGATGCGAGCACCGGTGCCGGCAGCCGCTTGAGAGCGAGCCGCTGGTTCGTGCCGTCTAGTGAGTGGTTTGGGTCAATTGTCACCGGCTCGTGCGCGCTCAAAACCGAACCCAGCACTGCATTGGGACGGTAAGTGGCAAGGCCCTTTAAACCGGAGCGCCATGCCTGCAGATACAAATCCTGAAAATCTTGATACGGATAGTCCGCTGGAACATTGACGGTCTTCGAGATTGCCGTGTCGATATACGGTGCGACAGCGGCCACCATCGCGGCATGCGAATGCGCGCTCATCTCAAGCGCTGTGACGAAGGCGTGGGGCAGCGGTTCGTTCCGGCTTTCATCACCGCGCAGGTGGTGGAATAAACGCCACGCATGATCCTCGACCGAATACGATTTACTGCTTCCGTCGGGCATCCGCTTCTTGCGCAAATAGCTCCAGCTGAAAGGCGGTTCGATACCGTTGCTCGCGTTATCTGCAAAGGCAAGGCTGATCGTACCGGTTGGCGCAATCGACAGCAGGTGAGAATTGCGAATTCCGCTCTTGCCGATCGCCGCTTTGATCTCAGCGGGCAATCGCGAGGCAAACGTTGGTGCACTCAGGTACAGGTCAGCATTGAACATTGGAAACGCGCCACGCTCGCGCGCCAAATCGACCGACGCCGCATACGCCGTGTCGCGCATCAGCTCTGAAATGTGTCGTGCCATTTCCCGCGCCTCTTCTGTGTCATAGCGCAGATTCAGCATGATCAGCGCATCGCCCAAAGCAGTGAAACCCAAACCGATTCGACGTTTATTGTCGGCTTCATTCTTTTGCTGCGGCAATGGCCACACTGTTACATCGAGCACGTTGTCGAGCATGCGCACAGCGACGCGAACCATATGCGCAAAGCCTGTTTCGTCGAAACCAGCGCGCTCGGTGAACGGTTCACGAACGAACCTTGCAAGGTCGATCGAGCCAAGGCAACAGCAACCGTATGGCGGCAACGGCTGCTCAGCGCACGGATTAGTGGTGCTGATTGTTTCGCAGTACGACAAATTGTTATCGCGGTTAATGCGATCTAGAAAGAGCACGCCGGGTTCGGCATGGTCATACGTTGAGCGCATGATCTGGTCCCAAAGCCCACGCGCGGGCACGCTGCGGTAAACCCAGAGTCCGCTATCGACTGAATCGAGCTGATGCGCGCCAGCTGAGATCTGCTCCGCTCCTGGCTTGGCGCGATGCGTAAGCAGCACGGCGTCATCCTTGATTACCGCCTCCATAAACGCATCTGTGATCGCTACCGAGACATTGAAGTTTTTGAGATCCCCTGTGTCCTTGGCGTGTATGAATTCTTCAATATCCGGATGATCGCAGCGC
>JAGNQL010000149.1 GCA_017989135.1 Burkholderiales bacterium
CCGAGCGTAAAGGCGCGCCCCGCCGTTGGGTGTATGCGCCGGTGGGCTGTGGTCAGGCAGCCGAATTGAGCAGCGCGAGTAAATCCAAAGGCTGATCGATTTCGTGATGGGCGCCCCACGTGCGGGCGTGCGCGAGATCCGGCACATAACCGTAGGTGGCGAGCACCGAGGTCATTCCTGCTGCGAGTCCCGCTTTAACGTCGCTCTCGCCGTCGCCTACGTACCAGCAGGTTGCCACATCAATCTTCGCGTGGCTCGCTGCCAGCAGCAGTGGGGCGGGGTGCGGCTTCGGTGTGGGCGTGGTGTCGCCGCAGACCACCGCCGCAGGCGCGAATGCACGGTCGCGCAGCAATTCGTGAATCATCGGTTCGGCTAGCCGCGTGTTTTTATTGGTCACGATGCCCCATGTAATGCGTTGCCGTTCCAGCGCGATCAGCAGTTCCAACACGCCGTCGTATAGGTTTGAGTGGCGCAGTTTGCGTTCATCGTAAATTTCGAGAAAGCGCAGACGCGTCGCCGCGTATTCGGCGTGTTCGGCCGTAAGGCCCAGTCCCGCTTTCAGCAAGCTGCGCGCGCCATAAGTGGCATACGGGCGCAAGGTTTCGAACGGCAACGGCGGCAGGCCGCGCTCCACACGCAAGTCGTTAACCGCGCCAGCAAGGTCGGGCGCGCTGTCGACGAGCGTGCCGTCGAAATCAAACAACACGGCACTGGGAAAAGAGATAACGGCTTTTTGCATGGAGCGACTGCTGGGTGGTGCTTTGGGCTATTTTTTACTAATAGTCGACTTGTTACAAAAATGACCTGAAAGCCATACGTAGCTGTCGTTCGTTGCAAAAAGATGAAACTGCCAACATGAGCGCGCACCGAACGCGCTTCTGCCGTCAGAACTGACTGCGGCTGCATTTTTAGCATGCGGCTTGCCGTTCGTTGCTGGCGCCGCGGCCGACTTCGCTGGCAACGCCGCCACGGCGCAAGGAAAAACCGCTAACGTTTGCGAAACCAAGCCTCGCACCGATTCGAAAATGACTGCTCTGACTGTCTTAAATTCTCAACGCACTCTTGCGCGAAACCCGATTGCACCGTACGCGTTGCCTAGCGAGGAGTGTCTCGCGTACAACAAAATTGTCTGGGATTTGAACCCCGAACGCATGGTGCTTCTAGTGCACGACATGCAGAATTATTGGGTGGATTTGTTTGTGGATCGGGCGCCGTTGGTAGCGAACGTTTCATCGTTGGTCTCGGCGTTTCGTGCGGCGAGGTTGCCGGTGTTTTTCTGTCGTGGTGAGCGCGCGAAATCGCGTTTCGAACGCGGGCTTGGTTTGACGGTGTGGGGCGACGGTTTGAACGCCGCGCATGTGCGTGAAGAGGACTGCGAAATCCTGAGCGCTCTCGCGCCACGCGACGACGAATACGTCATTCACAAGCCGCGTCACAGCGCGTTTTTTCAGACCGAACTTGAGCCGACACTACGAAAAATGAATCGCGATCAGGTCGTGGTCTGCGGCGTGTTCGCGCATCACGGTGTGATGGTCAGCTGCATCGACGGCTATATGCGCAACTTTCAGATGACGATGGTCGCGGACGCTCTCGGCGATTACAGCGAACCTGAGCACCGCATGGCGCTGCAATACGTGGCGCAGATGTGTGGGTCGGTGAGCACGTTACGGCGGGTGGGCGGGGCGGTTCGAGTTAGGCCCGCTGTTACTCCGCGTTAGCATCAATTACCGTAAGTCGCGAGCACTAGACACCAAATCGCACTCGAGGATCGAAGATGAAGACGTTAGGGACGACACTGCAAGGTGACAAAATCCATATCGACGGGTACCCCGACTGTGTAGCGTTCAAACTGATCGATTCGAACGATACGAGACAGTTGCGCGATATGACCCTACATCAGGTGGATCTGCGCTTCTGTCTTTCCGTCTTGAACGAGCTAGTGCAAATAAATTTGCGACACGAATCAATCGTCGCAAGTGGACTGTGGATGGCCGCCATCGCCAGTTTCTACAAGTGTTTTGGATCTAGCAAAGCGCGTGCTCGACTCTTTGCAGAGGACATCTTGTCGGGACAAACCTATCATCTGTCTGTGTATGAATACTTCAAGAAGCTGAGAGATAAGCACTTCGTTCACGACGAAAACGCGTACACGCAAGTCGTTGCGGGCGTTGCTATAAACGACGAGCATTGCGCAAACAAGATTGGCGACGTTATTACTTCAGTCGTAGTCAAGAGTACGGTTGATGATGGGCACGTAATTCCTTTTGCCGACATGGTTCGCTTTGTGCTCGAGTCCGTAGATATGGTAGTCGACGGTCTGCATCACAAGATCGCTGCAGACTGTGAGCGTATGTCCCGTGTCGAATTGTTGGCGTTGCCAGACGCTGCTTTTGTAGCGGCGGGCGGGGCCGATGTGGGTACAAACCGAACCCGCGGCTAAGATGCGTCAGCAGCGCACGCACGGAGTGCATTCAGCGCCGCCGCATTGCTCCACGAACCTACCCGCGCAAGCGCGCTCCTGATCGGCATCCATTCGTAGGCTACGTGTTCGCGCGGTGCGAGCGTGGGCTGCAGCGTCGAGGGCAGCCGAAGCGCGAAGCAGCGTTCTCGATTGTGGCAGACGCCTTCCGGGTAGCGGTGCCGCCAGTGCGGGTAGATGCTGTAAACGTTCTCGTAGCGAAGGTCGATCACTCCGCCGAAATCAGCGGCAACAAAGCCGGTTTCTTCTTCGACCTCTCGCGCGGCGGTCTCGGCGAAGGATTCCCCGATTTCTTGCGAGCCGGTGACCGATTGCCAGAAGCCAGCGAAATCTGCGCGTTCAATCAGGAGCGTCTGGCCGTCATCGGTAAACGGAATGACGAGAACGGAGCGGGGGATTTTGAGGGTCAAAAGTATCGGTTCCACCAAGGTAGCGAATCATCGCGCTGGTCATGGCGCAGGTCGTGATAACAATTGCGACCCCATTTGTAGGCGAAGATGCTGAGGAACGCGAAAAGGAAGCAGACTCGACCGCCAGCGCCTTTGATTGCCGCCGCGATACCTGCCACCGCGAATGCGGCCGCGAGAAAGAACAGGAATAGGCCGAAGGTTTTCACGCGAGCGAGATCATTCCACCATGGAGCATCGATAGGGGGCAACGTTTATCGTAGAACAGGCTCACCGCAAACGGTGGTGGAATTTCTGCCATGAAAAATGATCGAAAGTCAGGCCAGCACAACACGCAGTGTGCGCCCCAACTCGGTCCACCCCGCAGCCGATTCTTCAAAAATTTCGAGAAGCGTTGTCCAGTGTTCACCCAATCGTGTTTCGGCGTTTGCGGCGTTCATAAGAACGACCGTGGTGCTCGTTGCCTTTCCCCACGGATCGTCGTTGATGCAGTCGTCGAGCGCATCCCAGTTGTGACCGAAATGCTTGGGCAATTTCAAGCCGACCGCGAGCGCTTCGAGGAGCGCCTTCTTCGAGCGCACGCCCTTGAGGTCCACGGTCAGCACGCGTTCAGCGCGAGCATCAACGATGGCGTTGGTCATAGATTTTCCTTTGGACGCAGCCCGCGTGTTCTCAGCGTGCAATGCACTTGAAAGATTGATAATGATCGTCGGTGTAGTAGCAGGCTTCAAGCGCGCGTTGATCCCCACCACAGACGATGCGTCGTGCGCCGCGGTGCTTCACGCCCGGCGTGCGCACGGTGTATTCGCGGTAGTAACCGCGTTGCGCCTTCGGTAAGATGCGCTCGCGATTGCTGAAACTGATGCCGTCACGATGGCTCGCGAACGGGCCACCAGCAGCGATTAGCGCTAGTGTTTCTTTGCCTTGGCGCGGTAACTCGTTTACCGTGATCACTCCACCGACGGGGCAGGAGACGGCTCGCGCCAAAGCGCCGCTCGCAGGCAGTAGCGCGAGAGTCGACGCGAAGAGCGCTGCACCCAGTGTCACAGTACGCAAAGAAAATTTCATCGCCACACCCTCATCGCCAATGTTATTGGCCGCGCCTTTAGATTTGACATGCCGACTTATCGCAGCGCTTGGTAATCGAGCTTGAGGCACCGATCCTGAACCACGGTCATGCCGGCGTCACGCGCAATGGCCGCAGCTTCGGCGTTCATAACGCCGATTTGCATCCAGAGTACGCGCGGCAGCGGTGCCACGGCAGCGGCGGCCGTGGCTACGTCAACCATCTCCTCGCTACGGCGAAAGCAATCGACGATGTCGATGCGTTCTTTGACATCCGCTAGCGAGGCGACGCAAGGTTCGCCGAGAATGTTTTGACCCGCGTAGCGCGGATTGACCGGAATGATTCGGTAGCCCGCGCGCTGCATGACTTCAGCCACTTCGAAGCTCGGCCGACTGGTATCGGCCGACAAGCCCACCACCGCTATCGTTTTGGTAGTGGCGAGCAACGCTTTAAGTTCAGACGTGGTGAGCATGTGAACTCAGCGAACGCGACGGAACGAGGAGATGGTGTCATTCATTCCAACCGGCATTTCGGAGTATTGGCCTGGCCCGAGCGTGAAGCAACGGCCGCCGTAGTTCGCGTGCTCACAAAATTGCCACGTGCCGATGCTGATGAAGATGGACGAAGTCACGTCATTCATCCCGGTCGAAGACAGGTCGCTAATTTCGCCGGTCGCGCGTAGTGTGCGGCCGTTGAAATTGCCATGCTCATACAGCCAAAGGGGATGACGGCTGCGACCGGCGCCACCGTCCATCACAACAAAGTTTCGGCCCGCTGGGCTCAAACCGGACCAGCTTGGCTCCGCACTCAGTCGACGCATTGAGGAGATTGAGCGATCAAGTTGTGGCGGCAGGCGCCGATAATCACCTGGGCCAAACACGAGGCAGGCACCACGATAATCGCGATCTTCGCAAGCTTCCCAGTTACCGCCAAATATGCGCATCGACTGAATTCGATCGTTGAAGCCGGTATTGCGAAGCGAATCAACGTCGCCGTCCAGCGTCATCGCTTGGCCACCAAAATCCGGATTGGTGTACACCTCGACGCGAACGCGGTCATATGGATTTCCGTAGACAGGAGGCGCTGTCGCTCCGGAATGCGGTGGCGGTGGTGGTGCCGTATTGGCGGCGATGACCCCGCCCAAAATCGCACCGACAGCGTTGGCTAGGGCGTCCGGACGCCCTTCAGGACGTTGCTCATAACGGGGCTCTGGACGTACCGCTACCGGCGGCTGATCCACGAGGCGTACGCTTATGATGCGCGTGGCAAGTTGCGCCCCTAGATCGGGGTATTGGCCCGGCGGCAGCGCTTGGCAGCGGCCGTTGTAGTTGAGTTCTGTGCAAATCTCCCAAGTACCGCCGGTGACGATGGCGGAAACTGGACGGTAACCAAAGTCCGCGACTTCGAGATTGCCTGCACTGCGCTCCAAGTTAACCATACGACCGCTGTAGCCGCGGCCTTCAAACAGCTGAATGCGCGGAGGTGCGTACGCTGGCGCGTTGACGGTGGCCGCCGCGTAAGTTACGTCGCGCAGTGAAGCGATGGTGTCGCCGCTGCGGCTGCCCAGCTCTCGGTAATCGCCGGGAGAGAGCCGGCGGCATTCTCCCGTGAAGTTCTGTCCCGTGCATGCATCCCAGACGCCGGAGCCGACACGAATGGAGCGGGCTGCACCAATGGAGAGGTTGGGTTCGGAGCGTGAGATGCGGGCGAACGAGCCTGTGAAATCACGCCCGCTGTACATCCACAAGTCTGAGGCGGACGCTACGGCTGTGGCCGTGAGCAGCGATGTCGCGAGCAAAACTCGCGGGAGAGAGCGAACGGTGCGCGTGGATTTCATGCGTCCTCCTGATGACACTAGAACAGTTTGTAGAGCAAGGCGGGGGCTTTCGCGAAAACGCCCCGTAGAATGGACGCGTTGACAACCCTGCTTTGCCGAATGAGTCGGAAGCGTAGCGCATAGATCGTGCTGCGTCACCTACGCATTTTCTGAATGATTGCATTTTTGCTCCGCCGACTCGCGCAATCGCTGCTGGTAATGCTCGCGATGAGTGTGCTCGTGTTCGTCGGCGTTTACCTCATCGGCAATCCCATCGACATTCTGATCAGCTCGCAAGCAGACCAGGCTGAACGTGATCGCGCGATCATTGCCCTCGGCCTAGACAAGTCGCTTTGGGCGCAGTTTGGTCGCTTTCTAACGGGCGCGGTGACGGGGGACTTGGGTCGCAGCTTCGCGCACGGAGTTCCTGCGCTTGAACTCATTCTGAGCCGGATGCCCGCAACGCTAGAGCTTGCGTTTGCTGCAATGTTTATCGCCGTGGGAATCGGAATTCCTTTGGGTTTGATCGCAGGCCTGAAACCTGACGGCTTCTTGGGCAAGACGATCATGGCGGGTTCGATTCTGGGTTTCAGCTTGCCAACATTTTGGGTTGGTTTGATGCTGATCATGTTATTC
>JAGNQL010000025.1 GCA_017989135.1 Burkholderiales bacterium
GTGCTATTCCAGGCGGGACATGAAACCAGCGCAACGGCGCTCGTGTGGTGGGCACGCCTCGTTGCCGAAGACGGAGACGTGTCGCGGAAAATTAAGCGCGAGCTCGACGACGTGTTGCAAGGCCGCGAACCAACGGTTGCCGACGCACCGCGTCTCGATTACCTGCAAGCCACCATCAAGGAGGCGATGCGTTTGTATCCACCGGTGGCCGCGTTGATGAGCCGTCGCGCGGTGCGCGATGTGCAGATCGGTGAATGGACGATTCCACGCGGCTCGTTGGTTCGGATTGCGCCATGGGTGGCACACCACGACGCCCGCTGGTTTCCTGATCCGGAATCGTTTCGGCCAGAACGTTTTGTGGCGAGCGCCGAGAGCCCGCCGCGTGGAGCGTGGATGCCGTTTGGCGCAGGACCACGCGTGTGTATCGGGCAACACTTTGCAATGCTCGAGATGACGTTGATCGCGGCGATGTTGATGCAGCGATACGTCCTATCGATTGATTCGCAGCAGTCATTGCGCCCGGCCGGCATGCTCAACGTGACGCTTCGCCCGAGCGGTGGCATGCGGCTGCGTTTGTACCGCCGCGCGTCCGTGAACGACGCAGCAGCGCCGTCGGATTAACTGAGGTAACCCCATGAACGGATATTTGCTCGCGGCGGCAGTGCTCGCGTTTGTCGTCGGACTGGTGCATTCATTACTGGGCGAGCGGCTGATATTTCAACGTCTGCGACGCTCGCCGCAAGGTGGCCTCGTGCCTACGCACGGCGGCGTACGATTGCACGAAAAACATGTGCGTATATTGTGGGCGAGCTGGCATGCACTCACGGCGTTCGGGTGGGGTAGCGCAGCGATATTGCTCTGGTTGGCGTTGCCAGACGCACGCGTTGCGTTTCCGGCTTTGGTCGAGTGGGTGCTGGCAGTGACCATGTTCTTCGCGGCATTGCTCGTTTTTGTCGGCACGCAAGGCAAACATGTCGGCTGGGTGGGATTGTTGGGCGTGTCAGCGCTTATTTATCTCGGCAGCTTGGCGTCTTAACGCTCGCGCCGCACCGTGGTGAATTAACCCGTGGGCTTTCGCGCGACAACCGTTGTAAAGACTTTCAAGTGGTCATTGAGCGCGTCAAAGCTCTGGTGAGTCGCTTCCAAAATTTGCCAGTGCCGGAACTGACTTTCAATTTCATCGCGGCCGAAAAGATAGTGGTGCCCTGCGTCGAACATGTCTAGATAGGTCGTTCCCACTACCAGCGCGTTCACGATGGCGATGCCGCCCGCCTGCGTTCGTTGCTGTATCTGAGCCAACGATTTGTGCGCCGTCGCGCGGTCAAAAAACATCAGTAATCCGATGCAGACTATCGTGTCGAACGATTCATTCAACGCGAAACTCGACAAATCGACGCATCTCGCGTCAATGTCAAGCGAATCGCGATCTGCGCGTTGCTTCAAGTGGGCGATGGCAGTGTTGCTGCCGTCAAGCGCCAAAACGGAACGACCCTTACGTGCGGCGGCCACCGCCAAGTTTCCCATGCCACAGCCCAGATCAAGCACGCGTCCACGCAGATGAGGTAACGCGGCGCACTCAAACGGATTAAGCATGTAGTCCTCGGCACGAACTTGATGCTGAAATTGTTGATCAAAGAAATCAATGCTGTGATTTGCTTTCTGGCTCATGAGCATTGCGAGTAGGGTTTGAGTGAAGCGGTCTTGAAACGTCGCACCGATTGCCTCGCGAGAAAACGTGTGTGCATTAATTTCAAAAGAAAAAAGGCACCAAAAGGTGCCCTTTTTTGAGTAGCGAACGCTTCGGTTACGACTGTCGGCGCAGCGTGAAAAAAGCGCCGAGACCAAGCATCATGAGAATCAGCGTGGCGAAACCGGTGGTGCCAAGCGCGTCAACGCCAGCTGCGACGCCGGTTCCTACGAACGCACCCAAGGTGGATTGCAGGCCGGGCGTTGTGCTGGTGCAACTGACGCCGTAGCCACCCACTGCGACAAAGGGAACCAGCTCACATTGTCCAAGCAACAGGGCGTTAAACGAGCCGGGCGACGTACCCGTGAACTGAACATTCACCGTGCAGGTTTGGCCGGTTGCGTAAGCTGTGGCGAGCGCGCAGGTTCCACCGGGAACGATCTGGAACTGGCTGCCGACGTTGGGGTTGAGCACGAAGGCTGATGCAAATCTGACCCCTGTCGGGTTACTCGTGTTTGCAGTCATCGTGAGCGTGTAAACCTCGCCCGGCACGAATGTCTTGGTAGGAGTCGGTTGGCTGCTGACGAAGGTTCCAGCAACACCCGCCCACGACGGCACCGCAAACGCCAACGCTGCGAGCGCGGTCGTCACAAATTTGCAGAATCGAATCATCAGTGCCCCACTTGTTTAAGATTAGTCCCGAGTTTAACGACGCGATGCAACTGCGTCAATGCG
Organism: Burkholderiales bacterium; assembly: GCA_017989135.1. Lineage (GTDB taxonomy): Bacteria > Pseudomonadota > Gammaproteobacteria > Burkholderiales > Casimicrobiaceae > Casimicrobium. The sequence goes on from JAGNQL010000025.1 coordinate 2,423, forward strand.
AACTCTCGTGGCAATTCCATTCAATGAGGCGATGAATTAGCGCGATGCGAACCGCGTTCGTATCGCCGAGTCGCCTAGACGAGCGGAAATGCTGCGCTTCGTCCTTAAGTCAAATCGAACGTCAAATCTAACCACTCCGTACCCACTATGACACTAGCAACCTTTATCTGGGTGGCGCTCTTCGGAGGCTTTGCGCTGACCGTCGCAGCCGAAATGATTTGGCCTAAGTACGCTTGGACAGCGCGGCAGCGTGGGCTGCATTTGCTGCGTAATTTTCTCCTTTGGCTGATCGTTGCGGCGGTTTTGACCTCGGCGTCGTGGGCGCTTTTTTCGCCAATACAAAATACCGCCGACGCTCTGCAATTGGGAGTGCTGCGCAGCCCCAACGTGCCTTTGTGGTTGGCCGCGCTGCTCGGGTTTGTGCTCGCGGATTTTTCGGACTACGTGTTTCATCGTGCGTCACACCGATTCCGTCCGATGTGGTTGTTGCACGCGGTGCATCACTCTGACCTGAACCTTGATGCGTCGACGTCGCTGCGACAACATCCGCTTTCGTATCTGCTGGTCGTTGGCGTGCGCGTGCTGTTGATGATGGCGCTGGGTGCACCGTTGTGGGCACTGCTACTGCGTGACACCTTGGCAATCATTACCTCTCACCTGCACCACGCAGCCGTCGCGTGGTCGCCGCGCACGGTGTCGTGGATGGAGCGCTATATGAGCTGGCTGATTGTGCCGCCGACGGCGCATTGGTTGCATCACGATCCGCGCGAGGCGTTTACCAATTCCAACTACGGCCAACTGTTCTCAGTGTGGGATAGGCTGTTCGGCACCTACCAGCCGAGCTCCACGCCCACCGTTGGTTCCGGCCTCAATGCACTCGCCGCGCCGAAGTGGCACAGCGTGCGCGGCATGCTGATGACACCGTGGTGGGCGCGACGATTACCGAAGCTGTAGCGCCGCGCGACGATGTCTCAAAGAAACCGACGTACAGCTTTTTACGGACAACGACCGCGCAGTGGTCGTTTCAGCAGGTTTTATCATAGAGTCGATAACTATATAAAATCACCGCAAACGACCAGTCCACTGTCGTTCGCGCGCAAAAGCTGTACCGAACTTATTCCCAGCAGACTCCGAGGGCGATTCCGCTACGCTTCGCAGGTTTCGCCCATTCTGCGCATTGTGCGCGGTCGCCGCATCAACCCGCTTGCCATTGATGATTTCCACTCGTTCGCTCCTCCCCATCGTTGCACTATCTCTGTTCGCTCTCGTCGGTACGCCCGCGAGCGCGGCACCGGTCACGGTCAACGGCGCACAGTTTGATGCGCCAGCGAGTTGCTTTCTCGCCGAAGGTGCGTTGGTTTGCAAGCTAGACGGACAGCAGTTTGAGCTCTGGATCAACCGCAAACCGCTCCCGCCGACGGTCCCCGCCACGCAATCGTTCGTGCGGAAACTGGCCTATGTCACCGGCGTTCACGAGAATGCGCTAGCCACGTTGCTGCGCACGACCGGCAACGAGAGCAGCACGCCATTCTCGAACTACGGGCCGTATTCTGCGTTGGGGGCGTCGTTGCCGGGTAACGGCGCGTCAAAGGTGCCAGCGGTGCGATTTGCCTCTGTGCTACACGACGAGGAAATTTGGGAATTCATCGAAATCGTACTCACGCGCACGCCAGCCATTGAAGCGCTGTCCACCACGTTGCAAGCGTCGCTGAAATTACCAGCGCTCAAGCCCGCACTGCCCGCGGCAACACCCGTCACTGTCGTGGGAACTCCGGACCCCGCCGCTGTGCCTACCTCTGCATCCTCACCTGTTGCCACAAAACCGCCCGTGACCGCCTCGCCGAGCACGGTTGCTGCACCGCTCAACGTCGTGGTGGACAACGCGCCGGACACCACCTTTAATCACAAGCGTCTGGCGCTGCAATACCCAACGTTCTTGCAGCCGCAGGTGGTTGAAGACAGCAAGGACGCGCTCATTGTTCGGTTTAAACACACGACGCGCGCCAGCGGCCCCGATCTGACGATTACGCTGCGGCCACTACCAAACCTGACGAGCGCGACAGACGCAAGCAAGCCCGCGAGCCTGATTGCTTCACGAAGAGTGGAGCTGACGAAGGCGATGGCAGGCAAGGGCGCATCGGTTGAAATCACCGCGCTCGGCACGATCAAGGGTACGGGGTTCGCGATGATCGGCGTAGCCGAAGGTGCAGGCGTTGAAACAATCGAGACTAATTTCGCGGCGGAGATCAACGCCAGAGCGCCGAGTACAGCGAGCGTGCTTAGCGTGCGCCTAAACGCCGAGCAAAAGCACACTGGCGAAGCGCAAGCGGTGTGGGGCTTGTTAGCACGCACGCTGTCGCTACGGCCGTAAGTCTCCGGCAGTCACGATTTCGCCTCAATTGATGAATTGTTCGTTCCGCGGAACGACGTCTCTGTGTGGGGACGGACTTGGCGGCGCGCTCGGTGTCACCGAGCCCCGCCAAATCGTTAGTTACCGACGCGCGTTATCGCACCACCATCACCGGCACTTCTGAGCCAGACAATACCTTCTGCGCGACTGAGCCCAAGAGCAACGTGCGAATGCTGCCCCGGCCCTGCGAGCCCATGATGATCATGTCCACTTTGGATTTTTTCGCGGCGCGCAAAATTTCCTCGGCGGCGTGTCCCACTCGAAAGTCCGCGGTGTAGCTCGCGTTGTGCCGATCTAGAAATTTGGTGACGGGGCCCAACACCGATTCGGCTTCGGCCTGATGAAACTCAGCGACCATCTCCTTTCCCGCAAACTTCGCGGCGCCACCGGGCACGGCGGGCTGCACGTTGAGGACAACATACTTCGGCGAAGCACCGAGCAAGTCATCGTGGGTGGCAAGGTAGGCGAGCATTCGTTTGGTGTCGGCGCTCCCATCAACGGCTAGTAGTACTTTCATCATGTTTCTCCTGAATGCGCCACGCGTGGCATTGAAAATTCTTTGGCATAAAACGCAGAACGCCGCGCCGTTCGACTAATTTACCGAAGCCGCGCCCCGGTGCGATGATTTGCGTCAACGCATCGACGGATGCGCAGACCCATCGCGCCTCGTTATCGTGTCATGCTGTCAATGTGAATAGGATAACCGTTCGCGCTTGGAACCCGTGCGCATAGGTGTGCAATCGATCGACTCCGCTATGTTCGCAATCGAGACACGGCCTATTTGCGGACGCGTTCTTCATCACGTCCTCAGCTTCTCGCGCTAAATTTGCGCGTCGCACGATTGCCGACCTCCATTTCCGCTCTTGACCGATGGCGTGCCGCATGGCATCGTGTCGCCGCCACCCCGTGAACTCAAAGCCCAGACACACCATGTTGCTCGCACACCTGCCTCGCCACGCCGTCAACCACAGCACCCGCTCGACCCACGCCTCTTTCGCCCTCGCGCTCACACTTGCGGCCAGCGCGATTCTCCTCGCTGCATGTCAAACACCACCGACCGCGAGCGAAGACGCAGCCGCAGCGCCCGCGACTAAGGCCACGACCAGCCCGGTGATTCTCGTCAGCGATGGCAAGCTCACGCCGGCCGGTGAAGCGGTGCGCGACCAAGGGTTGATCTATTACAAAAACCGCCAAGACGCAGCCACCTTTCATGCGTGGCTACCGCTGGCAGAGGCCGGACACCCTGAGTCGCAGTTCAATTTGGGTGTGCTGCTACAAAACAGCAACGAGTTGCCCAACGACGACCGGGCAGCGCTCGGATGGCACGAAAAGGCCGCTGCGCGCGGTTATGGCGAGTCGAACTGTCACGTCGGGAATCTGCTGCGAAAGCTCTCGCGCGACGACGATTCGCTCGCGCGCGCGCGCAATGCCTATCTGCGTGGCGCGGATATGGGCGAGTCCGTCTGCATGCACAACGCCGCGGCGGTGCTATTAGCAGGCGAAGGTGGGCCGCGTGACGCCGCCGGCGGCGCAATGTGGCTTGCGAAGGCCGCCGAAGCGGGACTCGTCGAGTCGCAATTGAAGCTCGGCACCGCCTATCTTCACGGCAACTACGGCCTAAACGATCCGGTGAAAGCACGGCATTGGCTGGGCAAAGCCGCCGAGGCTGGCGACATGAACGCGATGCACAACCTCGCGAGCATGCTCGACGACGGACATGGCGGCCCGAAAGACGCCGCTGCTGCTGCTGTACTTTATCGCAAAGCTGCGGAAGCGGGGCAAGGCCAGAGCGCAAACAACCTGGGCTTGTTGTACCGGCAAGGCGCGGGCGTAAAGCGTGACGACGCGCAAGCCATCGCGTTCTTCACGCGCGCAATCGAACTACAAAATTTTGATGGAGCCGTGAACCTCGGGGACATGCACTTTTTAGGCCGCGGCACCAAACGAGATCGCGCTGTCGCTGCGATTCAGTACAAGCGCGCGGCGGAGAACGGCGTGGCGTGGGGCGAATGCCGGCTCGCGGCGATGATGCGCCACGGCGAGGGGTTGAAGCGAGACCAGAAAGCGGCCAATGCCGCAGAAAGCAAGGCGCTCGCGGCGCTACCGAAAGCAGACTGCCGAACCGCGTTGTCAAAATTATTGCGTTAGGCGATTCGAGATCGTTGAATGCAATAACTTTTCACGGCCATCGACTGCCCACAGGTCGTTACAGCCCATTTTTTCTATGAGTCGACATTTGCAACTATATCCGCGTAACCGCCGCCCGGCTGTCACTTGCGCATAAAAGTTGTTAGCGAAGAGCGATAAGGAAGGCTCGCATCGGCCGCGACCCGCTACTCAAAAAGCGTGCGTCGATTGTCCTTACGCAATTGTTCGATTTCGCGTTTGATTTCACGAGCGCGGGCGTCAACGTAACTGGCTTCGTAGTAATCGCCGTCGCCGGCCTTTGAGGCCAACTCAAATTGATCGAGCGCGCCTCGTAAGTTGCCTTGTCTTGCGTACTGTTCGCCCAGAAAGCGATGCTGCTTCATCTTCAAACCCAAGTCAGCACTCGCCCGCGCGGCCAACTCAAAAAGTTGCACATCATCGGGCCGACGAACCAAACTTTTTTCGACAGACGCAAGCGCGCGTTTCGGCTCCTTCGCGCGCAGCAACACTTCGGGCAGGTCGTAGTGCAGTTGCCAGTGATTTGGATATTCAGCGAGCGCTTGCTCGAAGTGCTTCACCGCTGCCGGGATTTCTTCGTTTTGAATGAGCATTTGCCCGAGCATCGCTGGAATCATCGGGTGGCGCACGCCGTCACGCTCGAGCGAAGCCAATACTTGCTTGCCGCGCGAGAAGTCGCGCGAGCGCAGCAGCGACGCGGCGAGGCCGTAACGGGTGGCGGGTTCGGAGGCGTACTTGCGCTCTTCCAACGCTGATTCAAAAAACGCGACCGCAGTTTTCGGCTCGCCGACGTAGCTGCGCAAAAGTGCGCGTACGTAATGAAAATCAACGCTTTCTTTGGCGAGCTTGAACTCCACGCTAGCCGCACGCGTATTGGCATCAGCGATACGTTCCAACGTAATCGGGTGCGTACGCAAATAGCCGGGCACCACACCAGTGTCGGAAATCGTCGTGGCGCGCTGCAAGCGCTCCATAAAGACGCCCATCGCCGACGCGTCGAACTGGGCTCGGATCAGATACTGATAACCAATGCGATCAGCCTCGCGCTCGTTTTCGCGCGAAAAATTCAGATAGTTTTGGACGGTCGCGGCCTGCGACCCAAGCAGCACCGCTTGAGCAGCGTCGCCTTTGCCTTTCGCGCCCGCAAGCACCGCGCCGGCGAGGCCTGCGATGCCCATCCATGCGTTCTTGCGTTGATCGTCCATCATGCGCGCATAGTGCTTCTGTGTGACGTGCGCCACTTCATGCGCAAGCACACTGGCGAGCTCACTTTCGGACTGCGTCAGAAGCACCAATCCCATGTTCACGCCGATGTAACCACCAGGCATGGCAAACGCATTGACGCCACCGTCGGCCACTGCGAAAAACTCAAATGGTTCGCGAATCGACGGGTTGGCAGCCAGCACACGTTGCCCCAATTCGTTCAGATACGCATTGACCTCCGGGTCTTGCAGATACGCGCCGCTGGCTCGCAGCTCGCGCATGCCTTCTGCGCCCACTTTTCTTTCTTGCTGGCTCGTCACCAGTGCGCCCGAGCTGTCGCCCAGTTCGGGCAACAAGGATTGGGCACACGCGACGGCGGTAGCTGCGCTCAGCACCACGCTCGCTAAATGGCGAATTGAGCAAGGCGGGCTCAGAAAAGTAGCAACGTTCATCTTGCTAAGATAGCCGAAAACCCGCGCAAGTTCCTTGCATTAACGAAGTTAAGCCTACTCATGACTGATTCAACGCAACCGCTCACGCATTTTGACACTGCCGGACAAGCGCACATGGTCGACGTCGGGGCCAAGGCCGAAACCAAACGCGTGGCGCGCGCCGAGGGCACGATCGCCATGCAACCCGCCACGCTTGCGCTCATTGAGTCTGGTTCGCACAAGAAGGGCGATGTCCTGGGCATCGCGCGCATCGCGGCCATTCAGGGCGCCAAGCGCTGCGCTGACTTGATTCCGCTGGCGCATCCAATCCCGCTCACTCGAGTGGCGGTTGAATTCACGACGGACGAAATGGCGTCCACAGTGAATATCGAAGTCACCGCAGAGACAGTTGGCCGCACTGGCGTGGAAATGGAGGCGCTCACCGCCGCGAGCACTGGGCTCTTGACGATTTACGACATGTGCAAAGCAGTCGATCGCGGCATGGTGATTTCCAACGTACGTCTGCTCGAAAAATTGGGCGGCAAATCGGGGCATTGGAAGGTGGATTAACACAACACGCGCTAGCCCTGTGTAGTCCTAGCCGCAAACAAGCATGCGCACCGTCATCACGCTGCTCACTTTCGCGCTGGGCGTCGCGCTGGCGCAGCTGAGCTCCTCGCTGCCACCGCGCTGGACGATGATTGCGGTGCTGTTGCTTGCGGGCGCTATTGGCAGCGCTTTGTTGTTACGCGAAGCGAAGCCTTCGCTTTGCTTGACGCTCATCGTTGCCCTCTCTTTGGGTGCGAGCTTCGCGTTAGTTCGCGCTGATTTGCGCATGTCGCACACATTGCCCAGCGCGTGGGAAGCGCGCGACATCGAGCTCATCGGCGTGATTGATGAATTGCCGCAAGCTGACGCACTTGGCGTGCGTTTCGCGTTCGCCGTTGAGCGCGTTTTGACGCCCGGGGCCACCGTGCCCCCGCGCATTGCGCTCGGTTGGTACAAGCCTTCGATAAAGGAATTGCAAGGTGAGCCGTTGCCGACGCTGCGTGCAGGCGAGCGCTGGCAGTTCACGGTGCGGCTCAAGCGACCGCACGGCTACGTCAATCCACATGGCTTCGATAGCGAAGCGTGGATGCTGGAACACGAATTGCGCGCCACTGGCAGCGTGCGAGGCGACGAGCCCAACCGCCGGCTTGCGGCCAACGCAGGCCGCGCGATTGATTACCTAAACCAATTGCGTGATCGATTGCGCGAACGCATGCAAAGCGCACTCACGGACCAGCGCTACGCAGGCGTACTCATTGCGCTGGCACTTGGCGACCAACGCGCTATTTCAGAAGCCGATTGGGCGCTGTTTAACGCTACGGCCGTGTCGCACTTACTATCGATCAGCGGCGCGCACGTCACGCTGTTTGCGACTTGGATTGCCTTAGCCGTTTTCGCGCTGTGGCGACGCTCTCCCCGTCTCGTGTCGCGCCTGCCCGCGCAGCAAGCCGCGGCCTTGGTCGCAGCGCTTGTCGCGGTGGCATACGCCGCGTTGTCGGGCTTTGCCGTGCCTGCGCAACGCACTTGCTACATGTTGCTCACAGCTGCGCTCGCGCTGATGCTGCGGCGAGCTTTATCGCCTTGGTTGATCTTGTCTTGGTCGGCAGTCGTGGTGCTGGTCATTGATCCGTGGGCGGTACTGGCGGTCGGATTTTGGTTCTCGTTTCTAGCTGTTTTTATGTTGATGTTCGTCACCGTGGGGCGTGTGGGCGAACGCACTTGGTGGCAGACCCTACTGGTCACGCAAGCTGCTGTCACTTTTGGTCTCGCGCCAATTTCTATCGCGCTGTTTCAACAGGTTTCACTCGTGGGGCCACTCGCCAACGCGGTGGCGATTCCTTTGATAACTATGCTGGTGGTTCCGCTCACGTTGATCTGGCTGATCTTCCCGATTGACGCGTTGCTGAGTATTGCGCATCAACTCATTGCGTGGCTCGCAGCGGGCCTGCAATGGCTCACGACGCTGCCAGCGACACTGTGGGTGCAACACGCGCCGCCGTGGTGGAGCGTCGGGCTCGCGGTGTTGGGTTGCTTAATTCTGCTCGCGCCGCGCGGCTGGCCCCATCGGTGGCTGGGCGCTGTGTGGTGTTTGCCACTGTTCATGCTGTTGCCAGAAGCGCCGCCCAAGGGGGAGTTCAATCTTGCGGTGCTCGACATCGGGCAAGGCACAACCGCCGTCGTCCAGACCGCAAGGCACACGCTCGTTTACGACACCGGCCCGCGCTGGACCGAGACAAGCGATGCGGGCTCGCGCATCATCGCGCCGTACCTACGCGCGGTGGGCGCAGCTCACATCCACGGGCTGGTCGTGAGCCATCTAGATATTGATCACAGCGGCGGCGCTCGCTCGCTGCTCGGAACCGTGCCTGTGAGTTGGCTACTCACTTCCATCGATCTCAGTAGCGAAGTGGCGAAAACCGCAGCAGCGCGAAAGGTGAATACGCTGCGCTGCATCGCGGGCCAATCGTGGACGTGGGATAGTGTGCGCTTTGATGTGTTGCATCCCACGAGCAAAGACTATTTGGACGAGTCGCGGAAAACTAACGATCGCTCGTGTGTCATCAGGGTCAGCAACACGCGTGTGAGCGCGCTGCTCACGGCCGACATCGAGGCGCTCAGCGAACGCGAGATCATCGCGCGTTCCGCAAATAGTGCATTGAAAAGCGACGCGCTTCTGATGCCGCACCACGGCAGCCGCACGTCATCCACACCGGCGTTTATTGACGCGGTAGCTCCGAAAATCGCCCTCATCAACGCAGGCTATCGAAACCGGTTTGGTCATCCGCGCGAAGACGTGCTCGCGCGGTACGCAGAGCGCAACATCAATGTACTACGCACCGATTGGCATGGCGCGCTCACGCTCAGCTCAGTGGACGGATTTGCACGGATACAAAGCGCGCGTGATGCTCGGCAGCGCTACTGGGTGGATCGCCCAGACCCGACGGATGCGCGCCCGATTGAGTAAGGCAAACAGCTTTATGGCGCGAACGACCGCCAGGCTGTCGTTTCAGGGCTAAAAACGATAAAGTCGATGACAATCTGTCGCGAGCGGTGCAAAGACGCCTAGCCCAGTCGTTCGCCGACACCGGGGGCCACGCCGCCAGACAACCACGCCGCGACGGGCAATCGCTTGCCGCCGGGGCGCTGAATCTCAGTGATTGCCAAAACAGACGAGCCACACGCGACGAGCAAGTGCTCACGTTCAACCGCCAAAATCGCGCCCGGATCAGCGCCAACGCAGGACGGCACCGGCGCTAAATCCGCCGCCCATAGCTTGAGCTTTTCGCCGTGCCAAAGCGTCCATGCGCCGGGCGCAGGATTAAACGCGCGAATCTGGCGATCAATTTGCACCGCGCTCTCGGCCCAATTCACCTGCGCCTCTTCGGGCGTGATTTTGTGGGCATAGGTCACGCCGTCTTTTTCTTGTGGAACGCTCGCGACATCCTCGCCGCTGGCCAGCCGTTTGAGCACATGTACCGCCGCCTCGCTGCCTAGCACCGCGAGGCGATCATGCAGTTGCCCTGTGGTTTCGCGCGCTCCGATGGTGGTGAAGGTTTCGAGAAGCACGGGGCCAGTATCGAGACCCGCTTCCATCTGCATGATCGCCACGCCGGTTTTCGCGTCACCAGCCAGAATCGCGCGATGAATAGGCGCAGCGCCGCGCCATCTCGGCAGGAGCGAGCCGTGAATGTTGAGGCAGCCAAAACCAGAAACTTTGCGCGGAACATCCAACACGGCTTGCGGCAAGATCAATCCGTACGCCGCGACCACCATCACGTCCGGCGCAAACGCGGCCAATTCGGCAACCGCCTCGGGCGATTTGAAATTCACCGGCTGCATAACCGGCAGCTTGCGCGCCAGCGCGAGTTCCTTCACCGCCGAGGGCGTGAGCTTCATGCCGCGACCCGCCGGGCGATCGGGCTGCGTATACACGGCGACCACGTTGAGACCCGCATCAAGCATGGCTTTGAGCGCAACTGCTGCGAACGCGGGGGTGCCTGCAAATACGATTTTCATGGTGGGGAATATAGCCTTCGCCTACGATTGGCCACGCAGACGCGTGCGGCGGAAATCAGCCGCGTTCGGCTTCGCGATGGCGCTTTTTCATTTTGTTTTTCACCCGCACTTGCTTGAGCTGCGACAGATGATCGACAAACACCGTGCCTTTGAGGTGATCCATTTCGTGCTGAATGCAAACCGCCAAAAGTTCCGTGGCTTCAAGCTCAAAGGCAGCGCCCGTCGCATCCTGCGCGCGCACTTTTACTCGACCCGCACGCTTGACGTTGTCGTAGTAGCCTGGCACCGAAAGGCAGCCCTCTTCGCCCACGAGCTCGCCGTCAGCCTCGATGATTTCGGGGTTGATGAACACGCGCAGGTCAGATTTGTCCTCCGAAACGTCGATCACGACGATGCGTTTGTGCACATCAACCTGCGTCGCGGCCAAGCCAATGCCCGGCGCTTCATACATCGTATGGGCCATGTCGTCGACCAGTTTCTTGATCGCCGGGGTGAACTCAGTCACCGGGGCGGCGATGCGTTTTAGACGCGGATCGGGGTATTCGAGGATAGTTAGTAGCGCCATTTACTTGCCAATTCAGATGGCTGGATGCACAATCTTCATGTAATTTCTTAAGGTTAGGGACATTTGCAAGGTTGCAAGCTCCAATTTACGCGGCGCGCCGCATAAATTTCAAGGCTTTCACCTCCCAAGACGCAACCCGCCGCCCCTTCTTCAAGATCCGCAGAATTCGCAGGACACGGAATGTTAACGAAACACACCTTTTTTTCGGCTGCGCCCCGGCTCCCGGCTCGCCAGATCGCCTCAGTAGCCGCCGCGATCGTCATGGGTTTTTCCACGATGGTGGCGTCGGCACAGGTTTCGGCCCCGGTCGAGGTAGCCGCCAACGCGCCCGATGAACACACGGTAGTGCGCGGCGACACGCTGTGGGGTATTTCCGGCAAGTTCCTGAAACAACCATGGCGTTGGCCCGAAGTTTGGCGCATGAACCGCGACCAAATTAAGAATCCGCACTGGATTTACCCCGGCCAAGTCATCGTGCTGGATCGAAACGCTGTCGGCGGCCCCCGCCTCTCCATCCGTGGCGCAGGCGAAAACGGTGAACGCCCTTTCGTTCGCCTTGGGCCCCAAGTACGCTCGGAAGCGCGTGAAGTAGCTGGCATTCCAAGTCTGAACCCGGAGGATATTGAACCGTTCGCGGTGCGCAATCTCGTGATAGCTGCAGAGGCGCTGGACGACGCACCGCAAATCGTGAAGTCGGTCGGCGAGCGCGTGGCTTTTTCTGCGTCAGATATGGTTTATGCGGTGGGCGTAAAGCCCGCGATGGGCAAAGTGTTCCAGATTTATCGCAAAGAGCGCGAGCTACGTGACCCAGCCATACCGCCCCGCCCTTGGTACAAATGGCGGCACAACGAAGAAGATCCGCAGATCATTGGCTATGAGGCAACGTACCTTGGCGACGCCAAGGTCGTACGTGATGGCGACGTGGCGAAGCTTGAAATCGCAACGTCAAAACAGGAAATTCGCGTCGGCGATTACCTGATTCCGGCCCCTCCTGTGGAAACTGTCTCGTATGTGCCGCGCGCACCGGACACTCGAGTGAGCGGTTTTGTCATGACGCTGCCAAGCGGCGTGTCCGAAGCGGGCAAAACCAACATCGTCACGCTCAATCTCGGTAAACGGCACGGGTTAGAGGTAGGCCATGTGTTGGCGGTTTTCAAGCCAACAGAAACGTTCGACAACCCGCGCTTCAAGGATTCCCCCATGAACTGGGTGCCCGGCTGGCCCAAGCAGGTTGGCGCAGAACCAACAACCTTGCAAATCCCAGAAGAGCGCGTTGCGTTGGTGTTTGTTTATCGAGTGTTCGAAGGTATTTCTTACGCGATGGTGATGAACGCTGGGCAAGAAAATGTACGCGCGAGCTATATCGTTCGCAACCCGAACTAAGCTGCCGACACTCCTAGCAACAGGGCACCTTCGCGGTGCCCTTGTTATTTCACACCGCCCTAATGTTCTGTGATTCGCGATTCGCGCCATGAGTACACATCCAGATGATATCTATTTTCTACGTCTCGCTTTCGCGCATGGCGTGGGCAGCCGCGCGGCGCACAAGCTGCTGACGGAACTTGGCGACGCTGCGGCGATCTTTTCGGCGAGCATTGGCACGCTCACCGCCATCGTCGGCGAAAAACCAGCGCGCGCATTAACCACCACGCCCGACGAGGCGTTGCAAACGAAACTCGATGAAGCGCTCGCTTGGCTCAACGCAAGCGCCGATCATCATTTGCTGACGTGGGCACACAGTGCGTTTCCGCAGGCGCTGCTCGAAAGCGGTGACGCGCCAATCGTGCTTTATGCAAAAGGACGCATCGAATTGCTAGACAAGCCCGCCATCGCGATGGTCGGTTCGCGCAACTGCTCGCAAGGTGGCGCGGACACGGCCGAGGCATTCGCCAAAGCCTTCGCGGAACGCGGTGTATGTGTTGTATCCGGCATGGCCGAAGGCATTGACGCCGCCTCTCACGTTGGCGCATTACGTGCGACCAACGAAGGAGCAGGCGGCACGATCGCGGTGATCGGCACCGGCATTGATCGGGTGTATCCCGCCAAGAACAAGGTGCTCGCGCACAGCATCGCTGAACGCGGCTTGATCGTTAGCGAATACCCGCTTGGCACACCGCCTGCGTCGGAGAACTTTCCCCGTCGCAATCGCATCATCAGCGGTTTGTCGCTCGGTGTCCTCGTCGTCGAAGCATCCATGCGCTCCGGTTCGTTGATCACCGCGCGACTCGCGGGTGACCAAGGCCGGGAGGTGTTCGCAATTCCCGGCTCGATTCATTCCACGTTTCACAAAGGGTGTCATCACCTGATTAAGCAGGGGGCAAAACTCGTGGAAACCGCGCAGGACGTGCTCGAAGAACTTCGAATCGACTCACTGCTCACGCCTGCGCCGGAGGCGGTTGTGCCCGGCGCGCGAGCTGCGCGCAAGCCCAAGTCAGCGGCAAAAACCACTGCGGCTTCCCCGCCGTCCGGCGGGCTGATTGCCCATATCGAACACACGCCCGTTGACGTCGATACGCTGGTAGTGCGCAGCGGGCTGCCGGTCGATCAGGTGGTGACTGAGCTGACGATGCTCGAACTTTCCGGTGACATCGAGCAGCTTGCGGGTGGACGTTGGCAGCGGCGTGGGTAGAGCGTTTGCGCTCGCCATTCAAGGGTTTCAACAGCGCTGGTTTCAAGCGTTAAGGAAGTCGCGTAAGACTTTCTGGTTACACTAAAAAAATGTCAAAGACTCTCATCATTGCCGAAAAGCCGTCCGTCGCCAGCGATATCGCAAAGGCGTTGGGCAACATCAAAAAAGACGGCGACCACTTCGAGAACGATCAATATGTGATCAGTTCGGCGGTCGGTCACCTTGTGGAAATCGGCGAGCCGGAGGACGAAGAAGTCAAGCGCGGCAAGTGGACTTTCGCCAAACTGCCGGTGCTTCCCTCGCACTTTGCGTTGAAGCCGATTGAGAAAACAGCAGACCGGTTGAAGCAGGTCACAAAGCTCATCAAGCGTAAAGACGTTTCGCTCATCATCAATGCGTGCGACGCCGGGCGTGAGGGTGAGCTGATTTTCCGTTTGATCCAAGAGCACGCCAAAGCGAAACAGCCGGTGAAGCGCTTGTGGCTGCAATCAATGACGGCTGGTTCAATCCGCGACGGCTTCGCCAAACTGCGCGACGACTCCGAGTTACAAGGGCTTGCCGACGCGGCGCGTTGCCGCTCGGAGGCCGATTGGCTCGTGGGTATCAATGGCACACGCGCCATGACCGCGTTCAACTCAAAGAGTGGCGGCTTTCATCTCACCACCGTTGGCCGCGTGCAGACGCCGACACTGGCGCTCATGGTGGAGCGTGAAGAGCGTATTCGCAAATTTGTGGCGCGCACGTACTTTGAAGTACACGCGACCTTCGACTCCAAAGCTGGGCAATACGCGGGCCGTTGGTTCGACGAAAAGTTCAAGAAGAACGACGACGAACACGCCCGCGCCGAGCGCATTTTTGATACACCAGACGCGGCAAAGGCCGACGCAAAAGCTCGCGCACAGGCCATCGCAGCCAAATGCGAAGGCAAGCTCGGCATCGTAGAAGAGGAAAGTAAACCGACGACGCAAGCGCCGCCGCTGCTTTATGACCTCACGAGTTTGCAGCGCGAAGCGAACTCGCGTTTCGGCTTCTCGGCGCGCACGACGTTGTCGCTCGCCCAAGCTTTGTACGAAAAGCACAAGGTACTCACCTACCCGCGGACCGACGCCCGTGCGCTGCCCGAGGACTACGTCAAAACCGTTGGGCAAACGCTCGAACAGCTCGAAGAGACGAATCGCTACGGCCAATTCGCGCGCGAAATTCGCAATAAAAAGTACGTACGCGGGAACAACAAGCGCGTTTTCGACAACACAAAAATTTCGGATCACTTCGCGATCATCCCGACGCTGCAATTGCCAAAGGCTTTGAACGAACTCGAAGAAAAGCTGTACGACCTCGTGGTCAAGCGCTTCCTTGCAGTGTTCTATCCGTCCGCTGAGTTTCAACAAACGACGCGCATCACGCGCGTCGAAGGCGAAGCGTTCAAGTCCGAAGGCAAAGTCCTCGTCAACGCGGGTTGGCTCGCGGTGTACGGCAAAGAGGCCGACACCGAAGAGACGGGCAATCTGACCATAGTTGAAAAAGGCGAGAAGCCCAAAGCAACTGAGGTCATCGCCAAAGAATTGCAAACCAAGCCGCCTGCGCGTTATAGCGAAGCGACGTTGCTCTCGGCAATGGAAGGCGCGGGCAAGCTCATCGACGACGAAGAGTTGCGCGCCGCGATGAAAGAAAAAGGCCTCGGCACACCCGCCACGCGCGCGTCGATCATCGAAGGACTGATTCTGCAAAAGTACTTGGTGCGCGAAGAAAAAGCGTTGAAGCCAACACCGCAAGCGTTCTCGCTGATTACCTTGCTTTCGGGCTTGAACGTGCCGCAGCTTACGCAAGCCGAGCTGACCGCGAATTGGGAAACGCAGCTCTCGCGCATGGAAAAGGGCGAGTTCAGCCGCGAAAAATTCATGGCCGAAATCGTCGAAATGGCGAAGTACATCGTGACCGCTGCGAAGGGTTACGAGAGCGACACCATTCCCGGCGATTTCTCCGATTTGTCGGTGCCGTGTCCCAAGTGCCAGAGCCCCATGAAGGAGAACTACAAGAAGTTCGCCTGCACGAAATGTGACTACGGCTTCTGGAAAATTTTGGCGGGTCGTCAGCTATCGGTTGAAGAAGCTGAGACGCTGATTCGTGACCGCAAAGTCGGGCCGCTCGAAGGCTTCCGATCGAAACTCGGCCGCGCGTTTAACGCTGACCTGAAGATGAACGACGCGCTCGAAATCGAGTTCTCGTTTGGCGACAACGACAACGACGCCGAGCCACCGGATTTCAGCGATCAGACGCCGATCGGCAAATGCCCGAAATGCGGCAAAAACGTGTTCGAGACGGAGACTGCGTACATCTGCGAGCAAGCCGCGCAAAAGGAGCGTCCGCGCAAGTGCGATTTCCGCTCGGGTCGCATGATCCTGCAGCAGCCGATTGAGCGCGAGCAAATGGTGAAGCTCTTGACCGACGGCAAAACCGATTTGCTCACGAAGTTCGTCTCGACGCGCACTAAGCGGCCATTCTCCGCATTCCTTGTGCAAGAGCGCAAGAAAGACGACGTGAAGATCGGCTTCGAATTCCCGCCGCGCGAGCCAAAGGCACCGAAAGATCCAAAGGCTGCGAAGGCGCCGGCGAAGAAAAAGTAGCCGCGATGTTCGCGGTTCCTCCCCGACCTAGGGGAGGGAGTCAAACGTTAGGGAACCGCGATGGCACATTCCGCACCTCTGATTCGCCGCGCTGAACCGCGAGACGCTGCGGCGCTCGCAGCATTGTTTGATAGCGCTGCGGACTTACCGTTCGCGCCGGTCGCGCAGCACGCGGGCGTCAATGCTTGGGAGAAAAAGCTCGGCGAATACGCTGACACCGGATGCTTACCGCTGATCGCCGTGCGCGACGACTCGGCAGTCGGTGTGTTGCTACTTCGCGGGTTCGGCGGATACATCCGGCGCAAACATGCCGCGACGATTGATCTGCTCGCGGTACGCGCGAGCGAACGCCGCACTGGCGTCGGGCGCGCGTTGGTGACGGCTGCGCTGGTCGCGTGTGACAGCTTCCTGCAAGTGCGACGTGTCGACGTGAGCGTGAACGCCGTGGGTGACGCACTCAAAGCGTTCTACGCATCGTTCGGCTTTGCCGAAGAAGCCGTGAAGCGCGCGGCAATGTTTGATGGTGGCTATCGTGATGCCGCTGTACTCGCGCGCATCAACCAAAGCATCATGCCCGCGACCGGCGTCGCGCCGACCACCGCAAAACGCACGCGGAAGCAAGCGCCCGTCAAAGTCACCATTCGCCCGGCGACGGTTGATGACGCTGAGGCCTTCGCGCGCGCCTTTTCCGACCGAAGCACCTCGAACGGCACGTTGCAGCACCCGTACACCGCGCCCGACATTTGGCGCACGCGGCTCGCCTCGAACGTCGGCACGCGTCAAGTCGTGCTCGCCGCGACGGTCAATGGCCGCGTGATCGGCAACACGGGTGTGCACCCGGTTTCAGATCATCCGCGCCTGAAGCACGTGTGCGGCATTGGTATCGGCATCGCGCATGCCTATCAGGGCCGCGGCGTTGGTCGCGCGCTGATGACCGCGGGCATCGACTTCGCGGAGCGCTGGGCAAACTACGGACGCATCGAACTCACGGTACACGCCGACAACGCCCGTGCCGTCAAGCTCTACGAATCGTTGGGCTTCGTGCATGAAGGCCGCCTGCGCGAGTATTCGTTTCGCGAGGGCGGCTACGTCGACGCGCTCCTCATGGCGCGGGTGACGGACGCGCTAGTTGGGTCGTAGCCGCGTGCAACACGCTGGAATCGAGGCTACGTTGTCGCGCATGACCCGCGTGCAAGTTCTGCAATGCAGGCCTATCAGCTTTTCTCGTTAAACGACCGTGCTGCGGTCGTTAGCGGCTATTTTGCAATTATGTTGATATTCAACGTTTTTGACCTGTAACGACCGCCGATTGGTCGTTTAACGTAAAAAGCTATAAACCCGTTTGCGATTGAACCGCAAACCCCGTGACAATACGCCGATGAAAAGCAGCGACATTCGTTTTCGCACCCACCAACCTGGCGACATCGGATGGGTGATCAGCCAGCACGGTGAAATTTATTCGCGCGAATACGGCTGGGACACCCGCTTTGAATCGTTCGTCGCGCGCATCGCGGCCGATTTCGTCGATCAATTCGACGCTGAGCGCGAAGTTTGTTACCTCGCCGTACGCGGCGAAGGCGCGCAGGAGGAGCGGCTCGGTTGCGCATTTGTGGTGAAGCAAGACAAGATGGTGGCGAAACTCCGCATGGTCATTCTCGCACCGCACGCGCGCGGCCTCGGCATCGGCAAGCGGCTCGTGCGCGCCTGCATCGATTTCGCTCGCAGCAAAGGCTATCAACGCATGACGCTGTGGACCAACGACGTGCTGCACGCCGCGCGCGCTATTTACGTCGCCGAGGGTTTCACGCTCATCGGCGAAGAGAGGCATCACTCGTTTGGGCTCGATCTCGTCGGGCAAAACTGGGAACGTGCGTTGTAGCGGCAGCGCCGTCCCTACAATTTGCGAGCTATGCACATCAATCCGCAAACCGTTTCCGACTATAGCGCCCACGGCGCAGTAGTCATTCGCAACGCGCTCTCCGCTGAAGAAATCGCGCTACTCACGCGAGGCATCGAAGCAAATCTCGCTGCCCCGGGCCCGCTCGCCGCCGTCGCGAGCCGTGCCGACGATCCCGGCCGCTTCTTCGAGGATTTTTGTAGCTGGCAACGGGTGTCGGAGTATGAACGCATCATGCGCTCTTCGGCCTTGCCGGAAATCGCCGCAGCCCTTATGCAGAGCCGCACCGCGCGCATTTATCACGATCACTTATTGGTGAAAGAAGCGGGCACGCGGCAACCCACGCCGTGGCACCAAGACCAGCCGTACTACAACGTCGCCGGTCGCCAAAACGTGAGCTTTTGGATTCCCGTCGACCCGGTGCCACGCGAAAGCACCCTCGAATTTCTCGCGGGGTCACACAGCGGCGAGTGGTACATGCCACGCACGTTCATGACGCTGCAAGCGAAGTGGTTTCCCGAAGGCTCGCTCAAAGACCTGCCCGACATGAGCCTCAATGAAAACCGCGAACGCGTCATCGGCTGGGCGTTGCAACCGGGTGACGTCGTCGCATTTCACATGCTCACGATGCACGCTGCATCGGGCAGCGCAACACGCCGCCGCGTCTTCGGAGCACGCTACCTAGGCGACGACATGGTGCACGCGCCGCGCGAATGGCGAACCTCGCCAGAGTTCGCGGGATTGCGCGAGGAATTGACTGCGGGTGCGCCGATGGAGCACGCGTTGTTTCCGGTGGTGTGGCCGCGATGAAACAACTTCCTGTTCGACGCGAACCCAAATTTCTCGAACGCTTGAAATGGGGCGGCTACGCGCCGAAGCAAAGGTCACGACTCCCCCACGTATGGCCGACCTGTCCGGATAAGGCCTACTATCGAAAATTACTTCGACGCGCCAATCAATTCGTATTGAATCTGAAAGATCAAACGCAATACGATCTTTGGCACACGCATTTCGATTGGGAAGGGTTTTCCGAAATTGATGCGCTACATCGCAGACGACACCTTGTGGCAGGTTTCAAAATGCTCAAACGAGCGTCAGCCCAACTGAAGCAGTGGGGACAACCTCATCAGGTCTTTCTCAATCTGAGCGCAGATAGTTCGAGCAACGACGCACTTTACGTCCATACGCGAAATGCCGGCGGAACGCCATTTCCGCGCGAATTGGTGCGTGGAAAACAAATCAAAACACCGCCCACATGGCTACGCGGTCTTGCACCTGCTGGACGGTACGAAATTTACTGCGAAGAATTTGACGGGCGCAGGTGGTACGTTGTTCGAGCCACAGATCACTTGGAGCGGCTACGTAGCAACTAGCCATCGCCGAGGGAACGCAAGTCGCACTGAACTTTCGCGCCAACACAAGCATCTAACTGATCAGTCCACTTCCCAAAGGAAGGCGCTGCACCTTTAGAGCTTCTGCTGCGCGCGCATAGCGTAAGGTGCGCCAACCATGCCGCAAAACATTCTCACTCGCTGGCGCGCCGCGCGCGACGCTAGCCACCAGCTTGACTCCTTATTAGCGCAAGCTGATCCAAACGCGCCGCTCGGCGCGCGCAACGAATGGCTCATGGAAGTGGGTTATTGGTTGCGGCGTCCGTCGCCCAGCACGCCAGGCGCGAACGCGGATGCGAGCGCGCCGACCACATACTCCGAGCATGCGCGCCTGCGGTTGTTGCTTCAAGTATTGGATCGAAACGCAGCGCAGGGCGAACGTGTCGGCGCTGTTTTGCGCAGCATCTTGCTCGATAACGACGCGCGCTCTCTCTTCGCCGATACTGGTATGTCGGCAAGCCCTGCGCTCACAGGCGAGTTGATTTCGCGTTTGCAGACCAAACTGCTGCCGGTTGCGCCAAACCAAGCCGAGCTGGCCGTGGTGTTTGCGTTGCTATTCGTGCAGGAGCGCGATGCGGAATGGGTGGCCGCACTCGACGAGTCGTTAATCGAACGGCTTCGCGGCTACGTCGCGAACGACGATGCAAGAGGCGGCGCAATGCTGAGACTCAAAAGCGCGTTGGACGACAGTATTGTGTTGCTCTGCAACCAAATTGCCGCCGCCGCCTTGGAAGCCCCGATTCGCCTGCGGCTCGACGGCAACAAAGAGCACGCTTCCGCGCTGATGCAATTGGCCAAACTCGCCTACGATTTGGTGCAAGCAACGCCAGGCAATGGTGTGCGCGGCGAGCTCTTGACGCAGCTGCGTGCGGCCCTGTCGCTCGCGCGCATTGCGATTGATAGCGTCTACGAACATCTGGACCGTTTCGGCGTATCGGTCGACGTGGTGTTTCAGGTGGAGCGCACGCGACTGCGCATTGAGCGCGTGGATCAGTTATTGGCGGTATGGGCCGAGCCCGCGACGCCCGCGTCGTATTCCGCGCTGACGTCGCAGCTCATCACTGCCAATTTGCAGCGGAACAGCGTACGCGCGTTGCTCGCTGAATCGTACGCGCTGCTTGGCCGTAAGGTGGTTGAGCGCAGCGCGGAAACCGGTGAACACTACATCGCGCGCACGCGGGCCGATTACTTCGGGATGCTCAAGATGGCAGCGGGCGGCGGCGCGCTCACGGCCATCACGGTGTATCTGAAATTTTTCATAAGTGCATTGCAACTTGGAAAATTTATCGAAGGCGTGTTGCTCTCGCTCGATTACACCGCCAGTTTTCTGGCGATTCACTTCGCGCACTTCACGCTCGCCACCAAACAGCCGGCAATGACCGCGCCCGCGCTCGCGAAAAAACTCGACGACGTAAATTTGGCCACCGGCCGCGAGGCCTTCGTCGACGAAACGATGGCGCTGATTCGTTCGCAAGTCGCCGCGATCGTGGGGAATCTCGCGTTAGTTTTTCCTGTGGCGTTGCTGACGCAAGTATTCGCGACGCTCGCGTTCGGTGTCAATTTGCTCTCGCCCGAAAAGGCGCTTGCCACAATTGATTCGTTTTCGCTGCTAGGTCCCACAGCGCTTTTCGCCGCGTTCACTGGTGTGTTGCTGTGGCTCTCAAGCCTCACCTCGGGTTGGGCGGACAACTGGTTCGCGCTGCACCGTTTGCACGACGCGCTTGCCTATCAACGCCGCTTGAAATGGGCGTTCGGCGCGGCGCGGGCGCAACGCATCGCTGATTTTGCGAAGGCAAACGTTGCGGGCGTTGCCGCGAACGTATCTCTCGGACTCATGCTCGGCATGATCCCTACGCTGCTCGCGTTCATTGGTGTGCCCATAGAAGTGCGCCACGTCACGCTCAGCACCGGCTCAGTCGCGGCAGCGATTGGCGTGTTGGGCACCGACACGCTGAAAACCGGCGCATTCTGGTGGGCCACAGCAGGCATTGCGTCAATGGGTGTGCTCAACCTCGCCGTGAGCTTCGCCCTCGCGTTCTCGATGGCACTGCGCTCACACGGCCTCACGCCAAGCATGCGTCGCCTGCTACGTCGAGATGTGTTGCGACGCCTCGCAGCGGAGCCTTGGAAGGCGTTGGCGCCGCCGAAGGATTAGGTACGGATTAGTCGCGTTTCGACCAAGAATTCGTTGCAAGGTCCAATTCCCAAACGCCTTGCAACTGGTGTTTCGCAAATGGATTTGCACTGAGCAACTGCTCACCTTCGGACACAACAAGAGCGTGCGTGTCTCCATCATATGACGCGTTGTGCTTCCAAATCCATCCAGGTTTGTCGCCGTAGATACCGTCTCGCAAGTCAACAGATAAATCAGGGGAATGATCGAGATTTTTGTGGATAAGTTCGAAATATCTTGAAGGTTCAAACGTGTTTCCATTCGGGCGAATACGGTTTGCCCGAGTGCA
>JAGNQL010000150.1 GCA_017989135.1 Burkholderiales bacterium
GCGGCAACACAACGAAGTTTGCACTGAATGCGAGCGGAACCTACGTCGTGTTTCGCGCAGATCGTGAGACCGATGAGACCTATGAACTGTGGAGCGCGGAGGTCGCCGCTGGCGGCGTGCCAGTGAAGGTATCCGGCCCGATGGTGTCGGGCGGTAACGTGTTGTCGGACTTCATTATTGACAGCAGCACTCCCGCCTTACGCGTTTACTTGCGTGCCGACGCACTGACTGTTGGGCAAATTGAACTCTGGTCCGCGCCGATCACCGGAGGCACGCCACTGCGCCTGTCTGGGAGCATGGTCGCAAACAGCAACGTTTCATACTTTTTGCGAAATGACCTTCCGTCGATCACCCTTTTCCGCGCGGATCGAGAGTCTCCCGACGTGCATGAACTTTGGCGCGCGCAAGCGGGTGCCGGTGATTTGGCGCTCGACATTGACGGCGACGACGTCATTGACCCCGCCACCGATGGTGTGTTGTTGACACGGTGGCTGCTAGGTTATCGCGGCGCCGCGCTAATTGATCAAGCGGTTTCGACGTCTCCGAACACTCAACGCACGAGCGCAACAGACATTGAACGCTACCTTCGTTTGGTCACGCGGATGTCGTCGCCATGACTGCAATTAACAGCTTTTTGGCTCTAACGACCGTTTAGCGGTCGCTGCATGGGGTTTTTGTAGCTTATCGACTCTTAGAAAAAATTCCACAAAACCACCGTACAACGGTCGTTAAACGCAAAAAGCTGATGCCCGGGGAAAATCGATGCACTTCGCCCACATCACGGCGCGCGCGACGATCCAAATACGTCCTTACCTTAGTCCATCCCATAGATTCGGGCATTCGCGAAGGGGTCGCGCCTCGACGACAGAAACTTCTGCAGCGGACCTCAGCAAAAAACAGTCTGTTTCGCCACCGATTTGACGCTCCACCCAACCCACCTGTAAGGCAAACCCAGCATGAACAAAATCATCCTTCGCTCACTCGCACTCGGCATCGCAACCGCGCTCGCAGTCGGCAGTGCCGTTGCCGCGACCAAAAGCAGCAGCAGCTCTAGCCGCTCCAGTAGTTCGAGCGCCTCAAGCAGCAGCAAATCCTACAGCAGTTCTGGGCGGCAAACGAGCAAATCCACGAAGAGCGGCAACGTCACACGACACACCAGCACGACAGGTCGCTCGCTAGGCAAGTCCACAACCAGCGGCAACACGACGCGTCACGTCAACGCCTCCGGAAAAGCGGTGGGCAAGTCGGTGCGCTCCGGCAACACCACGAAAACCTACAACGCGTCCGGCAAGTTGGTCGGCAAGTCCACTACCAGCGGCAATACGACGACACACCGGGACACATCAGGACGAAAAGTGGGGACTACCAAACGAAGCTAAAACTTCGGCGCCGACGCGATTTAGCTGGAAGCAACCTTCGCGTCGTAAAGTACTTTACCGACGCTGTCTTGATAGCTCACGCTGAGCGTTTTGCTGCGCGCGTCGTAGCGCAGTAAACCGAAATTAAAATCGTCTCCAAACACAAAGTGTGAGCCTTTGCTGTGGCGCTCGCGAGCGTTGGGAGTTTTGTCGAACGTGCGAAACGTTGCTAGCGGCCCGGCCATAAATTCATGAATGCCGGTGCGTTTGTTGCTCCAGTCGCGCGCGAAGTGATAGTCGGCGGAAATCATCACGACGTTGTCGATGGCTTCGCGTTTGATGAAAGCGACGATTTCGTCGCGCTCGGTTTTGTAGTTGCCCCACGCATCTTGACTGCTGCCATGAAACGGCACTGACGTCGCGACAACCTTGAACGCCGCTTTAGAGCGCTTTAGCGCATTCAGAAACCATTGCTTTTGCACCGGGCCGAGCATCGTTTTCTCCGGGCCATCGGGCAACGCCTGCACGCTACGAAAACGCCTTGTATCGAGAATGATTAAGTCCACCGCAGGCGAGAGCGAGAACGCGCGGTACAGGCCGACCGGCTCCACGCTCGTGCACGGCCAATATTCGCGGTACACCTGCTCTGCTTCTGGCAAAAAAGCGAGTCCACCGTGCGCGTCGTTTTGGATCTCGTGGTCGTCCCATGTCGCGAAGCTTGCGCATTGCGACAAAAAATTCTGCATCGGTTTGTCGGCGCGAATCGCAGCGTGTTTGCGCCGGTAATGCGGCACTGTCGGCGAAAAATCACGCTTTGGAATATCCGCGTAAACCGTGTCACCCAGAAACATAAAAAAGTCTGGCTTCGCGGCAGCCATGGTGTCGAAGATACGAAACGGTTTGTACTTTTCCTCAGTGTCCCCGGAGAAGGCGAGCGTGAACGATTGCCCGGCGGTTCGCACGGCGTTAAAGCGGCAGAGCTCGCTGACGGCCGTTTCGCCCGCAAACACGCGATAGAAAATCGTAGCGCCGACAGGTAAACCTGTGAGTGGAACGGAACCCGTGAAATCACTACGCTTTTCCAACGAAACTTCAGCGCTACGCTTGCGCAGCGAATCTGGCGCGTCGCCCCAGCGCACGTGTAGTCGCGCAGCTTCGTTTGCGGATACCCAAATCGACGCCTTGTCCGAATGCACCTCAAATGCAGCCGGCGCGAAAGCCAGCACGCCCGATTTTCCGAACGAAAACGCGTCGACGTGTTCGGTACTCGCTAGTAGCGGCGCGACAGCTATCGCTCCGGCGGCGTGAAGCGCGCGGCGTCGCGCTGGTTGCTCGGGATAGCCATCGTCGGCTGCGTCTCGGTTCAGTACGGGCGGCTTGTCTGACATGGGAAATGACAAAATTGATGAATGTTGAAAATTTCAGGCTCTCTCCGGTCGTCCCGCAGCCCGCGCGCCGCCATTATCAATGACGTAGCGCGCAGCGCAATGAAATGCAGCGCATGAAAATTCGCGGAACCTCTCTTATCGCGTTTGCGGCCATCCTCATTAGCGTGTTGATCGCGCTCGTTGTCCAATTGGCGTTGCTCGGCGCGTTAAACGTGAAGGCGAGGACGGGTGACGTCACGCTTGCTCCTGTATTCAATGCCGAGTTCGTGAACGCGACGGACGGCACGTCCATCCGCATGGATAATTCGCGCGGCGCAGCAGCGGTGCAGTCGAAAAATTTGTCGATCAATGCCGATGACGCGCTGGCCTTGGTGTTGCATACCAACGAAACGAGCGCGCCGCAGCGGATCGGCGTCGGCTGGGTCACGCTTGAAGAGCGACGTCGTGGACCATCAAAAACGAACGTTGTCGCACCGGCGCGCGGCGTCGCGCACGAGACGGTCGTAATGATGCGTGGGCACCCGCGCTGGGCTGGCAACATCACGCAGCTTGGGCTCGGACTGGAGCGCGGCGCCGCGTCGACCGTCTCCGCCCCTGGCGACGGCGGCGTCACAACGCTGCGGCAGCTGGAATTCATCCCAGCCAATCCCGCAGGCGCGATCCGTCTAATGGCCACCGCTTGGTTTTCGAAGTCGAACGGCGTTTTGACGCCGCCTGAGTCCGCGAACCGATTGTTGCCGTTGGCGCTTTGGCTGGCGCTAATTTGCGTTGCAAGCTTGGCGCTCACAACGCTCGTCTCGACACTAGCGAAACGCGGCGACACGAACGCTCGGGCGCATGCGCTGCGTACCTGCGCGATCAGCTTGCTCGCTCTGTGCGCAGCGGCTACGGTTTTCTACGCCCGCTTCCCAGTGTGGACCGCGCCGGTGGCCGCTGGGCTCTGCGCTATGGCGGCGCTTTGGTTAATCGACCCACCATTCTCGCTACTGCCTAGCGGCGCGAGCCCCACCGTGACAGGGCCAACCTCCGGACCGAGAAAGTCATCGTGGCAGCGTCTGGCACTCACGGCGGCCGCGCCTCTAGCGCT
Organism: Burkholderiales bacterium; assembly: GCA_017989135.1. Classification (GTDB taxonomy): domain Bacteria; phylum Pseudomonadota; class Gammaproteobacteria; order Burkholderiales; family Casimicrobiaceae; genus Casimicrobium. Next base: position 3,834 of record JAGNQL010000150.1, read on the forward strand.
GACGGCCGTGTGTGCCTGGCTGTCGCCGATGGTGGCCGCTGTGTTACTCATTTCAGCAGCGATGTTGTTGATCGCCCGTTACGTCTCACCCGTCTGGGCCACACGCGCTGCCATGTTGGCGCTCGCCCCGATCTTGTACGTTGCTGCGGTCGCGCAAAAGATGCTTCCATCGCCCGCGCTCCTCACCCCGCTAACGGACCCGACCGGTGCCCTCGCCAGCGTGGCGACCACCGCGAGCGGGCTCCCCGGCATCGCCTTGGGCGTAGTGGCGCTGCATCGCTTCTGGCCCGCCGCTGCCCAAGCCACGCGCTGGTCGGTTGGAGCCGTAGCAGCGGCAGTGTGGGCGCTGGCAGCGGCGCTAGCGATCGTTGCGTTTCCGAAGATTGCGGCACAAGCGCAAGAGCCTAGCACGTACATCGCGCTATTTTTTCCATTCGTGGCCTGCGTCGTGATGGCAGTTTGGCCGCGGCTATTGTCTGTGGCGCAATCGGTGCTTGAAACACGCGAAGTCGAAGTCAAGACCGAGGCCGACCTCTCGCCACAAGGGCTGATCCTGCTTGAAGGACACGCTGACGTCGTCCGAAAGAGTCTCAGCGAACAAAACACCGCATTGGCCAGCGCCACGTTGCGGCGAATGAAGCAAGTTGCCTCTGGGGCCCGCCTCACGCACTCGTCGCAGTTGCGCATCGCGTTGGCTGAGTCCGACATGGTCACGGCCGCGACGGCGGCTAGCGCGTTAGCCGGTGATACGAATCTTCAAACCGAAGACATCGACGCGCTCCTAGATCTCGCGCATCGTCAAGGCGATCATGCACGCGTGATTGCGCTCGCGACGAAGGCGTCGCCATCAATTGGCAATCGCCGCGCGACTGCCTTCGCTCAATTGGTGACGTCCGGGCCGGAGGCCGCCCTTCAAACGATCACTTCAGGCGAAGACGCGTCCGTTTTTGCGCGTGAAATTGCCGAGTTGCATTTACTCCAAGACGCGGTGCAGCCTGCGCAGCTGGCGCTCGTGAACTCGGGTATATCGCTGACTGAGCCAATGGGCCAAGCCTACATCGCGCGCCTCGGAATGCGGGTACAAGGGCCAGGGGCGTATGAAAAATCGGTGAGCGAGCTCGCGCTTTGGCAACCTCAACTTAGCGCTGCCCAGGCGGCGATGGGGGAACTACTGGAGCAGCAGGGCAACCGCGTGGGCGCTGCGGCACGCTACAAGCTCGCGCTCGCGCAAGACGCACTCATGTGGCCGCTGCACTACCGACTCGCGAAACTCGAGAACACAAACGCGATGGCAAAGCCGTCGGGTACAGGGAACTGACCCGCGACGGTCACCCGCGGCGCGATTGCCGCTAAGCTTCATCCATGCAAACCCGTCTCCTCCTCTATTTCGCCCACGCCATTGATCATCTTGCGTTGCTGATTTTCGCAACGGCTGTGAGCGCAATCGCGCTTGATTTCGGCGTCGCACGTTGGGAGGATTTGATGCCGTATGCGACGGGCGCGTTTGTGATGTTCGGGGTGGCGTCGCTGCCCGCGGGGCGTTACGGAGATTTGTGGGGTCGCCGCGCGATGATGCTCGTCTTCTTCTTCGGTATGGGCGTGTCGTTGCTGCTGGTGTCGCTCACACAATCGCCTCTACAGATGGGCATCGCACTCACGCTCATGGGTGCGTTTTCCGCCATTTATCATCCGGTCGGCATTCCGATGTTGCTTCAACATGCAGACAAGCCCGGTGCTGTAATCGGCGTCAACGGGCTTGCGGGCAATCTCGGTATCGCGTCAGCAGCACTGCTCACGGGTTTGCTCGTGAAGCACGTTGGGTGGCGCGCAGCGTTCATCGTTCCCGGCGTTTTGGCACTCGCGCTTGGTGTGTATTTCGCGCTCAAGGTGCCGCGCGAGGTTTCGTCGCCCGCGTCGCGTCGTAAGACCAAAGCGCTCAGCCTCGACCACGCCACCGTCGTGCGCGTGTTCGCAGTACTCACCTGCACCACCACGCTCGGAAGTCTGATCTTCAACTTCACGACCAACGGCAACGGCGAGCTCCTGCGTGAACGCATTAGCGCAATCGCGAGTGATCCTGCTGCGCTCGGTTTGCTGCTCGCGGGTGTCTACGCAATTGCATCCGTTGCACAAGTCGTCGTTGGTCGACTCATCGACCGCTTTCCCGTTAAGCGCGTGTTTCTTCCCATCGTCGCCGCGCAAGTCGTCTGCTTCGTGTTCGCGGCCAACGCACAGGGTTGGGTGTTTTACGTTTTCGCAGTCGCGTACATGACGTTTGTTTTCGGAGCGATTCCGTTCACCGACGCCATCATCGCCCGCTTCGTGGACGACAGCATGCGGTCACGTGTGGCGGGCCTGCGCTTAGCCGTGAGCTTCGGCATTTCATCGCTCGCGGTGTGGGCGCTCGGGCCATTCGTTAAGGCAGGCGGCTTTACTACGCTCTTGTGGACCATGGCTGGCATCGCTCTGCTCACGACCATCGCCGTGATGTTCTTGCCGGCGCATGATCCGACGGAGACGGCGGTGTAAC
>JAGNQL010000151.1 GCA_017989135.1 Burkholderiales bacterium
ATTGCGCCCGAAACGGCTACCCAGCCAATCATCATGAGCGCGAAGACGCCTAAGCTTGAAGCGGCGAACCACGCCACCGCGTTGCCTAAATACGGTTCACGAACGACGACTTGGGCAGTGCCAAGCAGGTCGCCGTGATGCATAACCTTCGCATTGGCGGTAATTTCGAATTCGGAGAGACGCGTGCTCAGCGAAGCATTTTGCGCGGTCGCGGCCGCGTTGACTTTTCGCTCAAAGCGGGCAAGGGCGGCGCCATCCGCGCCGATCAGCGACGCGCTCGCGACCGTGTCGCTGCTGGCGAGCGCTGAGAGCAGGTCGCGCGCGCCGTCGACGTCGCGCAGGGCCAATGGCACGTCCGCACTGGCCGCGATCAACTCCGCAATCGTCGCCGCGCGCTGGTGTGTGGCGTTTCGCGCCACGATCGCTGCGACCGCTGTCATTGCCACGGTGGTTAGCAGCACCGCCACCGCTGCAGTGAGAATCACCACGCGACCGATCTGGGCTGACGTTGATGTCTCGCGGCGCGTGGGCATGGCGCTACTCCGCCTTAGCCGGACGCGGAAACTGTTTGCGCAGCAATTGCGCGTTCACCTTGAATCCGGCGCGCGCGAGTACGTCGAGATTCACTCGGTAGTTTTCGCGACCGGTCGCGTCGTCGCTAATGACGCAGACCGCGCCGCCAAGTTCACAAAAGCGCTCGCTCGCTCCAATCGAGAGAATGGCTTTGTCGCCGATGGCGGCGATCCACGGTTGCCAGTCGACAGCGGGCTTGCCTGCCTGCGGCCACGCAACGAACACATTGCAGCGTGACACATCGCGCGGGCGCGCGACGCGCAGCACCAAGAGCGTGAGGCCGCGTACTTGTTTGCCGGTGAGGTCGAGTTCCGGTGTGTCCGGCGGCTGGCACACGATGAATGTGTTGTCCGCTGCTGTTTGCGGCCATTCGACGAAACGGATGAACGACGTTACCCACGTTTCACTCGTCAATGCGCTCGCAGGCAGCGACAAGAATGCGGAAAGCATGACGACCAAAGCGGCGCGCGCGACACGTGACGTAGCAGCGCGAAACGCGCGCAAAGCATGCCTATGATTGCGGGCTGTCTCACAGCTCGGGTTGATCATTCCGGTCGTACGTTCTTTTACTCTTTTGGTTTTGAGTCACACGAAGAAGCGTGCTCGGTTTTGCCGCGAGGTGCGGGCGTCGGGACACGGCCCACAAACTGCTGGACCACGCAAGTGTCGACTTGTTCGCGCTTTGGGTCTCATTGTCTTTGTACGCGCGAGTCTCGTCAACGAACGAGCAGGTTATTCGCATTCATCAAAATGCATTGTGAGTCGAATTGCTTTATCGTAGAACGCGTTCGCGCGGTGGATTGGGACAAATCGCAGCCCGCAGAACGAATATTTCTTTCGACGTCTCGATGCGCAATTGCTTGTCCTGTGGCAAAGGCTTCGCGTCTGACCGGCGCGATACGGTGGCGGTGCCAACTTGCGTCTGGACGCAGGCGCGTGCGCAGACAGAGAGGTGGACTCGCAACGCCGACCGCGTGACACCTGGGGCCGCTGACGTAGTGGCAGCGATCGCAATCCTATCTATGCGCGTAGGATCGTTCCACAGGCCAAACGCGGCGTCTGACGATGAGCGGGGACTGATTGACAACCCGTGACGTACAGACCGAACTCCACTTCCGTCGCGCTAACAGCTTTTTGCGCGGAGCGACCAGCCTGTGGCGATTCTGTCGAATTTAGTACCTATGTTGACTATTGTGTAAATCGAGCTGCAACGACAGCCCGCTGGTCGTTAGCGCTAAAAAGCTATTAACGCAGAGAAAGCTAATTTGCTGCTTGTCCATTCCGATGCGTCGCAGTGGCTGTAATTTCGCGTGACACAGCGTCGACGCTCTCATCGTAGGGCTTGCCACCTGGCACCAGCGCAGAGTGTGCACGCTTCGAGCGGAACACCGGATAGAACAGTTCGACCCACCACTTCTCCGCGCCGAAGAGTTGGTCGTCGCGCAAACCTACCTGTGCGGGAAAGCGCTGCGTGATGTGCGCGGAACCGAACAGCACGTCCCAGAAAAATAGCAAGTTGCCGAAGTTACCTTTGTAGTTGCCGATGCCGTCGGCGTTGGTCATCGCGTGATGCGCGAAGTGCGTCGTCGGCGTCGAAATCGTGCGCTGAACGACCCACATCAGCGGGGCTAGCGCTTTGATCTTGTAGAGCGGCTCGTCCCATCGCACGCTCGAATGTGCACCCGTGATCACCGCGAGTTTGACCACGATATAGACGAGATAAACCGGCCCTAATCCAAGGTACACCAACACGCCGGACATCCAGATCGCGGGCATGCCGACGTAATAGAAAAAATTGTTGCGGTAGATGATGCGCGCGCTCATGTACTGCGCAGAGTGATGCGCGCGATGCAGTGGCCACAACAATGGCGAGTGCGACGCGCGATGCCACCAGTATTGCAGCATGTCGTCGCCCACGAGCAGCAACGCGACCATCGCGTACCACGGCAAATCAGCGAGCGCGTTCTGGTACTGCGGCACAAACGCCAAACCAAGTGCTTTCGTCGCCCACAAAATGGCGGGCTGCGTCACGGCGGCGAGGAGGGCAAATCCCACAACATCGAGCGCGTTGTCCGCGCCGGTCGCACCGAATTTTTGCGCGCGCCCGAGCAGATATTCGAGCGCGCTGAAACCCAAGAAAAGTCCCGCCAACAAAATGTATTGAGTTGAGGTCATGAGCGGCTCCTAGTCGCGGCACGGACGTTGTGGAATCGTTATTTAGTCAGGAACGCGAGGACGCGGTCAGCAAATTTGCCGTAAGGCGGCCACAGGAATTTGAGCGAACTGAAGCGCGCCTGATAGAACACCGGCCGCAGTTTCGAGAATGTTTGAAAGCCTTCGAACCCGTGGTAGTGCCCCATGCCTGATTCACCGACGCCACCGAAGGGCAGGTCGTGTTGACCCACATGAAATAGCGCGTCGTTGACGGATACTCCGCCGGACATGACGCGATCTAAGAGCATCTGCACGGTGGTGCCGTTGTGGCTGAACGGATAGATCGCCAGTGGCCGAGGCCCTGCGTTGATGTGCGTGATCACCGTTTCGAGTGATGTGTACGAGCGCAGCGGCAGGATCGGCCCGAAGATTTCGCGTTGCAACAGCGCGCAATCTTCCGGCGCGTTCAACACAATATGCGGCGCGATCTTTCGCGACGCTCGGTCATACGCTGGGCCGGGGATCAACTGCACGAGCGTTGCGCCACGTTTACGCGCGTCGTCGAGCGCGGCGACGAGGCGGTCAAATGAGCGTTCGTCGATGATTGAGGTGTAGTCGATGGACGAGAGTTGTGGATACCGCGCGGGCACAATCTCTCGCGCGAGCTTTACGAACGCGTCGATGCTCTTCTCGGGCAACCACGCGTGATCCACCGTCGTGCAAATCTGCCCCGCGTTCATGCACTTCACGAACAAGATGCGCTCCGCGGCAACACGCAACGGAAAGTCGTCACACACAATCGCCGGCGCTTTGCCGCCGAGCTCAAGCGTGACTGGACACAAATTTTTCGCGGCCGCCGCCATCACCGAACGGCCCGTCGTGCCTGAGCCGGTGAACAGCAAGTGATCAAAGTGGAGTTTCGAAAACTCCACGCCGACGCCGCCCGTTTCATCGAAAAATTGCAGCTTCTCCGGCGGAAAATATGCAGGCATCTTTTGGATCAAAAGCTTCGCAAGGTGACGCGAGTTCTCGCTCATCTTCACCATTGCGCGGTTGCCCGCGGCGAAGATGTATGAGAGCGGGACGAAGCTCAGATTTACTGGGAAATTCCACGGCACGATTACGCCGACGACGCCAAGCGGCTGCGGGATCACACGATTGCTCGCACCGAGGAAGTTTCGTAAATCCACCGAACGGCGCTGCGGCTTCATCCAACGTCGCAGGTGACTGATCACGTGATCAATGCCATCGCTCGCCGGAAATATTTCCGCGAGCAACGTTTCGTGTTTCGAGCGATTGCCATAGTCCGCACTTATCGCCGCGCAGAGCGCGTCTTTGTTTTCGCGGATGAAGCGTTGCAAGGTGCGCAGGTCCGCCTTGCGCTCGGCAAGCGTAGGCACGGGATGAGCGAAGTAGGCCGCGCGCTGCTTGGCGAGGCAGTCTGAAAGTGCGTGACCGATCGTGTCGAGCGCGGTGGGGGGAGTGGTGTCAGTCATGAACGAGTCTCGCAGTAGCGTTGGCAAACTTAAGGCGTCACTATAGCGCGCGCCCCATCGGCGGCGGAGAGCGATAGTCGCCCCATCGCTACCGCAGTCGGCGGCCGATGCGCGCTCAAAGGAAGCAAATCAGGCGCTTTAGCGGCGCTCGAGTTGGCAGGGCGCAGCGATTTCAAACGCAGTGGTGCTGATGTAGCGACCGCGCGGGAAATACTCGCCCATGTTTTTGGCTTCGTCGCCAACTTTGCCGATGTTTTGAACGGCGTGTTTGAACTCGCCGGCGCCGAGCATGTGTCGCAGTTGCAGTACGGTCACATCGGCGTCCACCGCACCGTCGCCGTCGTCCGCCATCGGCAGCCAAGCGATGCCGCATTGCCGAATCGTCTTGCGCCGGCGATCCGCTGCTCGACTCACGACAATTGTCTAATCGCCGTCCGGTTCGATGGGCACATTCTCGTCATGCACGCATTCGTTCACGCGTGTGTTGTCGAAGCCGTGGGCCGCGCGAAGGGAAGCAGCTGTGTGGGCCGGGAATGGGATCCACGCCAGCGGCGACTGCGCTTTGTGCGTCGGTTTGCGGCTTGTCTGCCGGGATGATCCGCGCCTGCGATGTGCTCAATCGGATAGCTGTTGACAACGACAGTGCCAAACTGAATTTGCATACCGAGTAATTGGCGATCAACATAGTCTTCCTCCTATCAAGCGAAAAATAGATTTGCGCTAATTTTGCGAGTGCGTCAGTCGCGTGTCTGTCGCGTATTCCGCTCTACAAGTGTCGACTCTTTGACATTTCATGCTGGCCAATCGCCTTACGCTAGCGTGGTTCTTAACGCTTGCTCGTTAAGCACGCGATTGATAATGTGCGTCGAATAATTAGCGAGTTTTCATGTCTCAAAGTCCCACTGTTGAAACAGATGTCACTTCAGGCACGCCGCCGTTCCCTGGAAAAATTGGCCATACGCTTGGCCAGTCGTACCCACACTGGGTGGCGCCCGTCAAGCCAGCACCAGGAAGTCCCAACGTCGTTGTAATTCTTCTGGACGATCTTGGCTACTCGGACTTTGGTTGCTTCGGCGGTGAAATCGAGACGCCAAATATTGATCGACTGGCGCAAGGTGGCCTGCGCTACACGCAGTACACGACAGTTCCAATGTGTACGCCAGCACGCGCCGCGATGTTGACCGGGAAAAATCCGCACTCCGTGGGCTGTGGTTGGCTCACGCACAACAATCCGGGCTTTCCCGGTTACAAATGCGGCGAAATGTCGCTCGACGCACCCACCATGGCGGAGTTGTTGCGCTCGCAAGGCTACTCGACGATGGCCGTTGGCAAATGGCACAACACTTACGACCGCAACGCTCACGCGGCAGGCAATCGCAGCTCTTGGCCGTTGCAACGTGGCTTTGATCGCTTCTACGGATTTCTCGCCGCGGAGACTAGCTACTTTCAGCCAGAACGGCTGATGGAAGGCAACCAACTCGCCCAAATTGATAGCTACCCGGACGACTACTTCGTAACTGACGACTACACAGGACGCATGATCGGTTGGCTAAAGGAGCACCACGCTAGCGCACCCGATCGACCCTTCTTCTCCTATCTTGCCTTTCAGGCACCGCACACGCCGTTGCAGGCCAAACCAGTTGATCTTGCTCGTTACGATGGGCACTACCGCGCCGGTTGGGACGCCACGCGCGAAGCCCGTTACGAGCGCCAACGCACGATGGGTCTTATTGAGAGTAACGCGCAGCTGCCGCCGCGCAATCCCGGCGTGCCAGCATGGGATGAATTGACAACAAAGCAGCGGGAATTGTTCGCGAAGTACATGGAGGTGTATGCCGCGCTGGTCGACAACGTCGATCAAAACGTCGGGCGCGTCATCAAGTTTTTGGAACAGTCCGGTCAACTCGACAACACGTTGATCTTCATTTCTTCCGACAACGGGGCGAACTCAATCGGTGGGCCAACCGGTGTCGCCAACTTGAACGACCGACGCCAAGGCATCGGCGAGGACGCAGAAATGGTGCAGCGACTACTCGCTGAGGGGCGCATCGGCAGCGAGGAAACCTACCTTGCGTACCCTACGGGCTGGACGCAGGTCTCGAACACACCGTATC
>JAGNQL010000026.1:0-393 GCA_017989135.1 Burkholderiales bacterium
GCGAATGCTGGGATCGTCTTGTTAAGACGGGCGATCTCTTCTTGCTCTAGTTGAGCGATCAAAAATTTTGACATTTTTGTTCCTTGTTTTGGTGTTTTCAGAGTCTGAGCGGTGTGCGATCACGGAGGCCATAGGCGACTCCGAATCTATGCCTGAAACACCTAAGCGATCAGACACTAAACACACATCAGTTCCGTATGAACCGACTTGTTTCCGACGTTACCGTTGGATCGGGCCGTATTCTTTTAGGAATTCAGCAGTAAGCCCACGATTTTAACTCGTTTGGGTCGGTTTGTCGAATTCGGCTGCCGACTGGATCATTGCCTGCTCCTCGATCGTCAAATTTGCGTTCAGCAATAAATCAGGGCGACGCTTCCATGTGCGGAGTAAGGC
>JAGNQL010000026.1:403-23795 GCA_017989135.1 Burkholderiales bacterium
GAGTAAGGCTTCACGGCGACGCCATTGGTCGATTTCCGCATGGTCGCCTTTGGCAAGCTCAGATGGAATGTTTTCGCCTGACGCGGTTGCGGCGACGGCGTATTGCGGCCAGTCGAGCCGTCCGTCGGAAAATGATTCGAACATCGCCGATTCGTCATCACCCAAGGCGCCAGGAATCAGACGCACACAACTGTCGATGACCACTGCCGCCGGCAATTCGCCACCAGACAGCACGTAATCGCCAATCGAAACGATGGCGTCCACGTTTTCGTCGATCCAACGCTGGTCAATGCCTTCGTAGCGTCCTGCGACAAAGGTCAGGTGATTGCACTTGGACAATTCGCGGGAGCGAGATTGGTTAAGCGTGGCGCCGTCGGGGCTCATAAACACGACCGTCGATCTTTCGCCGTGCCACGCGCGCGCGGCAGCAAGCGCCGCATCAAGTGGAGCAGGCATGAGCACCATGCCGGGGCCGCCGGCCGCGGGCCGCGCGTCAATAGACCTTCGTGTGTCCGTCGCAAAATCATGCAACGAAAAACCTTGCCAACGCCACAATCCAAGCTCGCGAGCGCGACCAGTGACGCCGTACTTCAGCGCATTTTCAACGAGTTCAGGAAATGCCGCGATCACGGAGATCGACAACATGATTAGTCGAGACCTTCCCAGTCCACATCAACCCGACGCGCGGCAAGATCAACCGAGCGCACGATCGCATCAACGAAAGGAATAAGCTCATCTCCGGTTGCGGCTTTCGGGTCACCGTCCGGGCGCTTGACGCGCAAAATTGGATGTGCACCGGACTCGAAAATTTCGGTGATCTCACCAAACAGACGTTCACCGTTGGTACAGCGCAGTCCGATCAAATCAATCCAGTAATACTCACCGTCCGGCAGCGGCGCGAACAGACTGCGGTCGACCGAAATTTCTTTGTTAGTGAGTTTCGCGGCGGCTTCTGGAGAATCGATGCCGATAATCTGCGCAACGATGCTTTCCCCGTGCCGACGCGATTTAGTAACGGTGTAGACCGTGTTGCCGATCGTCACCTCACGCGCGTTAAGCAGCGTCTGCGCGTCTTGCGAGTACGGATACCAATGCAAAGCCCCAGTCAACCCGTACGGGCGACCTACCTTAGCGAGGGCGATGAAGGTTGGCGTCGCAGCGGCGTGCGACGATTCCGCCACAGGTGCGGGCGGAATATCCACGGCGGAAGCCAATGGGCTGGCGGATTTCATATTGCTGTCGGTGACGACAGCAGATTGCGCGCCGCCACGCGAGTAGGAAACTTAAGCGGCTGGAGCAGCGGCTGCTTTTGCCAGACCCTTCGCGAGACGCGAAACGGTATCCGACATTTGCGCGCCCTTGCTCGTCCAGTGCGTCAAGCGCTCCTGAGCGATACGCACGTTTTCAGCGCCTTCTTTGCCGACTGGATTGTAGAAACCCAAGCGCTCAATGTAGCGACCGTCACGGCGATTGCGCGAATCAGCAACAACGATATTGAAGAAAGGCGAACCCTTAGAACCACCGCGAGAAAGACGAATAACAACCATGACAGTATTTGTAGCCGAGAATTTGGTTAGCCGATGATTATAGCGCGATTTCTTACTTTGCGATAGTTTGCATCGGAGGAAGTCAGTACGCCTCAAAAGCTTCAATCGACTTTTGGGGAAATTCCTCTTTATGCGCCGCCCAGCAGTGGTTTGACATAAAAAGGTGTTAGCCGATCGTTTGCCCTGATTACGCCACGGCGACGCTTGCGGCTACCAGCAATCAAAGCTCTGGAAAACATGAGCCGTCCCAACGATCTTCAATCACTTCGACCACAGTGGTTACGTACGACTCACAACGCGAATCGCGGCTGTTTTTTTGTCAACGTCCTGATCGACGAAGCGTGACGCTTCGAGAATCGATGGCGGACGACACAACGGAAACGTTAGTCGCGGGCAGTATTTGCCTTGATAAAGCTCATAGACGAACTCCAGAAATAAAAAGGGGCTCGCGACCTAACGGTTGCGAGCCCCTGTGCTCATGGTGAGTGAAAACACTCAAGCGAATTGTTCAGACTAGAGAGACTGTAAGGGTCGCCTTTGACCGCTACAACCATCCTTAGCGAGAGTCGTGCCAGCAACGCATTGCCCTTGCGCACTGGACGTTATCTACCCAAGAAACCAAAAGTCCACCCATCAAAGCGTAGCGTTTGTAATGGCCGATTTCTGCGACGCACCAAAGAGGCGCGACCGCACCCCGTTTTGCGGCGCTTTGCGGCATCATGCACGCTGAGAGTGAATGAGCCAGTCGGCTGCTTCGGCAACGGTGCATCAATCGCCGATGACGTGCATGCGAAGTGCAGGTAGGCCTCCGTTTCCGCAATGCCGCGCAACTCGTCGCAATTGGCGGCGAGTGCTGTCTCGTGAGCGGGAAGATCATGCTGATCATCGTGAAGTAACAAAACGCACGTTGATAGCCTCTCGCCGCAGCGCGCGGTCAATGATTGCCAGCACAAGAAAAGCACATATGTTGCGATACAGCAAAAAACATACAACTACTTTTTCGTGCCGACGAACATTAATAACTTCTCGCTGTTATCGACTGCCCTGCTTTAGTTTCCGCGAAGTTTTCTCATAAGTCGACTAGTAGGTTAAACGGGCTGTATCGCTCAGCTGGATGTCGATAGTTCGATAAAGCCGTATCGATCGTTCTCCCAGTGTCGCAATTCAGCGACGGCTTTGTGACGCAGCTACAACATACGTAAATGACTAGGGTTTTGCTGGCTGTGGGGCTTTTTTTGCGCAAAACGCTATGGCTATAATCATTTCGTCAATTCAGGCGTTATGACGTGCGGGAGTCCCTCGTTCGGGATAGCTTCTGAGGTGACGTAGTTAGAATCAACAGCAATTTGAGGCCGGGGCAAAACCCCGGCTTTTTTTTGCCTGAATTTATTAAAACCCTTATAAATCAACGAGTTACAAGCTTTCTTTTATGCCAGAAATTCGCGCATTTCGTAGCAAAAGAACGCCGCAACGCATCCGATTTAGGTCGTAAACAACGCAATCGACTCCACGTGCGCGGTGTGCGGAAACATGTTTGCCACCCCTGCCCCGCGCAGGCGATAGCCCTTCAAATGCGTCAATATCGCCGCGTCACGCGCCAAAGTTGACGGGCTACAACTCACATAAACGATACGTTCGAGCCGCCCGGTATCCGCGTGTGGCAGCGCATTGACCACCGCCAGCGCACCATCCCGCGGCGGGTCGATCAGCAATTTGTTGAGCTGCGGAAGGCCGTCAAACCAGTCGTCAGCGATCTCAAAAAGGTTCGCCACGGCGAAGTCCGTTTTGTCGGTTAAGCCGTTGCTCGCGGCGTTGTCGCGGGCGCGCTTGATTAGCCCGGCCGAGCCTTCGATGCCAAAGGTAAACGCCGCCTTTTGCGCGATGGGAAGCGTGAAATTTCCCAACCCGCAAAACAAATCGCCCACGCGATCCGAGCGCTTCAGCTCCAAGAGCCGCATGGCGCGGCGCAGCAGCATCGCGTTGATGTGCGGGTTCACCTGCGTAAATTCGGTCGGCTGGAAGCTGTAGCGCAGACCGAACTCGCTAAGCGCATAGCCCAACGTATGTTCCTCGCCGGGCAATGGAATCGCTGTCTCCGGGCCTTTCGATTGCAGATACCACTGCACGTTGTGAGCGGCCGCGAAGGCGCGTAGCGCGGCCATGTCGCCGTCCGGCACGGGCTCCAGATGACGCAGGACCAACTTCGGCGTGCCGTCACCCTCCGCATACTCGATCTGCGGCGCGCGATCACGAATCGCCAAACCTGCAATCAGCTCACGCAGCGGCACCAACAGAACCGACACATGTGGCGGCAACACGCGACATTCGCGCATGTCGGCAACAAAACTCGATTTCTTTTCGTGAAAGCCCACGAGTACAGCGCCTTTTTTCACGACATGACGCACCGACAAGCGCGCACGGTGGCGGTAGCCCCAATGTGGCCCCTCAATCGGCGGAAAAATGTTGTCGGCTTTCACGTTGCCGATGTGCTGCAGGTTGTCCTCCAGCACACGCTGCTTCGCCGCTAGCTGCGCACGGGCGTCCATGTGCTGCATGCTGCACCCGCCACACACGCCAAAGTGTGGACAGGCAGGCGTCACGCGTTGCGAGCTCTCTTTAACTACACGCTCAACCACGCCTTTGTCGTACGTCGGCTTGCTACGTGTGATCCGCACTTCAACCGTTTCGCCGGTCAAACCGCCCTCCACAAACACTGTTTTGCCATCGTTACGGGCGATGCCCTGACCTTCGTGGTCGATGGATTCAATGGTCAACGTCAGCAAGTCGGGCATGGGGGGCTTCAGAAAGAGTGTGGCGAGTCGCGAAAAATTGCGCGACACGACGAGTTCGCCATTTTATGGGGCAACGGGCACCTAAAATCGGTGGCTATGCCTTTGATCCTCGCCATTGAATCGTCATCGCACCTTGGAGCCATTGCGCTCGTGCGCGTGGGCGACACGTCCGACCAGGCGTTTGGCGAGGTTGCCTGTAACGACATTAAGGTCTCCAGCTGGATGTTGCCCGCCGTGCAGCGCGTACTGACGCAGGCGCGGCTACGAGGAGAAGACGTTGACGCAATTGCGTTTGGTGCAGGCCCCGGCTCGTTCTCCGGCGTGCGCACCGCCTGTGCGACGGCACAAGCGCTAGCCTACGCTTGGCAAAAACCGCTGATTAGGGTGGATTCGCTCGAAGCCTTGGCCGAAGCCTCGGCGCTCTCGCGCGTCACCATCGCGATTGACGCGCGTATGCAAGAAATTTATGTGGCGTCCTTTGCTCGCGGCGATACCGGCGCGCTCGATCGATTAACGCAAACCACGGTCTGTTCGCCAGCGCTGTTAGCAGTTCCCAACGACATGATGGTGCTCGGCTCAGGTGCGCATCTAGTCACGCATGCGCTACACGTGGCTTCACGCGAGCAAACGGAGCACGCGGAATCCAATTGGGCGCTAGGTGTTGCGCGCGTGGCCGCGAGGAAATTGGCGTTGGGGGAGATCACGCCCGCATCTGATGCAGAACCGCTCTACGTGCGCAACAACGTCGCTCAAACTGAAGCCGAACGTGCGGCAGCCAAAGTGCAATAGCGCCATGCGTCATCTAAGCTTCTCCTGCGCAACCATCGAACTTCTCAGCACCGAAGATTTGCCGAGCGTACTAGACATCGAACGACGTAGCAATTCTCACCCGTGGACCGAGCGCAATTTTCATGACGCACTGACCTCGGGCTATTTGTGTCTCGCCGCGCGCGATAAATCTAGCGTGTGCGGTTTCGCGATCGCGCGACTGTTGCTCGACGAGGCTGAACTGCTGCTCATCGCGGTGTCGCCTGAATCACGACGGCAGGGGGTGGCGGCGCTACTATGGAACGAAATGAGTGAACGACTCTATGTGAACGGCGCACGCGTCCTCCATCTCGAAGTACGCGAAAGCAATGCAGGCGCGCAATCGTTTTACGCGTCGCGTGGACTCACGCTAAGTGGCCGCCGCAAACGCTATTACCCCAGCGGGGCTCACGGCACAGAACGAGAAGACGCGATCCTCATGCAGGGAATACTTTCACCATGACCACACGCGACGTAATCCTGCGCGAAATCGGGCTCACACCAGTGTGGCGCTCGCGCGCTACTGCCGCGAACGTGGCCGACAATGCCGCAGTGCACGCTACTGCATCCCCGCAGATCGAAGCAGTTTCCCCGCCGTCGCGCACCCCTGCAGCGCAAGTCATTTCCATCGCGCCAAGTGCTGAGGACCGTAGCGCCGCCATAGCGAAAATGTCATGGACTGATTTGCGAGAAAGTATCGCCTCGTGCACTGCATGCGCGCTGTGCAAAACACGAACTCACACTGTTCCGGGCGTCGGAGACCTTTCGCCTTCGTGGATGGTGATTGGAGAAGCGCCGGGCGAAAACGAAGACAAACTAGGCGAACCGTTCGTGGGTAAGGCTGGACAATTGCTGGACGCGATGCTCGCTGCGGTCAACAAAAAAAGGGGCGATGGCGTGTATATCGCCAATGTCATCAAGTGTCGTCCGCCGGGCAATCGCAACCCAGAACCTGCAGAGATCGCCGCGTGCACACCGTATCTCAAACGGCAAATCGCTCTCGCCGAACCTAAGTTGCTCCTCGCCGCAGGCAAATTCGCCGCTCAGACTTTGCTGAATCGTGATGACACGGTTGGAGCGATGCGCGCCAGCGGCGGCGCTTACGAGGGCGTACCTGTCGTCGTTACCTACCACCCGTCATACCTGTTGCGAAGCCCGCTAGAAAAGGCGAAAGCATGGGAAGACCTGATAAAAGCTCGCTCAATGGTGCCGTGACGGCAACGTAGTGCCACCGCAATACAGTTTCAGGTCAATCGTCTATTGAATTCTCATTGCAGCGGGGGCATATTGCAGCCATCGTAATTTATGCGCTCACCCACTAACGCTGAGGGCGCCAGCGGAGGAAACACACTATGAAACGAATTTTTCTGGCAATTGCCGCTTTCACCGCTGCGCTCGGGCTCTCTGGCTGCGGCTACAACGACATGGCGCAAGGCGATCAAACGATCAAAGCGGCATGGGCGGAGGTGCTCAACCAGTATCAGCGCCGTTCTGATTTGATTCCCAATCTCGTCAGCACGGTTAAAGGCTACGCAGCTCAAGAACAGGACACCTTGACCAAGGTCGTTGAAGCGCGCGCCAAAGCCACGGGCATTCAAGCCACGCCTGAGCTTGTGAACGACCCCGAAGCATTCAAGAAATTCATCGCAGCGCAAAACCAGTTACAGGGCGCATTGAGCCGCTTGCTCGCTGTTTCCGAAAATTATCCAAACCTAAAAAGTGACGCGCTATTCCGTGACCTGACGGCGCAGCTCGAAGGTACGGAAAATCGCATTACCGTCGCACGCAATCGCTATATCAAATCGATTCAGGGCTACAACAACACGGTGGTTTCTTTCCCGACGAACTTGATCGCGATGGTCTTTGGCTTCAAAGAAAAACCACAGTTCACGGTAGAAAACGAAGCCGAAATCAAATCTGCTCCGAAGGTTGATTTCAACAAACCGGCCGCAGCACCTAAACCGCAGTAGGCACGATTAGGGCGGGCACTTCCCGTCCTGATCATCGCACCGAAGGCGCCCTGCATTGGGCGCATCCTGCCGAGCGTGAGGCGCGAATTGGCCGCCCTTGATTACTTGCACGCGCACTCGTCCCACAACCTAAGTTCGGTTTGCCCATGAGTTGGTTCACTTCTTTGACATTGCGGGACGCCACTCACAGAGCGGTGGGGCTCGTGGTGGCAGCGCTGCTATCGGCAACTGCGTTAGCGCAAGACCTGGCTCCGATTCCTCCGCTCGTTTCGCGTGTTACCGATGCGGCCGGCACGCTCGGCGTGTCGGCAAAGCAATCTTTAGATGCAAAGCTGCAAGCCTTCGAGCAAGCGACGGGGGGGCAGCTCGCATTGCTTGTCGTCAAGACTGCCGAACCCGAGACCATTGACCAGTATGGCATTCGCGTAGGTGAAGCATGGAAGATTGGCAAAAAGGGCAAGGACACCGGCGCGATTCTGATTGTCGCGATGAAAGAGAAAAAATTGCGCATCGAAGTGGGCTACGGCTGGGAGGGCGCGCTGCCCGACGTTGAAGCCAAACGCATCATTCGCGAAACCATCACGCCGTTCTTCAAGCAAGGCCAATTCGCGCAAGGTCTTGATGCTGGAATCGACAAAATTCAGCTCGCAGTTTCCAAAGAAAACAAAGCGGCAAGCACAACCGTTGACGACAAAGGACAGTGGACGCAAAGCCACAACCCGAGCGCGGCGGATGCAACAGCAGAATCGCTACTCGGTCTCGCGCCGGTGCTCCTTGGTGTGGTGGCCGTGCTCTCGTTCATCCTGCCGGCGCTGCTCGTCGGTTTGATTGCTGGCGGCGGAGCGTTCTTCTTTACGAATTCATTACCCGCAGCGGGCATCGCCGCATTCGCTGGTTTCGTTGGAGCCAGTATTCTCAAAGGCCTGTTTGGGTCGTTGCGTAGCGCGCCTCTGGGCGGACGTCGCGTGCACACGAATTCGAGCGGTTGGGGAGGCGGTGGCTGGACATCAGGAGGCGGCGGATGGTCGTCTGGTGGCAGTGGCGACAGCGGTGGATTCTCCGGCGGCGGCGGCAGCTTCGGCGGTGGTGGCGCTTCAGGCGGCTGGGGAGATAGCGAATGAAAAATCGAACTCTCGCCCATGCCCTTACATCCAAGCGAACCGTACGCAGTGCGCTGCCGGAGGCGAGCATGGATCGCCTCGAGAAATTGATCGGCATGGCGGAGCGTGGCACCAGCGGACAAATTCGGCTCGTCATAGAAGCGACGTGGCCGTTGCTGCATGTTAGACACGCAAAAGCCCGAACCCGCGCACTCGACTGGTTTTCTCAGTTGCGAGTCTGGGACACAGAACACAATAACGGCGTATTGATCTACCTACTATTCGCCGAGCGGCGCGTTGAAATCGTTGCCGATCGTGGGATCAGTCGCTGCGTTGCGCAGACGCAGTGGGACGCCATTTGTCATGAGATGGAATCGCAATTCGCAAAACACGAATTTGAGCGCGGATTGAGTGGCGGCATAACGGCAATTGGCGATTTGCTACGCGAGCACTTTTCCGCCGAGATGGGGCACAACGAGCAAACTGACCGTCCTGTCATCGTCTAATTTTCGCGAGTCTGGATACCATGAAAAGAATCGCGCTTATCCATGCGCTACAGCACTCTATCGAGCCGATCAACAGCGCGTTCGCTCGCGATTGGCCAGAAGCAGTGCGCGTCAACATCCTTGACGACAGCCTCTCCGCAGACCTTGCGCGAAGTGGCGGCGTTCTCGACGACGCCATGCACGCACGCTTCGAAACTATCGCCGGTTACGCGGTGAACACTGGCGCGGACGGAATCCTCTTCACCTGCTCCGCCTTCGGCCCCAGCATTGAGCGCGTCGCGATTAAACATCAAAACATTCCAGTGCTCAAGCCTAACGAAGCCATGATTGCCGAAGCGGTTGCACACGGTGGCTCCATCGGTCTGATCGCCTCCTTCGCGCCAACGTTGGTGTCAATGCCGCCAGAATTCCCCGTCGGCACCGACGTGCGCACCGCGCTCGTCGCCGATGCGATGGAAGCGCTCAATCGTGGAGATATGGCGCATCACGACGCGCTCATAGTGGCCGCGAGTAAGCAACTTGCAGCGCAAGGCGCACAAGTCATTGCCTTGGCGCAGTTCAGCATGGCCCGCGCTGCGAGCGCCGTGGCAGCCGCAACGGGGCTACCTGTGTTGACGACACCAGACAGCGGCATTCGCCTACTTCGCGCGCGCCTCAACGCGTAACCACGCACGACGCTCCACGGCTGAACCGTCCGGGCGCGGCGACAGCGTATGTCACCCATAATTCGCCACCTTTTTGTGTCACAGGATTGATAGCTATGAAGCGCCGAATTCTCGCGTCCCTCGTCGGTCTCGCCGCCGCGTCTTGCTTTGCGCAGGCCTGGCCGACGAAACAGCCGATCAAACTCGTTGCCGTGTTCCCTCCCGGCGGCTCTGTGGATCAAGTCGCGCGCATCTTGTCGCAGCCGCTGCAAGCGCAACTCAACCAAACCGTCATCGTCGAAAACAAGGGCGGCGCCTCGGGCTCGATTGGTGCAGGATTTGTTGCGCAGTCGCCCGCCGATGGTTACACCTTTGCAGTCGTTTTTGATTCGCACGCGGTGAATCCGGCGCTCATTCCAGGTTTGCCATACGACGTCAAGAAAGATTTGGCTGCGATCTCGTTGATCGGCACCGCTGCCATGACAATCGCAACGCCTGCAACCTCCGAATACAAATCGTTCGGCGATGTTGTTACCGCGCTCAAGGCAAGCAAATCGGTCAGTTACGGCTCCATCGGTAACGGCAGTCTCGCGCATCTCGCGATGACGCTCTTGGGTAGGAGCAACAACCTCGCGTGGCAACACGTACCGTACAAAGGCGGCGGCCCGATGATGCAAGACGCCATCGGTGGTCACGTTCCGATGGTGGTGGGCTCAGTGTTCGTCGTCAAGCCACATATTGATAGCGGCCGAGTGCGTGCGCTCGCAGTGACCACGGCCAAGCGTAGTCCCGAGTTGCCAAACGTGCCTACGCTCGCAGAACTCGGCTACGGTCAGT
The DNA here is from genome assembly GCA_017989135.1 of Burkholderiales bacterium. GTDB lineage: Bacteria > Pseudomonadota > Gammaproteobacteria > Burkholderiales > Casimicrobiaceae > Casimicrobium. The sequence goes on from JAGNQL010000026.1 coordinate 10,607, forward strand.
TCGAGGCCCCCGCATGGTGGGCCGTGCTCGCCCCCGCGAAGACACCGCCGGAGATCATTGCAAAAATGAACGCCGCGATGAACGCCGTGATGCAAAACCCTGAGGTTGCGAAGAAACTGCAAGCGCAAGGCATCAACGTAATTGGCGGCACACCAGAAACCGCGCGCGTGTTTATCGAAATGCAAGTGGACATCTGGGGCAAAGTCGTTAAGGACTACGGCATCAAAGCAGACTAGGACGACGCGACTATGAGTAAGCCCATCATCGTCGTGCTCGACGACTTCGAGCGCGTCGCACGAGACTACGCCGGCTGGTCTTCGGTGGACGCCAAAGCCGAAGTGCGCGTGTATCGCGAGGCGCTGCGCGGTCAAGCGTTGCTCGACGCCTTGTTGCCTGCAAGCGCCGTTGTGTTGATGCGCGACCGTACGCCGTTTCTCGCTGACTTCATCGAAAAGCTCCCCAACCTCAAGCTCGTGCACTTCACTGGAACGCGCAACGGCGCGCTGGACACCAAGGCGCTGGCTGCGCGCGGCATTCCGGTGCTGCACACCGGCTGGGGGCCGAACAAGGACGCGACGACCGAGATGACGTGGGCGCTGATCCTCGCCGCACAAAAGCGTCTCGTGAGCCAGCACAACGCGCTGCTGCGTGGAACGTGGCGCCCGCACGACACGCTCTCTCCCGTATTGCACGGCCAGCGCATCGGCATTGCGGGACTTGGTGAAATCGGCGCACGCGTAGCGAATGTCGCCAAAGCGTTCGGCATGGAAGTCGTAACTTGGTCGCCGAACATGACGCAAGAGCGTGCGGTCGCTAAGGGCGCAACCTCGGTCTCGTTCGACGAGCTCGTCGCAACGTCACACATCATCACCGCGCACCTCGTGCTCGGCCCTACAACGCGCAACCTGTTCGGCGCCGCGCAGTTCGCTGCGATGCGTCGCGACGCAATTTTCGTGAACACGTCACGCGCGGGCCTCGTTGACGAAGCGGCGCTCGCCACCGCGCTCAAAGCAGGCCGCCCGGCAATGGCCGCGCTCGACGTGTTCAGTGAGGAACCCGTACCCACGACGCACGCGCTCGTCGGCCTACCCAACGTCATCCACACACCGCACCTTGGCTTCGTGTGCGAGCCGGTGTTCCGGAAGTTCTACGGCGACGTGGTGGAAGCGCTGACATTGTGGCTTGATGGGAAACCATTGCCGCGGGTGCTGGCGGCGTAGACGCAACCGCGTGACATTTGGCTCCCCGCTCGCTGAGAAAATCAACGTAACACTGTCCGAAACTCGTCGCGCATCGCCACCCCGATCGCGCCTTTGGTAGGCGACGACTTGGCGTCGCTCACTGGTGCCAAGCGCGGCTAAGTCCGCGCCTACAGCGATGCGACAACGGGTTACTCAGCGCTGCTGCCGCAAGGTCATGTCGGCCGCGCGGAGCCGCGCCTTGCCTCTTTTGCGAAGCAGTCGCGGCATATCCATGACTAATGTAGAGCGCAAAAGCCCGTTTTCGCGGAAAATTGAGGGTTTCGCGCTGTGGCGGCCTCTTCGCCCGCTCCGTCGCGCCCCTTTCGAGCAATAAAAGCAACGACGATGACCACTCCAGACACGACCTCCGCGGCGCCAGCCCACGACGAAAACCACATCATCGCCGAGCGCCGCGCGAAGCTCACGGCGCTTCGCGTCAGCGCTGAAAAAGCCGGCACGCACGCCTTCCCGAATGACTTCCGCCGCGAACACCTTGCGGGCGATCTGGCTACGGCCTACGGCGAGAAATCGAAAGAAGAACTTGAAGCGGCGAACGTCACGGTAACCGTCGCCGGCCGCATGATGTTGAAACGGGTCATGGGCGGCGCATCGTTCGCCACGGTGCAAGACATGTCGGGCCGCATCCAGCTCTACATCAACGACGCGGGCGTCGGAACAGAAACGCATGACGCGTTCAAGCATTGGGACATGGGCGACATCTTGGGCGCGACCGGCACCGTGTTCAAAACGCAAAAAGGCGAGCTTTCGATCAAAGTGCAAAAGCTGCGTATGCTCACCAAATCGCTGCGCCCGCTGCCTGAAAAATTTCACGGCCTCACCGATCAAGAGCAGAAATATCGCCAGCGCTACGTTGACCTGATCGTCAGCCCCGAGACGCGCCGCACCTTCGAAATTCGCTCGAAGATGATCGCGTTCATCCGAAACTTTTACGTGCAGCGCGGCTACCTCGAAGTCGAAACGCCGATGATGCACCCGATCCCCGGCGGTGCGGCGGCGCGCCCGTTCGTCACGCACTACAACGCGCTCGACCAGCAGATGTACATGCGCATTGCGCCGGAGCTTTATCTCAAGCGCCTCACCGTTGGTGGCTTTGAAAAAGTCTTCGAGATCAACCGCAACTATCGCAACGAAGGCACCAGCACGCGGCACAACCCCGAGTTCACCATGCTCGAGTTTTACGAGGCATATCAGGACTACAACTACCTGATGGACCTCACGGAAACGCTGTTCCGCGAATGCGCGCAGGCGGTTCTCGGCACCACGACGATTAAGTTCGGCGAACTCGAAATCGACCTCGGCAAGCCGTTTGATCGCCTCACTATGGCGCAAGCGATTCAGAAGTACAACCCACACTTCACCGAAGCTCAGTTGAACGACATCGAGTTTCTGCGCAACGCCGTAAAGCGCGCGGGCGAAGAAGTGTTGCCCACCGACGGCCTCGGCGTGTTGCAACTCAAGCTCTTCGAAGCCAACACCGAAGAAAAACTCATTCAGCCGACCTACATCATGGCGCACCCGACGGACGTCTCGCCGCTCGCGCGCGCCAACGACGCCAACCCGGCCGTCACGGACCGCTTCGAGCTCTTCATCACGGGCCGCGAAATCTGCAACGGCTTTAGCGAATTGAACGACCCGGAAGATCAAGCCGCACGCTTCCAAGCCCAAGTCGCCGCCAAAGACGCAGGCGATGAAGAAGCCATGTTTTACGACGCCGACTACATCAAAGCCCTAGAATACGGCCTGCCACCCACAGCAGGCGAAGGCATCGGCATTGATCGCCTAGTCATGCTCTTCACCAACTCACCGACGATTCGTGACGTGATTTTGTTTCCGCAGTTGCGGAAGGAGTGATGGAAGGCAACGCTAGCTGTTGCCACCAAATCGCGGCCACGGAAGCGTCAGTTGGCGTTCGATCACGCTTACGCGCGCTGGCAGCCGACGCTCTCTTACGTGCGTCGGATCGAATCGAACAGCAGTTCGTCCCACGCCGCTACGAGCCCAGTATCCGTCCCTGGTCGTGGTTCACCACAAATGGCCCGTTTTAGTGCCTCACGCATGTGTGTTGTTACGGACGCGACGGTCGCTTGGTGCCTTCGCAAATCAGAATCGCTCCGCAGCGGATCCGAAGCGCCGTGCACGATTTTGCTCCGCAGACTATAGAACGTCTTAAAGATACGATAAATATCCAATTTCGTTTGTGCGCTTTCTCCCAAGTACGCACCAGCCCTGTGACTCAACCTGAATGTCAATTCGGTGTTTTCGCCGTCGCCGGACAAAAACAAGCTTTCGCCTGCGATAGCGAGGTCAATGACTCGATCTTCAAACGACTCGCGGTACAGCGAAGAAGAAAAACGCCTGATGGCTCTGACGAGGAATTTTCTCGAGCGCGTCTGCGGGTAAAGTTTCGCCCACAAACACAAAAGTTCGTCGAGCACGGGTCGTTCCAATTGGTACGATATGCCGCCAGGTATGGCCGGATTGCTACGGCGAACGACACGGCATCCGATAAAGAAGACTGGCTCCGCCTCATTGCGCAACTGATCGCCCAGCATAACCAAGCCATCCGCAACAACGCGCATCAGCGCGATAAAAAGCTCCTCTTCCTCTAGGCTCAGCATTGCTTCAAGTTTCTGCGCCCCAGCAGGATCGAGCGCATCACCTGATAGTTTCGGGAACGGCAGCTGACGCTCCAGCACGATGTCAGAGGCTTGGAATATTAGCCCTGCCTCATCACCCATACTACCGTGCCCGAGCCGCAAACCCTTGCCCAAGTAATCTTGTACTTCGTCGATGCCGAGTCGCCTCAAGCAGAGAGTCGGAGTCAGCTGCACTGGTTGGGTCAATGGTAGGGTCGCGCCCTTGACTGCCGTAGTCTGGCGCCAGAGTAACGTTTCAGCAAGAATTTGTCGCTCTAGCAACTTATAGTCCTGCGTGAAGCGGCGCTCATCGAACAAGAATTCACCGCGATCAAGCGCTCTGCGAATAGTGAAGCAGTAGAGATCGTTGGCTGGAAAAGACGATTGTCCGGCCCAAGTCCCAATCAATGAATCTGCATGTCGCGAGAAGGCGCTGTTCTCCGCGATAACCTGCCGAAGCCGTTGAAGCTGGGGAGAGTATGACAGCGGTGCAGTGATATCTGCTCCAAACGTACGACCACGTATCGTAATTGGCAGTGCCTCGCGGCGAAAAGTATTCGACTGAACGTCGTGAATCCATCGGTCGCGCGAGAACGTGACCACGGGCATTACCTTGTTAAGGCATCCGATCTGTCCTAGGCATGCGACGTGGAACGCCTGAAACGCCGCGCAAATCTCGGGGAAACTGACGTCGATACTAGAAGTAGTTTGCATTTTTCTTGAGTGGATTCACCTTATGCGGAAAGTCTGCGGGTAGGCTGGGTTCATGAACCCAGCCTACCGCGTGTGCTCTCTCTAATTTCGCTCGTGACCGAGGCACGTGTCGTGGGTTGGGACGCACGTACGGTTTGTTTGAGCAATTCAACTCGCTCCGGCATCCAAGCTTGTGCGTCACCCGATTCAAGGCCCGCTTGACTGAATGCAGTGGGGTTGTCCTCTGCGAGCCTGCGCTGCTCATTGCGAAACAGCTCATGGATGAATTCGCTTGCGCTGCCGTAGTAGCCGCGACTCATCTGCGCATCGACAAAGCCCCGAAATTGCTCGGGCAGAGAGACGTTAAGCGCTTCAGTTGGCATGTTGCATTCCAGAAAATTGGTCGAGCGAGGTTAACAAAGATTGTTATTTTTTGGTACTTTCGTCCGCGCAAAATCTGATCAATAGCACGCGTTTCATTTCGTGCATTTCGCGCCCGCCAGCAATTGTGACCGCCGGATCACCGTTCGACAGACGGGGCGCACGGCCCGAGCCGCACCGCTAACATTCAACGATGCAATCGCGCACGACACTCGAAACTTTCCTCGTCCAAAACGAGCTTCGTCACATCACACCGTTGAAGGTGTTGGGGTTGTTTGGTTCGCAGTTGCGCTCGGTACCTTTGCGCGTTGTGGATGAGTCGGCGTATTTGCTTTGGTCGAGGCGGGACGCGAGTCAGTACGACAGTGCGAAGTATCCGACGGCGGAGGTGGTGTTTTATCCGGCGCTGGTAGAAGCCCCAACTCCGGCGATGTTGAACGTTTGCGCTCGGGCGATTTTGCATGAGGCGCGTGGGCGTACGTTTGTCGTAAAGACGATTGAGACGAGGTTGTTGGACGCCTTGCGTGTGGCCGCTCCGGCGGCACGCTTTAGTTACGAGCGGGCGCTCTGTACGTTTACGGTCGCGGGCGACGCTCCGGTGCAATTGCCTGCGGCGGTCAGCACGCATGCGTCACATCAGATTCGCACGACGACAACGATCACGGACGAAGCGCAGCCGTTGCTCGATGCGCACAATGTGTACAGCACGAGCGAATTGCAGACGATGTTTGCGGACGGGAATGGACGTTGCATTGTGAGCTTCGATGGCGATCGCGCCGTTGCGGTGGCGCTTAGCTTTCCTAACTCGCCTTCGCTATACGAAATTGGGTCGTTGTATGTTTCGCCGGCTGCACGACGCGCCGGACATGCGAGCGCTTTGGTGCGGGCAGCGCTGGCGGATTTGGCTGCGCGTGATCTTGCCGTGCGTTATGTGGTGGATGCTACGAATGCGCCTTCTATTGTGTTGGCGGAGCGATGTGGCCTCCGTGAGGTTATGCGGTTGGAGCACTGGTTGGTGGCCGGCGCTTGAGCGGTAGATCGGACGGAGATAAGCCCTATTCCCGTTCGCTCAATGCGTAGGCGACGACTTGGCGTCGCTTCGTGCAGAGGGGATGCGCGGCCGAGTCCGCGCCTACAAATCGCTTAGGCGACCACTATCGAGATGTGTCCCGCCGCGTTCATGGTTCGACGGGCTCATCACGAACGGACTGAAGCACGTCAACCCGATCCATCCACCCTGCGTTAGCTCCCCGCCGCTTGAGGAATTCACTTCAACGCGCTTTTCTTTTTTGGAGAGTTACGATGTTTCAAGAATCACGTCGCCAATTTATGGCTGGCTCCGCGAAGACTTGCGCGCTCGTGGGCGCGCTCGGTGTTGTCGGCGGCGCGCATGCGTTTGCGGGCACTGCTTCAACCGCCGGCGCGGTAGATGCCGATCTGTTGCATGCGTTGGGTACGCGCATTGGGCTTGATGTGGCTGCTGCGATTGGCGACGGCGAAGCGCCGTTGACGGTGTCGTATCTCGACGCGGCCGGTCCGTCGATTGACCCGCTGCGCGAAGGCATTGAACATGCGATGCGCCTGCACTCGGGCACGCCAAGCGCGTGCAAGGAAGCGGCTGCGCCGTACGCGAGCGTGCTGGGTGTGGCTCTGATGCACAACCCCGCAACGGGCCGCAGCGCGCGCGTCGAAATCTTCCCAGAATCGCTAAGCCAGATCGCGATGATTCAATCGGCGACGGGTTCGGCAAGCCTGCAAAAGCAAGCCGTGATGTCAGCGCCGGCGGACGGGTTTTATCGGGTGACGTATCTGAGCTAAGCGCAGCATGTAGGGTGGGTACCTCGTGCCCACCCTACGCATCGAATTGCGGGAGCGGGATCGCCCGCGATATCCTTCAACGATGCGACGTTGCGTCGCCAAATGCAGCGTTCGTGGGTGCCGCCGCTAATCGCGGGCAAGGCCGCTCCCACAAGGACGAGCGACTACGCGCCGTTGACGATGCTGAGTGCCAACGCTTCGGCAACGCGAATGCCGTCGATGCCTGCAGACATGATGCCGCCGGCGTAGCCTGCACCTTCGCCTGCGGGGAACAGGCCGCGCACGTTGAGGCTTTGCAGGTCGTCGTCGCGGCGCTTGATGCGAATCGGCGAGCTTGTACGCGTCTCCACCGCCGTGAGCACCGCGTCTTCCATGAAAAATCCGGGGATGATTTTGTCGAACTCGGGCAAGGCTTCGCGCATCGCGACGACGGCGTAATCGGGCAGCGCGGTGGCGAGGTCCGTGACCTTCACGCCCGGCTTGTAGCTGGGCTCAACGCTGCCGAGCGCGGTGCTCGCGCGGCCCGCAACGAAGTCGCCGACGAGTTGCACCGGCGCGTCGTACGTACGACCGCCGAGCTCGTACGCGCGGCTTTCCCATTGCTGCTGAAACGCGATGCCGGCGAGCGGGTGGCCCGGATAGTCTTCCGGCGTGACGCCGACGACAATGCCCGCGTTGGCGTTGCGTTCGTTGCGCGAGTATTGGCTCATGCCGTTGGTGACCACGCGGCCGTCTTCTGATGTCGCGGCCACCACAGTGCCGCCGGGGCACATGCAAAAACTGTAGACCGAGCGACCATTGCTAGCGTGATGCACGAGCTTGTAATCCGCCGCGCCGAGAATCGGGTGCCCGGCGCTCGGACCGAAGCGGGCGCGGTCGATGAGGCCCTGCGGATGTTCGATGCGAAAGCCGATCGAGAACGGTTTGGCTTCGACGTAGACGCCACGATCGAAGAGCATGCGGAACGTGTCGCGTGCGCTGTGGCCGATGGCGAGGACGACGTGATCGGAGGCAATGCGCTCACCACTATCGAGCACGACGCCGCGCATTTGACGGCGACCATCAGCGGCGACGGGCTCGTCAATCACGACATCGATCACGCGGCTCACGAAGCGAAATTCGCCGCCGAGTGATTCAATCGTGGCGCGCATGTGCTCCACCATTTTCACGAGGCGAAAGGTGCCGACGTGCGGCTTGCTGACGTACATGATTTCGTCAGGTGCGCCCGCTTTCACAAATTCTTCCAGCACTTTGCGCCCGTAGTGCTTCGGGTCTTTCACCTGCGTCCACAGTTTGCCGTCGGAGAACGTGCCCGCGCCGCCCTCGCCGAATTGGACATTTGATTCTGGATGTAGCTCGCGCTTACGCCACAAATCCCACGTGTCTTTTGTGCGTTCGCGCACGGCTTTGCCACGTTCGAGGATGATTGGTTTGAGTCCCATTTGCGCGAGCACCAGCGCGGCCAACATGCCACACGGGCCAAAGCCGATGACGACGGGGCGTGTGTGTTTGTGCGCGTCAATCGCCGCGGCATTCGCGACGAATTTGTAGCTGGTGTCGGGCGTGGCGAGAATGTGCGGATCGCGCTTGAAGCGCTTGAACACGGGAAGCTCGGAGCCTTCTCGCAGTTCAACGTCGAGCGTATAGACGAGTTGAATGTCCGCCTTCTTGCGCGAGTCGTAGCCGCGGCGAAATACCGTGAAGCGGATGAGTTCGGGGGGTTTGATGCCAAGCCGCGCGATGATGGCGGCGGGCAGTGCGGCTTCCACGTGATTGAGCGGAAGCTTGAGTTCGTTGATGCGCAGCATATGTGCGTGTCCTAGATCAATGGGCGGAAAGTTAGTCCGCAAGGACGTGATGTTAACTGCGGGCGCTGACGCTACGATTGCAATTTCTTATATATAGCTTTTAGGCATTAGCGACCAACTGGCGGTCATTTCCGGGGATTTTATTACTTAGTCGACATACGCACTTTTATGATTGCTAACCCCGTTCTACAGTCGTTTTAAGCATAAAGTCATTTCACTGCCGAGGGCGAGCACCAACTTACCGAACTTAAGCGAGACGAACAATTTTTCGCCACAGATTTACACAGATAAACACAGATTTTGCGAGCGCGTTGCGATAGCGGCTGCTTCGTAAGTATCTGTGTAAATCAACTGACTCATCTGTGAAATCTGTGTCAAAAATCACTTACGTGCCACTTAACTTCGGTGCATTGCGGAGGGCAATGCCCGCCCTACGCTCGATTCTGCCGCGCAGTCAGTCCATATCGAGCCAGCAACGCATGGAATGATTCAACGCTCACGAGCGGCGCGAGCAGTGGATCGACCTGCACTTCGGCGAAACCGCCTTCGTGCGATTCTGCTGCGAGTGTGAGCCATTTCATGGACTCTTGCGTTTCGCCGAGCTGCGCGTACACGCCCGCGAGCGCAGAAGGATTCGTGCGTTCGATGTCGCTGCTGCTGCGCACGGCGTTGGCGATTTTTTTCGCCTGGCGTTTGTCGCCGTCACGTGCGGTTAGGATCGCGAGCGCGAGACGTGCGCTGGCTTCTTCGGGATCGTGCTCAATCACCGCGTTGAGTTCGTTGCGCGCGGCCTCATACGCCCCGCACATTGTGAGCGAACTGGCGAGCGAAATGCGTGTCGCCGTGCGCTGCGGGTACTCCGTAAGCAAGTCGAGAAACACGCGATTGGCGTCGTCAAATTTTCCGGCGAAGTAATACGCCACGCCACGGTTCGCGCGGATCGCGGGGAACAACGGGTCCACCTCTTGCGCTGCGTCGAGATGCCCGAGCGCTTCTTCGAGTTCGCCGCAGTACGCTGCGGCTGTGCCAAAGAGCATGTGCACTGTCGGCAAGCGCGGCGCGAGCTTGCGCGCTTCGAGGAGGAGCGCGCGTGCGGCCGGAAAATCGTATTCGTAGTAAATCTTGTCGGCGGCGAGGTTGATGTACGCGCTTGGCTCCAGCGGATCAATCTCCAGCGCGCGTTTCGACGCGGCGCTGCCAACTTGATACGCGACGTCGGGTGTGACCTGTTCGTACATCGACAAATTGCCCATCGTCGCGGCAAGTGCAGCGTGCGCCATCGCGAAATCCGGCGCGGCGGCGATTGCGGTTTCGAGCAAAGCGCGTGCTTGCAAATGGCCGTCCGCGGTGCCGAGCGCGCCAGCGCGTCGCGACTGCACAAACGCATCAGACGCCTCGCGCGACACACCCGCGAAGCCTTTACGCTGCAACGGGGCGCTGTATTCACCCGGCAGCAAGTCGGCGAGCGCGTGAACGCAGTCGTCACGCATCTTGCGGCTCGCGCGGTCGACGAACTCGGCGTCACTTTCGTTCGGCAGGCGCGAGTAACGCTGACTTCCCATCATGTGGCCGTACGGCGCAGAGAGCAGCATCGTGTGCACATGCTGTTCGTCGTCCATGCGCACGATACGCGACGACAACACGGCTTGCGCATTCACGCGACGCGCGGAGTCAAGCGGCTCGTCGTCGGCCACGGCACGCGCCGAGCGCGAACCGAGCACAGCCAATTGCAAGAGCGATTGCAGCTCGCCAATCGTGGATTCGAACAGCAGGGTCGCGAACGCGTCGTCTCGACTCTCGCTGACGAATGGCAGCACTAGTAAGCGCGGCGCAACCAGCTGGCGCGCGCCGAGCGCGACGAACTCGGGGACGTAGCGGCCCTTCGGCAAATCAATGCGCACCTGCGGCGGCGTCTCGAACATCGCGTAGTGCTTCACCAATCGCTCGCGCAACCGACTCACGTTCACGCGAACAATCGGGTCGCTCTTTGGGTCGTAGGTCGAGGGGTTACGCTGAAAGACCTCAATGCCAATCGACATCTCGCGCAGCGCGCCGTCGTCATTCGCTAGGCGGCGCTCCACGAGATAGCGCAGCAGGCGCAAGTGGCTTGGCGAACGACGCAAAAAATCGCTCGCGAGCAGGCGATCAAGCTCGCTTTTGATCAGATTGTTGTCCTGTGCGCTCATCAATCAGCTTTCGTTTTCATGCAGCGTACTTTAGCGCTGAACTGCGTAAAACCGAGCGCGTTTGTAACGACGTGTTACCTCAATGTTGTGCCGACTTCACGCCGTCATGCTGTGGTCGGGAGAGCGTTCGCCACAAAGCGATGGCGCATGCCTTGCAACCCAAATGTCGTCAACACTTCATCCAACCGCTCGCTGGCCGCTTTACGCGGTAAGTTTTTGAACTGCGCGATGATGAGTTCGTTTTTCATCGAATGCTCCCAGCCCACAAGCTCAGTGACTGTCACTTTGTAGCCGTGGGCTTCGAGCGCGAGGCAGCGCAGCACGTTGGTGATTTGGCTGCCGAATTCGCGCGTGTGAATCGGATGGCGCCACAATTCGGCCACGCTTTTGCTCGCGGTGGTTTCGCCCTTTTCGTTGCGCAAATGCGCCGCGACTTCGGCCTGACAACAAGGCACGAGCACGATGAATTTCGCGCGCTTTTCTAGACCGAAGCGAAGCGCATCGTCGGTTGCCGTGTCGCACGCGTGAAGCGCTGTGACGACATCCACTTGCGCGGGCAATTTGTCTGAAGTCGTGGCATCGGCCACTGACGCATTGAGAAACGCCATCTGCGAAAAACCTAATGTCTCAGCGAGCTTCACGGCGCCGTCTACTAACGGCGCGCGCGTCTCGATGCCCCACACTTTATTGCTCGCGTACTGCGCGGCGATCGCTTTGAAAAACAGGTCGTAGAGGATGAAACCGAGATAAGACTTGCCCGCGCCGTGATCGACCAACGTCACGCCGCCGCGCTCAGCCAACACCTGTGCAAGCAGCGGCTCGATGAACTGCACGAGGTGATAAACCTGCTTCAACTTGCGGCGCGAGTCCTGATTCATCTTGCCGTCAACGGTCAAGATGTGCAGAGCCTTGAGCAACTCAATAGATTGCCCAGGACGGATCTCGGGGGCAACGGAGGCGTCTGCCGCAGGGGCTGTCTTTTTCTTTGTCATGCGACCGACTTTACACGAACCGAAAATTTGTAGGAGCGCCCATCGACGGGTTCAGGGCTGAAGGCGTTGCTGCGACCAGACACTCAGGTCAACATCGCCGACACGTAATCACCAATCGCCAGCGAACTCGTCAAACCCGGCGACTCGATGCCAAACAAATTCACGAGCCCTCTTACGCCATGCGTCGCCGGGCCTTCGATCACGAAGTCACGCGCAGGCTCGGCCGCGCTATTAATCTTCGGACGAATACCGGCGTACCCGGGCTGCAGCGCACCGTCCGCGAGTGCGGGCCAATACTTGCGAACCTCTGCGTAAAACGCGTCGCCCCGTTTCGGATCGACCAGCAAGTCGTCGGCAGAATCAACCCATTGCACGTCAGGGCCAAACTTCGCTTGACCGCCCAGATCAAGCGTGAGGTGTACGCCCAACCCCGCTGCTTGCGGGACCGGATAGATCAATCGCGTGAACGGCGGCCGACCGGACAGGGTGAAGTAATTGCCCTTCGCAAAATATGCCGTCGGCACATATGATGCAGCGAGACCGGCGAAGCGGCTTGCGAGCGTAGGCGCGTGCAGCCCCGCGCAGTTGATGACTTGATCAGCGAGCAGCTCGGTGCCGTCGCTCATCACGAGCGCGATACCGTCATCGCGCGCCGTTGCGCTGGCAACCGCCGTGTTGAACGCCACGATGCCACCGGCGTTTTCCATGTCACCTTGCAAACTCAGCATCAAGCCGTGGCTATCAACGATGCCGGTGCTCGGCGAGTGAATCGCGGCGACACACGCGAGGTCAGGCTCCATCGCTTGCGCCTCATGCATCGTGAGCAAAACGAGATCGTTCACGCCGTTCGCTGCGGCCTTGTCGATGATCGACTGCAATTGCGGCAATTGGTCGTCGCTCGTAGCAACCAGCAACTTCCCGCAACGCTTATGCGCAACGCCGCGTTCATCGCAGTACCGGTAGAGCAACGCTTTACCGGCGACGCAAAGCCGCGCTTTGAGCGAACCCGCAGCGTAGTAAATGCCGGCATGAATCACTTCGCTGTTGCGCGAACTGGTACCGGTGCCGATGGCATCTGCCGCTTCAAGCACCATCACTTCACGACCCGATAGCGCGAGCGCACGCGCGACCGCGAGGCCGACGACGCCTGCGCCGACGATGATCGTGTCAACGCGTTCCATGTGATACCCGACGCGAACTACCGAATCACCTCAAGACCACCCATGTATGGTCGCAGCGCTTCGGGCACGGTGATCGACCCATCGGCGTTTTGATAGTTTTCGAGGATCGCGACAAGCGTACGCCCCACGGCCAAGCCCGACCCGTTCAGCGTGTGAACCGGCTCGTTCTTCCCCGCGGCGTTTTTGTAGCGCGCGCTCATGCGGCGTGCCTGAAAACCTTCGCAATTCGAGC
>JAGNQL010000152.1 GCA_017989135.1 Burkholderiales bacterium
CCGCACCACTTAAACGCCATTTCGTGTAAAAAGATTTACATGAAATGCGAGCCGCCGCATTGCAAAAAGCGTTGTATTTTCAACGGCCTATATTATGTCTCAAAAGCGGTTTCTTTTCTAGTCCCACATGATGAAAACACCACCTCGCAATTTGCGCCTCACCGGCGGCTTCCTACTTCCGCTGCTCCTTATCGTCGTCATTTTGACTGCACTTTACGCCGTGGTCGTGTGGAAATGGAGCTACTCGGATGGCGAACGTGTGGGCGTTGTGCAGAAGTTCTCGCGCAAGGGCTGGGTATGCAAAACATGGGAAGGCGAGCTCAATATGGTCGTGCTACCCGGCGCGCTACCTGAAAAGTTCTTCTTCACTGTCAGGGACGAAACCGTCGCGACCGACATCAATCGGCACGTGGGAAAACGCGTAGCGCTACATTACGTCGAAAAGGTGGGGCTCCCCACAAGCTGTTTTGGCGATACGCGCTACTACATTCACAAGGTCAGGCCGGCCGCCGAATAACTCGCCAGAAGGCGCGTGTAGTCTTCGGGCGTATCGACGCCGGGGGGCAGTGGCTCGTTGATTACGCCAACAGCAATGCGGTAGCCGTGCGCCAGTGCGCGCAACTGCTCTAGCGACTCGAAGCGCTCAATCGCCGGAATCGAGAGTGTCGGAAACGTGCGCAGGAAGGACGCTCGGTAGGCATACAGTCCAATGTGGCGATACACCGGCAAATCCGCGGGCAAACTCTTAACGCATGCCGTCCAAGCATCGCGCGCGTAAGGAATCGGCGCACGACTGAAATAAAGCGCGAGCCCTGCTTGGTCTAGTACGCACTTCACCACATTGGGGTTCATCGCGTCGTTCACGTCGTGGATCGGGTGGCACAGTGTCGCTATCGCAGCCTTCGGCGTCTCAGCGAGGAGCACAGCCACCCGTTCAATTGCAGAGACCGGAATAAGCGGCTCATCGCCCTGCACGTTGACCACGATAGCGTCGTCAGCTAGCGCAAGCTGCTTAGCGACTTCGGAGAGGCGATCAGTGCCGGTCGGGTGATCATCGCGCGTCATCGCGACGCTCAGGCCCGCGCCTGAGCAAGCGACTGCAATACGCGCATCATCGGTCGCGATCACCACGCGCGTGGCCGAGGACAGGGCTGCACGCTCCGCCACGCGGACCACCATTGGCTTGCCACCTATATCAATCAGCGGCTTGCCAGGGAAGCGCGTGGACGCATAACGCGCGGGGATAACAACAATAAAACTCATACGGCAATGACTCCTGAACCGAGGGCGCCCGTCACGAAAGCGCTTCGACCTCTTCCGCCGACATTTTGCGCGCTTCTTCTTCGAGCATCACGGGCATACCATCGCGAATCGCATAGGCCAGTCGCGCAGATTTCGAGAGCAGTTCCTGCTTCTCGCGATCAAAGATGAGCGGCCCTTTGGTGACAGGGCAAACAAGTATTTCAAGTAGTTTCGGATCCATTGCTCGTAGGCTCACTAATCAAATATTTTTCTCGCGCGCGCTTCACGAGGTGTAAAAGCTTGCGCTTAGTTTCGGGGGCAAGATGTACAGTCATCGGTACAACCCACATGCGGTGATCAGCGAATTCCCGGCATTTGGCCGCATCCTTTTCGGTCATCAGAATCGAGCGATTGCCGATGTTGTCGAAATCGGCCTGCTTAAAGGCATGGTGATCAGAAAACGCGAAGAGCTGACCATCGACACCGGCGCGCTCCAAAGCCTTTGCAAACTGCCCCGGATTGGCAATGCCAGCGACCACGGCGGGCCGCGAGCCGGCAAACGTACCCAACTGCGTACGACGGCTGGGTTCGATCAACGCGTAGGCATCGTTTATACGTCGCCGCGCGACGTGATGGTTACCCACCTTGTAACCCGCCTCTGGCACCCACCACGAGGGCGTAATCCGAAGACCGCACTCGCGTGCGCGCTCCGTAGGTTCACGCAATGGCCCGGCTGGCAATAGCATCTGATTGCCGTAACGGCGCTCGCTGCTCATGACCTCAATCTCTACGTCACGCATTAGCGCATAGTGCTGAAGCGCATCGTCAGCAACCAAAACGTCCACTTCCGGATGCCGATCTAGCAACGCGCTAGCCGCAAGCGCACGCTTGGCGCACACCACAACCGGCACACTCAAAGCGAAATGCAGCAACGGCTCATCGCCCACCTCTGACGCTCTTGAACGCGCGGAAACATGGCGCGGTATCGAAGGGCTGACGGGATATCCACGGCAGATTACGCCCGGCTTGTAACCCGCTTGAATTAGGCAACGCACGACTGCTTGCGTGATCGGCGTCTTACCGGCGCCGCCGATGACAATATTGCCGACAACAACTACGGGAACACCGGGATGAAAGCGCTTAAACGTGCCGCCGCGATAAAGGATACGTCGCAAAGACACGATGCGCCCAAAAAGCCATGACATCGGCGACAGCAGCATTGCCACGGCGCTAGGCGGCGATGTCCACCAGATTTTTTCGAGCATGGCTGTCAGCATGAGGCAGACTAACTCAGACTAAATTTTGTCCAGCGTCGGCGCTATTTGCCAGCGGCCTGGGTGGTCGTAGTCTCGAACGTGATGTTGCCAAGGTTGGCAAGACGCGCGGCCTCCATCACATGCACAACGTCTTGGTGCTTTGCCGCACCATCGGCCTTAATCACGACCACCGGATCGGTCAGACCCGTTGCGGCCTCCTTGAGGTTCTGTGAGAGTGATGCGATGCCTGGGAATGTAAACGGCGCCTTCTCGTTCACCTGAAACCGGCCAGTCGAATCAACGACAACGGTGATTTGCTTTGGCCGCTGTACTTGCTTTTCGGCATCCGCCTCGGGCAAGGAAATTTTTAGTTCAGTGAACTTGCTGTACGTCGTTGATGCCATCAAAAAGATGAGCACCACGAGCAGCACGTCAATCAACGGGATAAAGTTGATTTCTGGTTCTTCACGAAAGCGTCCGCGACGAAAGTTCACTTGGCCCGCTCTCCGTGGAGGATGTCAACCATGCGCGTCGCTTGCTGTTCCATTTCGATCAGCAACGAGTCGACCTTACCGCGGAAATAACGGTAGAACATCAGCGCTGGGACCGCCACGATAATACCCATCGCGGTGTTGTAAAGCGCGACGGAAATTCCGTTGGCTAGGCGCGTCGGATCGACGCCCGCTGAGCCCGTGCTGCCGAAAATCTCAATCATGCCGATGATGGTGCCTAATAGGCCCATCAATGGGGCAGCCGCGGCGATGGTGCCGATGGCGTTGAGATACTTTTCGAGGCCGTGTGCGACGACGCTGCCGGTTTCTTCAAGCGCTTCTTTCACCACGGGGCGTGGAGATTTGATGTTGGCCAGCCCCGAGGCGAGAATTTGCCCCATCGGGCCCTGCCCAGCGGTTAAGTCGACGAGTTCTTGCGTGAGGCCTTTTTTTCGGTACTCCGCGATCACTTTATCCACCAAACCCGGCGGAATAATTTGCGCACGGCGCAGGGTCCACGCGCGCTCAATGATCAGCGCCAGCGCCACGATAGATACAAAGATGAGCGGCCAAATGGGCCAGCCCGCCGCTTTAATGATGTCCCACATGCCGGAGCGTCTCCGAAGTTTCTGTTGCTGGTGAGTGTAACTGTGCTTGTCTGTTGCCGCGCTTAACTAGGTTTCCATCCGTCTTTCAACGTCACCGCGCGGTTAAAGACCAACGTTTCGGCCGATGAGTCCACTCGATCTGGCGTGAAATAGCCATTACGTTCGAACTGGTAGCTCTCGCCTGCCTTTGCCGAAGCGAGCGACGGCTCCAACCATGCTGTGACCTTTTTCAGCGACGTTGGGTTCAAATAGGTTTTGTAGTCGCCTTCGCCGGAGTCTGGATCCTCAACGTTAAACAGTCGATCGTACAAACGCACTTCAGCTTGGATGCCGTCGAGCTTGGAAACCCAGTGAATCGCGCCTTTCACGTTGCGACCACCCGTGCCACTCTTAGTCGCCGCATCGTAGGTTGCGTAGATCGTGGTGACGTTCCCCGCCGCGTCCTTTTCGATGCGTTCGCACTTGATAATGAACGCGTGGCGCAGTCGCACTTCGCCTCCTGGAACGAGGCGGAAAAATCCTTTTAACGGCACTTCCATAAAGTCTTCGCGCTCAATGAAAACTTCACGCGCAAATTTGAAGTCGCGCCGGCCCCGCGTCTCATCATGCGGATGCACGGGCGCTGAACACAGCTCAAACTGCCCTTCCGAATAGTTTTCAATCACCACACGAATCGGATCGAGCACTACCATCGCACGGGCCGCCGTGGCGTCGAGATCATCGCGCAGGGCTCGCTCAAGGTCGGCCATGTCGATCCACTGGTGCGCTTTCGAGACACCTACCCGCTCCGCAAACAAGCGGATAGACGCTGGCGTGAAGCCGCGTCGACGCAGCCCCGCAAGCGTCATCATGCGCGGGTCATCCCAACCGCTCACGAGCCCGGTTTCGACGAGCTCGAGGAGCTTGCGTTTGCTCATCACCGTATAGCTCAAATTGAGCCGTGAAAACTCAATTTGCTGGGGGCTCGGCGCGGGTAATTTGCCTGATTCGACGAGCTTGGCAAGCACCCAATCGTACAGCGGGCGATGCGCTTCGAATTCGAGCGTACACAACGAATGTGTAATGCGCTCAATCGCGTCGCTGATGCAGTGCGTGTAATCGTAGAGCGGATAGACACACCACTTGCTGCCTGTGCGGTGATGCTCTGTGTGGCGAATGCGGTAAATCGCGGGGTCGCGCAGATTCATATTCGGCGACGCCATGTCGATTTTCAGCCGCAGCACCTGAGTTCCGTCAGCATGCAGACCCCGTTTCATCTCGTCGAAGAGGCGCAGGTTTTCTTCAACGCCTCGATCACGAAACGGCGAGTTTTTGCCCGGCTCCGTCAACGTACCGCGATTGGCGCGAATGTCGTCTGCGGATTGGCGGTCGACATACGCCAAGCCCCGTTCGATGAAGTGTTGCGCGAAGGCGTAGAGCGTGTCGAAATAGTCGCTCGCGTAGAACAAATGGTCCTTGAACGAGAAACCCAACCACTCGACCATTTCTTTGATCGACTCTTCGTACTCGACGTCTTCCTTGACGGGATTGGTGTCGTCGAAACGCAGATGGCACACGCCGTTGTAGTCTTTGGCGAGGCCAAAGTTCAGGCAAATCGATTTTGCGTGGCCGATATGAAGATAGCCGTTGGGTTCCGGTGGGAAGCGTGTGATGACTTTGCCGCCGTGCTTGCCGGACGCGTTGTCCGCGTCGATGATCTGTCGAATGAAGTTGGAGACTTTGGTTTCGGGCGCATTGCCCTTGGTCGCGGTGCCGCTGGCCGGCGGCGTCGTGTGGCTCACAGAAGTCATTCGGGGATTGGACAAAGTCTTATTGTGCGGATGCACATTGTAATGGCGCGCTTTTGCTGTCAGTCGCTGCCCCATGCACTCGATTTCGGCACAGGCCCACGTTGTCCGGAAGCGCTCCACCCTAAGAACGTTCTTAGTTCCCGAACAAAAGTTGCCCACAACGACTGTGGATAACTCGGCTGATAACTCGCCCCACCGCGCCCAAACCCGCGTGAATTCGTGATCGCCACCTTTGCCCGAGCATTAGCAGGCGAAAAATCAATATGAATCAAACACTTACACCACCCAATGTGAATTTGCCGCGCATGCCAGTGTTCTAAGATCAATCCCTTCTAGGCGGATTTCAGACACAATGCCTCCCCTATGGATGGTTACGAAAATTCCGCTTCTGCACAGTTACCCACTAGCGCCGCTGCGCTGTCAGTCAGCGAGCTGCTGGCGCGCGCCAAGGCCGCGCTGGAGCGCGCGCTGCCGCTGTGTTGGGTGTCGGGCGAAATTTCCGGCTTTAAGCGTGCCGCATCGGGGCATTGCTACTTCGATTTGAAAGACGACGCTGCGCAGATCGCCTGCGTGCTGTACCGCAACCGCGCTGCGTTGGTGGGCTTTGAGCTCAAAGACGGAGCGCAAGTTGAACTGCGTGTCCGACCCGCGATCTACGAACCGCGCGGGAGCTTGCAGTTCGCGGAAGAGCAAGCGCGGCTTGCTGGCGTCGGGAGATTGTTCGAAGCGTTCTTGCTGCTGAAGGCAAAGCTGCAGTCCGAAGGATTGTTCGACGATGACTTGAAGCGCCCGCTTCCGTCGTTTCCAAGGCGCATCGGTGTCATCACATCACTCAAGGCCGCCGCGCTGGCCGACATGTTGCGCGTTCTGCGTGACCGTTGG
>JAGNQL010000153.1 GCA_017989135.1 Burkholderiales bacterium
TTCGACACCGCCGCGGAACAGGGCGCGCTCGCGCAGTACGTTGGTAAAGATTTTGGCTGGCAGAAATCGCCTGAAACGCCGCAACAGTGGGGCTTCTGGGCCAAAAGCACGACCGAATCTGCAAGCACGGCGATTTTTCGTCGCCACGGCCTACCAATCCCGGCGCTTCGTGGTGGCTACCAACTCGGCAATGCGGCGGCCGCGCTTGCTGCGCTGCATGCGCTTAACGACCGGTTGCCCGTGTCGCAAGGCGCGGTCAAAGCGGGCTTGGTGTCCGTCGATTGGCCTGGTCGGTTTCAGGTTTTGCCCGGCCGTCCAACCACGGTATTGGACGTCGGCCACAACGCTCACGCTGCCCTTGCGCTTGAGCGAGCGCTCGCTGACATGGCGTATTTCCCGGTGACGCATGCTGTCTTCGCGATGCTCAAAGACAAAGACATTCGCGCCGTCGTACAAGCGGTCAAAGGCCGCATCGACCAATGGCACATCGCCACCCTGCCCGGCCCGCGCGGACAGGACGCGAGCGCCCTCGCGGCGGCGCTCATTGAGGCGGGTGTACGCGACCGCGATATTCGCCAATACCCTAGCGTGGCCGATGCTTTTGCTGCGGCGCGGAAACTCGCCGCGGAAGCCGATAGAATCGTCGTCTTCGGATCGTTTCTCACGGTTGCTTCGGTAACCTGAGCCTCATGGAAATCAATACCAGCAATGGCAGCAAAGGCAGCAATGGCTTCAACCGCGCCGGATAACGCTGAGCAACTGCGCCGCCGTGCCAACCGGCGATTGCTGGGCGCGTCGATTTTGCTGTTAATCGCCATCATCACGGTGCCGATGTTCCTAGAGCGCGAACCGCCGCCGTTGCCGGACAACGTCGACGTGCGCATTCCGCCCGTCGAAGGCACCAAGTTCGACCCGAAATTCCCGTCCGCCGCTGACGTGAAAAAAGCCGCCACAGAAAAGCCCGCTGAGATCGCCGCGATTACTGAACCGACCGGCGCACAAGCCACGGTTGGCGCAATCGCGCCAACCCCCGCGCCTGCGGCCGTAGCCCCCAAGCCCGCCGCGCCCGTGGCCGCGCCCAAAGCGGCAAACGCCGCCCCCGTTTCACCCGTGACCCCCGTCGCGCCGCCCAAAGTGGCGGAAAAGCCCGCAGCAAAACCCGCAGAGCCCGCGCCGTCGAAAGACTCCACGCCTGCTGATCGCAAGCCCGGCCAGTTGGTTGTTCAAGTCATCGCGGTTCGCGACGCGGCGGTGGCCAAACAAACCTACGACAAAGCCAAATCGCTCAAATTTCCGGTCTATACCGAAAAGATTGACGTCGCCAACGGCATCGTCATTCGCGTGCGCGTCGGGCCGTTCAACACCAAGCAGCAAGCCGAATCGGCACGCGCGAAGTTGGCGCAATCGGGCCTTGAAGCCAAGGTTCTAACGCTGCAATGAGCCAACCAGCGGGCAGCCATGAGAGTGCCGCAGGTGCCGTATGACTGGCTTTGATATCGCCGTGTTGATCGTCGTTCTCCTTTCGGCATTGCTCGGGTTGTGGCGTGGCGTGATACGCGAAGTCTTTGCGCTCGGTGCATGGATTGCGGCCATTGTTTGTATGTTTTTGTTTGGCGAAAAATTGGCGCAAATGCTGCCGTTCGCGGCGGACACGCCGTGGCTGCGCTCGCTTGCGGGTTACGCGTTGGTGTTCGTCGCTGTGTTTGTCGCGATGAGCATCGTAGGTTTTTTGTTCAGCAAAATGATCAATGCGATCGGACTGAGCTTCATCGACCGCGCGCTGGGGATGATGTTCGGCGTCATTCGCGGCGCGTTGATCGCCGTGCTGCTGGTGTTTGTCGCGGGAGCCACCACATTGCCTCAGATGAGCTGGTGGCGTGACAGCGCGACCGCGAAACCGTTGGCCACCATTGCCAGCATTCTTCGAAATCGTTTGCCCGAAGACTTGGCGAAACGCATTAAATTTATTGCTCCCGCAGGCGTAGGCACGGCGGCGACACTTGACAACACAGAATCATCTAGAAGGACAGCGCCATGTGTGGTGTGATTGGCATCGTCTCGCACGGCCCCGTGAATCAACTGCTCTACGACGGGCTGCTCTGCTTGCAGCATCGTGGGCAAGACGCTGCGGGCATCATGACTGCCGACGGTGCGGTGTTTCACATGCACAAAGCCAAAGGCATGGTGCTCGATATTTTCCGCACGAGGAACATGCGTGACCTGCTCGGCGCAGCGGGCATCGGCCACACGCGCTACCCCACGGCGGGCTCGGCCGTCAGCGTGCATGAAGCGCAGCCGTTCTACGTGAACTCACCGTTCGGCATCACGCTCGCGCACAACGGCAATCTCACCAACGGCGAAGCGCTCAAGCGAGAGCTCTTCAACGTCGATGCGCGCCACATCAACACGAATAGCGATTCGGAAGTGTTGCTCAACGTGTTCGCGTTGGAGCTTGAGCGCGCGGCGCAGGGCGTCAAGTTAACGCCGGAGAAAATTTTCACTGCGGTGCGCGGCGTGCATCAGCGCTGTCGCGGCGCGTACGCCGTGCTTGCGATGATTGCGGGTTACGGGCTCGTCGCGTTTCGCGATCCGCACGGCATTCGCCCGATGGTGTTTGGCCGCAACGACACGATGGCGGGCGCTGAGTTTGCCGTCGCGAGTGAGACCGTAGCGCTTGACGTGCTCGGCTTCAAATTCGAGCGCGACGTTGCGCCGGGCGAAGCGCTGTTCATCGATTTCGCGGGGCATCTGCACGCGAAGCAATGCGCAGACAATCCCAAACTCACGCCGTGCATTTTTGAGTATGTGTATCTGGCGAGGCCTGACTCCGTGATCGACGGCATCAGCGTGTACGAAGCGCGTATTCGCCTCGGTAGCGAACTGGCGACCGAAGTGATGAAACTTCCGGATTGGGAAAGCATTGATGTCGTCGTGCCGATCCCTGATTCGTCACGCCCTAGCGCGCTTGAACTCGCGTTCAAGATCGATCGCCCGTACCGCGAAGGGTTCGTGAAAAACCGCTACGTGGGCCGCACCTTCATCATGCCCGGTCAAGCGATGCGCAAGAAAAGCGTGCGCCAGAAGTTGAACCCGATTGCCAGCGAATTCAAAGGCAAAACGGTGCTACTCGTTGATGATTCCATCGTGCGCGGCACCACCAGCCGTGAGATTGTGCAGATGGCGCGCGAAGCGGGTGCAGTGAAGGTGTTCTTCGCCAGCGCCGCGCCGCCCGTGATCTACCCGAACGTCTACGGCATCGACATGCCCACGCCGTCCGAGCTTATCGCCGTCGGCAAGACCACAGAACAAATCGCCACCGAAATCAGCGCAGATCGCGTGATCTATCAAACTATCGACGGCATGAAACGCGCCATTCGCGCGGGCAACCCCGCGATCGAAGATTTCGACGCGTCATGCTTCGACGGCTGTTACGTCACTGGCGACATCACGCCGCAATTTTTGCAAGGCTTAGCTACTTCGCGCGATGAATCGCGAGGGGAAGTGGTGGGGGCGGATCAGTGATTCGTCACGAACCAGGTAGGGCGCAATCTCATTGCGCCGGTCGCTCGCCGTCGCACACATTACTGGTATCAAAATGGGTGCAATAAGATTGCACCCTACAAAAACATGAACGATCACGATTACTCTCTCGACACATTAGCTATTCGCGCGGGCGGCCTGCGCTCCGCGTTTAACGAGCACTCCGAGGCGCTGTTTGCGACGGTGAGCTTTGTGCACGAGAGCGCGGAGATGGCGGCGAAGCGCTTCAAGGGCGAAGAGCCGGGCTATATCTATTCGCGCTTTACCAACCCAACCGTGGATATGTTCGAGCAGCGCCTCGCAGCGCTCGAAGGCGCGGAAGCCGCGATTGCTACGTCCACAGGCATGGCCGCGATTTCAACGCTGGCGATGACATTGTGTTCAGCGGGCGACCACATCGTGACCAGCGGCAGCGTATTTGGCTCGACGCTGAACGTGTTCGGCGCGCCGGTGATGGGCAAATTTGGTGTTACCTGCGAGGTCGTGAATTCCACTTCCCTGGACGCATGGACCAAGGCGATCAAGCCAGGCACGAAGCTCGTTTTTCTCGAAACGCCGTCAAATCCGATGGCCGACGTGTTCGACATCGCGGCGATCGCCGAGATGGCGCGTAAGGTCGGCGCAACTTTCGCCGTTGACAATTGTTTTTGCACACCGATTCTTCAGCGTCCGCTATCGCTCGGCGCAGATGTCGTTGTGCATTCGGCGTCGAAGCATTTGGATGGCCAGGGCCGAGTCATGGGCGGTGCGTTGGTCGGCACGAAAGAGATGTGTCGCGACAAGGTTTACAACTTTTTGCGCACGACGGGTGCAAGCCTCGCGCCGTTTAACGCGTGGGTGATTTTGAAGGGTATGGAGACTCTGCCGATCCGTATGCGTGCGCACAGCGAAAACGCGCTGGCGCTCGCAGAGTGGCTCGAAGCGCATCCGAAGGTAGAGAAGGTGAACTATCCGTTCCTCGCTTCGCATCCAGCGGTGGCGTTGGCGAAGCGCCAGCAGTCGGGTGGTGGCGCAGTGCTGTCGTTCACTGTGAAGGGCGACAAGCTCGACGCGTGGAAGGTGGTGGACGCGGTGAAAATCATGTCGATCACCGGCAATTTGGGCGATGTGAAGACAACGATCACGCACCCAGCAAGCACGACGCACGGACGAATGACACAAGCTGCGCGTGACGCGGCGGGTATATCGGACAATTTGATTCGCATCGCCGTTGGCTTGGAATCGCAAGACGACCTTCGCGCCGATTTGGCGCGTGGATTGGATTCACTCTAAGGCGCGTTGCGGTAAAACGCGCTAACGAAAAACATTGATTGACCTGCAGGGCGCTGTCTGAGGCCCGAGAGATTTCAAACTCAATCAATCACTAAAAGACACGAGAGAATAATCATGCTGTACGCCTTTCACGAAATGCAAAAGTCGCTCGGAGCGCCGATGCGCTTTGCCGCTCAAATGGGAATGAACTGGGCGCAGTCGGATGGCAATCCGTGGAGAGCCATGCCCGCGAGCGATTTCCTAGCCGCATCGAGCGAGTTGACGATGCGTCTCACGCAGGAGTATCCCAAACTGCCGTTTGGTATTCATTCGGTAGTGGCTGATGGGCATACACACGCGATAGAAGAGATCGTCGTTGAAGAGAAGCCGTTCTGCCAATTGCGACGTTTCTCGAAAGTGGGCGCAAAGGGCGAACCACGAATTCTGTTGGTCGCACCGCTATCTGGGCATCACGCGACGTTGCTTCGCGATACGGTGCGCGCGTTGGTAGAGCATCACGAGGTGTTGATAACGGACTGGCGCGACGCGCGCTCCGTGCCGTTGTCGGAGGGGTTGTTCCACCTCGATGATTATGTGCGGTACGTGATCGAATTTTTGCAATCGCTCGGACCAGATGTGCACATCATGTCAGTGTGTCAGCCGACGGTGCCGGTGATGTGTGCCGTGAGCTTGATGGCTGCGCGCAATGATCCGCATCGCCCAAAGTCGATGATCATGATGGGCGGCCCGATCGATACTCGGGTGAATCCATCGAGCGTGAACGACTACGCCAAGAAGCATCCGATCGAGTGGTTCGAGAAGCACGTGATCTCGCGCGTGCCGGCGAAGTACGCTGGTTTTGGCCGTCGCGTATATCCGGGCTTTTTGCAGCATTACGGCTTCGTCGCCATGAATCCAGGCAATCACGCGAAATCGCACTGGGAGTTTTTCCTCGACATGCTCAAGGGCGACGGCGCGGACACGGAGGCGCATCGCAAGTTCTATAACGAATACAACGCGGTGCTAGATCTGGATGCGGCGTATTACCTCGAAACTGTGCAACGGGTGTTTCAGGAATACCGCCTGCCGCGTGGCGTGATGGAAGTGTCCGGCGAGCGCGTGGTTCCAGCAGCAATCAAGGACATTGGGCTGATGACGGTCGAGGGCGGGGCGGACGATATTTCTTGCCCAGGCCAAACCTATGCCGCGCATGGCCTCTGCTCAAGTATCCCTGATTCACGGCGCAAGCATTTGCTCGTGGAAGGCTGCGGCCACTACGGCATCTTCTCTGGAAGCCGCTGGCGCAACGTGGTTTGCCCGTCAATTCGCGAATTCATTGCGGGTGAACGTGCGCTTTCGCAGCCAGCCACCGCCAAAACTGCACCAAAAGCTGCACCAAAGGCAGCCGCAAAACGCAAAAGCAAGTAGAAACCCTCGCTGTAGAAATAATTTT
>JAGNQL010000154.1 GCA_017989135.1 Burkholderiales bacterium
CAATCGGTGCGGCCGTTGAGCTTCGTCCCCAACCCAAACCTCATCAGCCTTAACGGCAAACCGAAAGCGCCACCCCGCGAGCGCTCGGTGATTCGCCTGCCGAGCTATGAGCTGGTGAAGGACGATGCGGTGCTCTATGCGCACGCAAACCGCGTGCTGCACCTCGAAACCAATCCGGGCAACGCGCGCGCGTTGGTGCAGCAGCACGGCGAGGGCGTGACCTCGCGCGACGTGTGGATCAACCCGCCACCGATTCCGCTCACCACCGCGGAGATGGATTGGGTGTTTGATTTGCCCTACGCGAGGAGTCCGCATCCGCGCTACGCCGACGAGCGCGGTCGACATGACGGCAAGACAAAAATTCCAGCGTGGGAGATGATTCGCTTTAGCGTGAATATCATGCGTGGTTGCTTCGGCGGTTGCACGTTTTGCTCAATCACAGAGCACGAAGGCCGCATCATCCAAAGCCGCTCCGAAGACTCGGTGATCCGCGAAGTCGAAGCGATTCGGGATTCGGTGAAAGGCTTCACCGGCGTGATCTCGGACCTAGGCGGCCCGACAGCGAACATGTATCGCATCGGTTGCAAAACTCCGGAGATCGAAGCCGCGTGCCGCAAGCCAAGCTGCGTGTATCCGGGCATCTGCGGCAACCTCAATACCGATCATTCGTCGCTGATCAAAATTTATCAACGGGCGCGCAAACTGAAGGGCATCAAGAAGATTTTGATTGGCTCGGGTGTGCGCTACGACCTCGCGGTCGAGAGCCCGGAATACGTACGCGAATTGGTGCAGCATCACGTCGGAGGTTATCTAAAAATCGCGCCGGAGCACACCGAAGAGGGCCCGCTGACGCGCATGATGAAGCCGGGCATCGGCAGCTACGACAAGTTCAAGCGCCTGTTCGAAAAGTACAGCGCCGAAGCGGGCAAGAAGCAATACCTGATTCCGTACTTCATCGCAGCGCATCCAGGCACCAGCGACACCGACATGATGAATCTCGCGATCTGGTTGAAGGCCAACGGCTTTAAGGCTGATCAAGTGCAGACGTTCTACCCAAGTCCGCTCGCGACCGCCACCGCGATGTATCACAGCGGTCGCAATCCGCTGCGTAAGGTGCGCCGCTATGTTCGCGATCCGCTCGACGCGGTGGATGTGGTGAAGGGCGACATTCGCCGCCGTTTGCACAAGGCGTTTCTGCGCTATCACGACCCAAACAATTGGCCGGTGTTGCGCGAAGCCCTAGAAAAAATGGGACGCGCAGATCTGATCGGTGACGGTCCGCATCACCTCATTCCGCGGTGGCAGCCCGCCGTCGACGGTACTTACACCACCGCACGGCGAAAGAACTCGACGCCTGCTGCCCCGCGTAAGGGCCGCGTGCTCACTCAGCACACGGGATTGCCGCCGAGAAAGATTCGTTAGTTTCGAGACTGTCGTTCTTGGCTTACATAAAACTCAAGATTTATCTGATAATCTGAGTTCTCCGTTTCCGCACGAGCAGGCGTAGCCCATGTCTCCCGCCCTCACGCCCGATTGGCGTCACCGCGCCGCTAGTCTCCCCATCGACGCGCGCGCCTTCATCGGTGGCAAGCGTTTTGATGCGTTGAGTGGTGAAACTTTTGACGTGATTTCTCCGCTTAATGGCAAGGCGATCGCACGTGCTGCCCGCTGTCGCACAGACGACGTAAACGCAGCCGTGATCTCCGCCCGCACGGCGTTTGACAGTGGTGTGTGGTCGTCGCAACCACCC
Source organism: Burkholderiales bacterium (assembly GCA_017989135.1). Classification (GTDB taxonomy): domain Bacteria; phylum Pseudomonadota; class Gammaproteobacteria; order Burkholderiales; family Casimicrobiaceae; genus Casimicrobium. The sequence goes on from JAGNQL010000154.1 coordinate 1,751, forward strand.
GCGCAGCGCAAACGAATTTTGCTTAAATGGGCCGACAAAATCATCGCTGCGCGCGACGAGCTTGCGCTCTTAGAAACGCTCGATATGGGCAAGCCGATTCGCTTTTCGCATGCGGTCGATGTGTATTCCACGGCCCGCTGCATTCAGTGGTACGCCGAGGCGGTGGACAAGGTTTACGACGAAATCGCGCCGACACCGAACAACGCGCTGGGCCTTATTCGTCGCGAACCGATGGGTGTGATCGCTGCGATCGTGCCGTGGAATTACCCGATGCTGATGGCGTCGTGGAAGCTCGGGCCTGCACTCGCGGCGGGCAACAGCGTGGTGTTGAAGCCCTCTGAAAAGTCGCCGCTCACGGCGATGCGTTTGGCTGAGTTGGCCGTCGAAGCGGGGCTGCCACCGGGCGTCTTTAACGTGGTGCCAGGCTATGGCGCGGAAGCGGGCGAGGCGCTGGCGTTACATCTGGGCGTGGATGCGATTGCGTTCACCGGCTCGACGCGAACCGGGCGCAAGATGCTCGAGTACGCTGGCCGCAGCAATTTGAAGCGCGTGTTCAACGAGCTGGGCGGCAAATCGGCGAACATAATTTTTTCGGACTTCAACGATCTCGAGCGTGCCGCCGCGACGGCCGCAGGCTCGGTTTTTTTCAATCAAGGCGAGAGCTGCAACGCACCGTCTCGCTTGTTGGTACAAGAGAGCATCGCCGATTCAGTCATCGAAAAAATTGTGGCGCAAACGCCGCGCTATGCGCCGAGCGATCCGCTGGATCCGAACACGGTGATGGGCGCGATGGTGGACGAGGCGCAACTGCGTAGCGTCATGGGGTTTGTCAATTCCGGCAAGCTCGAAGGCGCGCGTTGCTTGATCGGTGGCACGATTGCTCATGAAAAAACCGGCGGCGTCTACATGAACCCGACAGTGTTCGACAACGTTAAGAACGACATGAAAATCGCGCGCGAAGAAATCTTCGGGCCAGTGCTCTCGATCATTCGCTTCAAGGACGAAGCCGAAGCGATCCGTATCGCCAACGATTCAACCTACGGCTTGCACGCCGGTGTGTGGACGAACAATCTCGACCGCGCGCACCGTGTGGCCGCCGCGCTTCGCGTGGGCACGGTGCATGTGAATAGTTACGACGAAGACGACATGACCGTGCCGTTTGGTGGCTACAAACAATCAGGCAACGGCCGCGATAAATCGCTGCACGCGTTGGATAAGTACACCGAGCTAAAAACGACGTGGATTCGCCTGAGCGCGAAGTAGAGGGGGCCGCGCCCGACGCGAAAGTTTGTCGTCGCTCGGATTCGCGCTTCATGTAGGCGACGACTCGGCGTCGCTCGGTGGGACTACAGGACAGGATTGCTGTTTTCAGCTTTTTGTCCCGAGCGACCGCCAGATGGCAGTTTCAGCGAATTTTATGCATAAGTCGATATATAGAAAAATGCGCCGCTAACGACCTCCCGCTGGTCGTTAGCGCTAAAAAGCTGAAAGTCGACTATCTACCGTTTGATTGCCCCGATCGCCGCCGCGACCGCCTTCTTCGGATTCGCCAATGTGCGACGTCCGTCCGCAGTTTTGTCGGCGGTCGTCACGATGATGTCCACGACCTGCGTGGGCTTGAGCTTCGGGTTCACCGCGAGAATTTTCGCGGCAAGCCCTGCGATTTGCGGTGACGCCATCGACGTACCCGACTCAGCGACCCGTGCGCCGCCGGGGAGATAGCTCTCCACTTGATAGCCGTTGGCGTGCACCTTCACCGTCGGACCGTAGCTTGTAAACGACGCTTCGTCGCCCGCCAAATCAACCGCACCAACAGTGAGCAAATTGGGCAGCACAATCGCCGCCGGGATCGCTTCATTGAACGTCGAATCACCGTTCTCATTGCCCGCCGCCGTGACGAACAAAATCTCTGGCGCGCTGGCGAACGCTTTGGTCATGCTGCTCCGGCTGATGTCGAAAAGTTCGCGCGCGAGCTTCTCCCGGTCCGCTGGCGTCTTGCCGACGCCGCAAAGCTCTAGTTCGCCCTCAATGCTCTTGGCGTCACCGCCCCAGCTCATGTTCACGACGCGCACTTTGTGTTTGCGGAAGAAATTTACGTACGCAAACATCGCATCTGCGTCGCGTTTTGCTTGCTCACGGCTTGGGCAGGGATCGGGTACCAAAGTGTGACCAAATTCGATGCGCGCCGTGACTAAGCGCGCAAACGGGTTGCCTGCAAGCGTGATGCCCGCAACGTGCGTGCCATGCATGTAATTGCCCGCGAGCTGAATTTCTTCGATGGCCGCTTTGTATTCGGCTTGCTTCAGGCTGGACAAGTATTGCTTTACTTCGGTCGCCTCTTTGCTGTCGATGTTTGACTTCAAATCTGAGAAGCCTTTGGTGCGCGACTGCATGACTGGCAAGCGCGATTTCAGCGCAGCGGGGATCGGATGTAGATCGCCTTTCGAAGGCCTCGAGTACTTATCAAACGCGATAACAAGCGCCTTGCCATCCGCGCCGCGCACGACTTGCTTCTGGAAAAGGGAGGTGTCGCTACCGCTGTCCCACACCGCAACGGTCACCGGCTTGTAGGCCGCGTTGGCTGCGAGAGCTACGTCGCGCGCGGCCCAAATGTCTTTCTTGGCGACAGTATGCTTCGCGAGATACGCGGTGTACGTATCGACGAGCGTTTGCTTCAGCGGTAGCGTCACCTGCAAGCGATAGCGCGCCCCGATCAGCGCCGGTGCTAGGTCGGAGGAGAGCGAACCGGCCTTCTCTTTGGTCGGCTGCAACACGTCGCGCACGTAGCCCAGTGCCATCGATTCGCTGTTGAGTTCCGCGCGCATCTTTAGCTCGCGCACTTCGTTTTGCACCACGTCGAACGGCAGCGCTTCGAGCGCGTCTCTCAAGCGCTTGGCGAGCGCCGCGCGATACGCGTCGGAGTTGGCATTGCCCACTTGCTTTTGCGCCTCAATAGCCGTGCGCAAAAAAAGTCCCGACAGCAATTTGTCAGCCGGCTTTTCTTCCAGCTCGCGCACCATCGCTGCGTTCTTAAGCGCGGCGTCGGTGTTGCCTTCCAAGTAATCCATCGCAACGAGCGTAGAGAGCAAACCGCGCAGCGAGGCTTTGTCCGCAATCTCATACTTCGCCAACACGGACTCTACGTTCGCACGATGCTCGCGCGTGAACGCCGCGAAGCGCGCGTCGGTGCGCACAACATCCTCAAGATTGCCGTCGAGCTTGTAAGTGAACCGCGGAATATCCGTGGCTTTTTCCACGCGAATTTTTGGTTGCGCGAACGTCGCGGAAATGACAAACGCTGCTGCAAGCAGCGCAACGATAGAACGAGGCGTCATAAAACTAACTCCAGAAAATTGGATTCGCCGAGCGCGCATGAAGCGGCGGTCAGCGACATTGAACGCAAGAGTTTACGCGTGCGCCTGTTGCCGAGCGCGTTTGCCTGCGGTCGTTGGTTGAATCTTCGCAAAAAAAAGAAAGGCCGCGAAGAGCGGCCTTTTGTATCCGTTGAAGGGCGTCTACTCTGCGGCAACCGCCTGCCGTTCGCGCGCCAAGTCAAGCGCGGTCCACTCTTGGTCAACTGCCGCGATGAAGGCGTCGACCATCGCGGGTGTGTGGCAAGGGCCGGGCGCGATACGGATGCGCTCGGTGCCACGGGCGACTGTTGGGTAATTGATCGGTTGCAGATAAATGCCGTGGCGTTCTTGCAGGCGGTCGGTCAGCGTTTTGACTTTGACCGGATCACCCACGAATACGGGCACGATGTGCGATTTGCTGGGCATGACCGGAAGCCCCAAGTCGGTCAGGCGCGTTTTGATCTGCGAAACGCGTTCGCGCTGTAAGCGACGCTCTTCTTGCGAATTCATCAGGTGCGACACGCTGGCAATCGCGCCAGCAGCTAGCACCGGCGCGAGCGACGTTGAGAAAATGAACGACGCGCCGAAGCTACGAATGCAGTCCACGACCGGCACGTCGCCGGTGACGTAGCCGCCCTGCATGCCGAAGGCTTTGCCGAGCGTGCCTTGGATGACGTCGATCTGGTCAGCCACACCCATTTCCTGCGACACACCGCCGCCGCGCGCACCGTACATGCCGACGGCGTGAACTTCGTCCAAGTACGTCATCGCGCCATATTTTTTCGCGATGCGCGCTACTTCGCCGATAGGCGAAATGTTGCCGCTCATCGAATAGACGCTCTCGAACACGACGAGCTTCGGACGATCGGGGCTGATCGCGGCGAGCTTGGCTTCAAGGTCTTGTAGATCATTGTGCTCGAAGATCATGCGGTCGCAACCGGCGCGACGAATGCCTTCGATCATGGAATTATGGTTGTCGCTGTCCGACAAAATCACGGTGCCGGGCAGCAGCGAGCCGAGCACGGTGAGCGCGGCCAGATTGGCGCTGTAGCCCGAGGTGAAGGAAAGCGCGGCGGGCTTATCGTGGAGCTTGGCGAGGAGATTCTCGAGTTCAACGTGGCGGGAGTTGGTGCCGC
>JAGNQL010000027.1 GCA_017989135.1 Burkholderiales bacterium
GTTCCACAGACCGTGCGGGCAGTGAATATGCGGAAATTTTTGTTCCCGAGAAGCTGCCCGAATACTTCCAACCGCAAAGCACGGCGTAACCGCTAAAATCAGCGGTTAGCCACGAAAAGGCCACAGGGGTGCACATCGTGCGTCCAGTGGCCTTTTTACTTATTTAGCATGCAGAACATACGTAACTTTTCCATCATTGCGCACATCGACCACGGCAAATCCACGCTGGCGGATCGCTTTATTCATAAGTGCGGCGGTCTTTCGGATCGCGAGATGAGCGAGCAGGTGCTCGACTCAATGGATCTCGAAAAAGAGCGTGGCATCACGATCAAAGCGCAGACGGCCGCGTTGACCTACAAAGCGCGCGACGGGCAGGTCTACAACTTAAACCTCATCGACACGCCGGGTCACGTTGACTTTTCGTACGAAGTTTCGCGCTCCCTTTCGGCATGCGAAGGCGCGTTGCTAGTAGTCGATGCGTCACAAGGCGTTGAAGCGCAGACGGTGGCCAACTGTTACACCGCGATTGAGTTGGGCGTCGAAGTCGTTCCAGTGCTCAACAAGATCGACTTGCCAAGCGCCGACCCCGAACGCGTCAAAGACGAAATCATGGACGTGGTGGGCGTAGACGCCACGGACGCCGTGCTTTGCTCCGCAAAAACCGGCGTGGGTATTGAAGATATTTTGGAGGCGGTGATCGCCAAAATTCCCGCGCCAAGCGGTGACGCAAACGCTCCGCTTAAAGCGCTAATCATCGACAGTTGGTTTGACAACTACGTCGGTGTCGTCATGCTTGTTCGCGTAGTCGACGGAACGCTAAAGCCCAAAGAAAAAATCACCTTCATGGTGACCGGGCGCAGCCATTTGTGTGAGCAGGTCGGCGTATTCGCGCCGCGCTCCACGCAGCGCGACTCGCTGTCGGCTGGACAAGTGGGCTTCGTGATTGCGGGGATCAAAGAACTTGATTCGGCCAAGGTCGGCGACACGATTACACACACTCAAAAGCCTGCTGCTGAGGCGCTTCCTGGCTTTAAAGAAGTCAAGCCGCAAGTGTTCGCGGGCCTGTATCCAGTCGAGTCGAATCAATACGAAGCGCTGCGCGACGCGCTCGAAAAATTGAAGCTCAACGATTCGTCGTTGCACTATGAGCCAGAAGTGTCGCAAGCTTTGGGTTTCGGCTTTCGCTGCGGCTTCCTCGGTTTGCTGCACATGGACGTAGTGCAAGAGCGCCTTGAACGCGAATACGACATGGATTTGATTACCACTGCACCGACAGTGATCTATCAAATTCTGCAACGCGACGGCACCGTCTTGAACATCGAGAATCCGGCGAAGCTGCCCGACCTTTCGCGTGTTGAAGACATTCGCGAACCCATCATCACCGCCACGATTCTGATGCCACAAGAATACGTTGGCGCGGTCATGGTGCTCTGCAACGAAAAACGCGGCACGCAGGTCAACATGCAGTATCTTGGCCGACAAGTGATGCTCACGTACGACATGCCTATGGCCGAAGTCGTGATGGATTTCTTCGATAAGCTCAAGAGCGTATCGCGCGGTTACGCGTCTCTGGATTACGAGTTCAAAGAGTTTCGTTCTGCGGACGTCGTAAAGCTCGATATTCTGATCAACGGCGACAAGGTGGACGCGCTTTCTAGCATGGTGCATCGTGCGCAGAGCGCTTATCGTGGTCGTCAAGTTGCGGCCAAGATGCGTGAGCTAATCCCACGCCAGATGTACGACGTGGCGATTCAGGCGGCCATCGGTGCAACCATCATCGCGCGTGAAAGCCTCAAGGCGATGCGCAAAGACGTGTTGGCCAAGTGCTACGGTGGCGACATTTCTCGTAAGCGCAAATTGCTCGACAAACAAAAAGAGGGCAAGAAGCGCATGAAGTCGGTCGGTTCTGTCGAAATTCCGCAGGAAGCCTTTTTGGCGATTCTGCAGACCGGCGACAAGTAACTCGCGCCTGCAGATGAACGTTCGCGCCGCAAGGCTTCGATTAGTCGCAGCGGCGCAACGCGAAGGCAATTTTTGGTTAACGTTGTATTGTCATCCTGAGCATCGCGAAGGATCAGGTGACAAGTGGCGCGGTGAAAGCCCGCCGCAACGAACTTACACGCGATTCTTCGCTTCGCTCTGAATGACATTGCTGCAATGAAATATTTACCTTCTCTTGCCCTCGCACTGCTCGTCGTTACGGCCCTTCGCGGCGTGTTTACCGGCGTGCCCGTCAACTTTCCGGCGCTGCTCCTCGGCGCGGTGGTTGTTTGCGGCATCGCGTGGGCAGTCGACAAGTTCTACCTCGCTAAACGGCGCGCTGCTGGCGAAGTGTTGCATTGGGGCATCGAAGTCCCTGCGTCGATTTTTACAGTGTTGCTTGTCGTTTTCGTGCTGCGTTCGTTCTTGGCGGAGCCGTTTCGTATTCCGTCGAGTTCGATGCGGCCTGGCTTAATTACTGGCGACTTCATTCTCGTCAACAAATACACGTATGGCATTCGTTTGCCGGTGCTCGACGCAAAAATCATCGACATCAACAGCCCCGCGCGCGGCGATGTTGCGGTCTTCAAAGCACCGCATGAACCCGAAAAAGATTACATCAAACGCATCATCGGTTTGCCGGGCGACACGATTGTTTACAAAGATAAAAAACTAACACTCAACGGCGCGCCTGTCCCACAAGTGGAAGATGGTATTTACAGCTATTCGGAATTCGGCCAACAGCTCACGACTGTGAAGTTCAAAGAAAAACTGGGCGACCGCGAATATCTCATCGCGCAATTTCCACAGATGCCTTCATTCCTCCCGAATCAGAAGTACCCCGGCACCCCCGTGCCAACGTGTACAGATGACGGCAGCACCGTGACCTGCAAGGTCCCACAGGGTCACTACTTGGCGATGGGCGACAACCGTGACAACAGCCTTGATGGCCGCTATTGGGGCTTCGTGCCGGACACGCATTTGCGTGGCAAAGCTTTCTTTATTTGGTTTAACTGGGAAGACGTGTCGTCGTTTGCTTTCAAACGTGTGTTTCGCGGCATACAATAATTCTTGTTAGCAATTTGCGTGCACCCTATGGCGAATTTGAAGCGGCAGCGCGGACTCAGTCTTGTTGGGTTTATTTTTCTCGCGGCGATCGTGGCGTTTGTCATGTTCACCGCGTTTCGCTGCGTACCGGCTTGGACAGAGTACTTTTCATTGAAAAAAGTATTGCAGGCCACCGCGAACGAATTCACGGTAGATGCCCAAGGCTCCGCGATTCGCAGTGCGTTCGATCGTCGCGCGAGTATTGATGACTTGCCTGTTAAAGGCACCGATCTGGACATCGCCAAAGACCAGGGTCGGCTCTCACTCGGCGTTACGTATCAGCGGCGAGTTCCAGTCGCGGGCAATATGAGCTTATTGTTCGACTTTGCCGCGTCCGCCACAGGCAATCGATAGCTTTGAGCCTCGAAGCCTCCCTCGGATACACGTTTGTTGAGCCGCGCTTGCTGCGCGATGCGTTAACGCATCGCAGCTTCGGCACACCACATAATGAGCGCCTCGAATTTATCGGCGACGGCGTGCTGAACTGCACCATCGCGCTCTCGCTCTTCAACAAATTTCCTGAGCTTCCCGAGGGGCAGCTCTCGCGCATGCGTGCGAACCTTGTGAGTCAACCCGCGCTTCACTCCCTTGCCCAGCGGCTCGACATTTCGCAGCATTTGCGCATTGGCGAAGGCGAAGAAAAAAGCGGCGGACGCGAACGCCCCTCGATGCTCGCCGACGCGCTAGAGGCGATTTTTGGTGCAATCCTTCTCGACTCTGGCTTTGACGCTGCGGCGACCACAATCAATCGCCTTTATAGCAATCGCATTTCGCAAGTGAACCCGAATGAAGGCGGAAAAGACGCCAAAACGCGCCTTCAAGAGTTGATGCAGTCGAAACACTTTCCGCTGCCTTCCTACAACGTTGAGCGCGTGGACGGCGAAGCGCATGCACAGGTCTTCACGGTGCGCTGTAGCGTGCCGCAGATGGAGCAAGAAGCGATGGGCAAAGGCTCGTCGCGGCGCGCGGCCGAGCAACAAGCGGCCAATGCGGTGTTGAATAAATTAGGTGTGTGATTGATCATGGCTGAGACAAAACGCCTGCGTTGCGGGCAAATCGCCGTGATCGGAAAACCAAACGTTGGCAAGTCCACGTTGCTCAATCGGTTGGTTGGCGAAAAGGTGTCGATCACTTCGCGCAAAGCGCAGACCACGCGTTTGCCGCTGCGCGGCATTCTCACCACCGACACTGCGCAGTTCGTGTTCGTCGATACGCCAGGTTTCCAAACCAAGCACGGCGGCGAGATGAACAAGCGCCTCAACGGTAGCGTTCGCCGGACTTTGGAAGAGGTCGATGTCGTGCTCTGGTTGTGGGACGCAACACGTCTCTCACCCGCCGATCGCGCTGTGCTCGATCTCATTCCGAAAAAAGTGCCGGTCATTGCGGTGCCCAACAAAGTCGATCTCATCAAAGATCGCGCTGCGTTGGCCGCCGACATTACCGAGTTGGCGGCCGCGCGCGAATTTGCTTCGGTGGTGCCCGTTGCTGCGAACAAAGGCACACAAACCAAAGATTTGCTGGCAGAGATTGAAAAGCTCCTGCCTATCGGCGAACTGATGTTCGAAGCGGATGACCTCACAGATAAACCGGAACGCTACCTCGCCGCTGAAATCATCCGCGAAAAGATTTTCCGTTTGACCGGTGACGAGCTGCCGTATCGCGCCGCCGTGATGATCGACAAGTACGAGCAAGAAGGCAATCTTCGCCGCATCTTCGCCGCGATTCTTGTCGACAAAGACTCACAGAAACCCATCCTCATCGGTGCAGGCGGCGAGCTTCTCAAACGCATCGGCACCGAAGCGCGCCTCGACATGCAAAAGCTTTTCGGTGGTCCGGTGTACCTTGAACTCTTCGTGAAGGTCAAAAGCGGTTGGGCAGAAAACGCGGTCGTGCTTCGTGACCTAGGAATTACCTAGGTAGGCGACGTGTTGCCCACGCGTTCGCACACAGCTTCGTAACAAGCTATGGCCGTCCAAGCCAAAAAATCCACGCCACAACGTGCCTTTGTTTTGCATAGCTATGCGTACAAAGAGACGAGCCTTATCGTCGATTTGTTCACGGTAGAAAACGGTCGCATGGCCGCCATCGCCAAAGGCGCGAAGCGACCCGCGTCCAACCTGCGCGGTGCGCTGCTGTCGCTTCAACCGCTCGAAGTGATCTACAGCGGAAAAGGCGAGGTCAAAACGCTCACTCAAGCGCAGTGGCTACCCGGCCAGCCGTGGCTCACCGGGCAAGCGCTGATGTGCGGCATGTATCTCAACGAACTGCTCATCAAGTTGCTACCGCGCGAAGACCCACACGCGCAGCTCTTCGAGGGTTACGCTGCCGCGCTCATGACGCTCGCGGGCAGCGATGAACACAGCGCTATCCTGCGCGAATTCGAGACCAATTTGCTCGCTGAACTCGGGTACGGCTTGCAGTTGGAAGTAGACGTTGAAACCAGCGAGCCGCTCGTACCTGACACGCTCTATCGCTATGACCCGCTCGCCGGTGCGAGCGAAACCGGACGCAGCGGCCACGCACGCGGGCCGTTGGTGCGCGGCGAGGCGCTGCTCGCGCTTTCGCGCGGTCGGTTTGAAAACAACGCCGTCGCCGCCGAGGCGCGCGATTTTGTGCGCACGATCATCGCCTTCCACATGGAGCGCCGCACCATGAAATCCTCCGATGTGATGCACGATCTACGCGCGCTTGCCGAACGGTTGGAAGCCACGCCGTTGCGCCCCGCGCGCAAAGCGGCACCGAAAGCCCGCGCATGATCGTCGGTATCGGCACAGACCTAGTAGCGGTCGCGCGCATCGGCGATGCATTAGAGCGCCAAGGCGAGCGTTTCCTGCAGAAATTGTTGTCGGATGCAGAGCAGGCCGAGTTTCGCGACGTCAAATCAAACAGTGCCGCGTGGCTCGCGAAGCGATGGGCGGCGAAAGAAGCGTTCGGTAAGGCTGCTGGCATCGGCGTCTCCGCGCCGCTCACACTGTCCGGCATTGGCGTTGGGCACGACGAAGCAGGGCGACCGTTGTTTGAGTTGTCCGACGCCGTGCGATCGTATTTGTCTAGCAAGGGTGTTTCGCGGACGCATCTATCCATCTCCGACGAACGGGAATTCGCGCTGGCGTTCGTTATTTTTGAGCGAGACTGAGTCGGCGTTGTGGGGGCGGGCTCGCCCGCGATTAGCCGATCCTTTCGCACACAAGCCGGCTCCAACCAGTTTTCGCCACGTAGTGAATAATCACGCAAACACGTCGAAATAGAGACACCATGCCCCGCAAGAATCCCAACGCCAAGAAGCTTCCGCTCGGCCCGATCATGACCTCGATTGAGGGAACGGAATTAACGGCGGAAGACCGCGAAGTTTTGTGCCATCCTTTGATCGGCGGCGTTATTTACTTCGCGCGAAATTTCACCGACAAAGCACAGCTCCTCGCCCTTTCCAACGACATCAAGTCTCTGCGCGACCCAGCGCTGGTGATCGCGGTCGATCAAGAGGGCGGGCGCGTACAGCGCTTCCGCGAAGGCTTCACCGAAATTCAACCGATGCGCTCGCTCGGTGACCTGTGGACGACGCACCCGCCGTCGGCGCGCGCTCGTGCATTCGAAGTTGGCTTCACGATCGGCCACGAGTTGGGCGCGGTTGGCGTCGACTTCACGTTCGCGCCGGTGCTTGATTTGGATTACGGCGAATCGACGGTCATCGGTCATCGCGCATTTCACCGCGACGCCGGTGCCGTCGCCGCGCTCGCCACCGCCGTCATGCAAGGCCTTCGCGCCGAAGGCATGGCGTCGGTGGGCAAGCATTTTCCTGGCCACGGATTCGTCAAAGGCGACACCCATTGGGAACGCCCGACGGATGATCGAACGTTCGACGAAGTGCTCGCAGCTGACCTGATTCCGTTTCGCGAACTCGTCGCAGCAGGCGTCGACGGCATGATGGCCGCGCACTTGATCTACCCCAACATCGATCCGAACCTCGCAGGCTTCTCGCCGTTCTGGATGCAAGAAATTCTGCGCCACAAACTGCACTTCCGCGGCGTCATCTTTACTGACGACTTAGGCATGGTCGCCGCACACGCAGCAGGTGACCTCACCGCCCGCGCTGAAGCCGCGACGGCAGCAGGCGTGGACATCGTCCTGCCGTGCAATGATCGTCCCGGTCTCATCGGCCTGCTAGACACATGGAAGCCCTCGCCCGAGAGCACGCTCGCACGCAAGTGGGAGCGCATGCGCAAGAAGACGGCGGGGCGCCGGACATAGCGCAGCGCTGCTGCCGTGCGGCTCGCAATGCCCGCCTTGCGCAAAGCCTGCTCACGCCTTTGACCCATAGAATCGCTCCACCATGCACGCGATTCTTCGTCCGATTTCCACGTATCAGCTTTTGCGCTTAACCGACAGCCGGGTGGCGCTTTCAGCCATTTTTTTGCATAAGTCAACAATAAATAAAAACAAGCTGGAACGACCGCCCGCCGGTCGATGGAGCCAAAAAGCTATTAACCCATTTTCACCCGCGTTCCCCCGATGAACGCCGCCATCGAAGACACGCTGAAATCCTTACCGCTGCGGCCGGGCGTGTACCGCATGATCGGTGCGGCTGCCGATGGTTCGGAGACGGTGCTGTACGTCGGTAAGGCGAAAAACCTTAAGAGCCGCGTGTCGAGTTACTTCGTCAAGAGCGGGCACAGCGCGCGCATCACGATGATGATTGCGCAGATTCAGCGCATCGAAACCACCGTCACGCGATCCGAGGCTGAGGCCTTGGTGCTTGAGAACAATCTCATCAAATCGCTGGAGCCGAAGTACAACATTCTCTTTCGCGATGACAAGAGCTATCCGTATCTTTGCATCTCCGGCGACGCCTATCCGCAGCTTCGGTACTTTCGCGGCAAGCCGGACAAACGGCACACGTATTTCGGACCGTTCCCCAGCGGCTGGGCTGTTCGCGACGGCATTCAAACGCTGCAAAAAGTGTTTCAGTTGCGAACCTGCGAGAACACCGTGTTCGCGCATCGCTCGCGCCCGTGCATGCTCGCGCAAATCGGGCGTTGCACGGCGCCGTGTGTGGAGCAGATCAGCATCGAAGACTACAAGGCCGACGTCAAAAGCGCGACGATGTTCATGCGCGGCCAGGCCTCCGAAGTCACGCACGAATTGCAGGCGCAGATGGAGGCCGCTGCGGGCGCGCTAGAGTTCGAGCGCGCCGCGCGCTTTCGCGACAAGATCGCGCGGCTCAACAGTTTGCAGAGCAGACAGTTTGTCTCCAGCGTCTCGGACAAAGACGTGGACGTTGTCGCGATCATTCAAGCCAGCGGCATGATCGCAGTGAACATCGTGATGATTCGCGGCGGCCAACACGTGGGCGATCGAACGCATTTTCCGGTGAAGAACGCCAGCTCCGAGCCGATGACCGACGACGAGTTGATCGACGTGCTCGAGAGCTTCATCGCGCAGCACTACATCGGCCGCGAAGTGCCGCGCACGATTGTTTCGACGCTGGAGTTCGACGTCGCGGCGATGGTCGAGGCGTTGTCAATGCAGCTCGCGGCCGCCGCGCCGCCGGGCGACACCGCACCGCAATCCGCGCCGCGTAAAGTGGATCTCCTCTGCAACCCCATCGGCGAAAAACGCGCGTGGCTGCAGATGGCCGAAGAAAACGCGCGCATCGCCATCGCCGCGCGCATGCGCCAAAGCGACACCGGCACCGAGCGCCTGCAAGCACTGATCGACGCGCTCGGCCTGCCCGAGGGCACGCAGCGCATGGAATGCTTCGATATCTCGCACACGATGGGCGAAGCCACGATCGCGAGCTGCGTCGTATGGGACGGCAACGGCATGCAGACGAGTCAATATCGTCGCTTCAATATTCAAACCGTTTCCGACGGCGACGACTACGAAGCGATGAAAGAAGCGCTCACGCGCCGCGCCGCGCGCATCGCGAAGAACGAAGTGCCGCGCCCAGACGTATGGGTCATCGACGGCGGCAAAGGGCAGGTCGGCATCGCAGCCGCCGTGCTCAACGAGGCGGGCCTGCACGACATCACGCTCTTCGGAAGCGCCAAAGGCGTCGAGCGCAAGAAAGGCATGGAGCAAATCGTCTTCCCGGACCGTGACGAAGTCGTGCGCCTACCCGCCGATCACTCCGGCCTGCACCTCATCCAGCAAATGCAAGACGAAGCACACCGCTTCGCCATCATCGGCCACCGCGCAAAACGCGCCAAAAACCGTGAAGGCTCATCGTTAGACGACATCGAAGGCATCGGTCCGAAGAAGCGCGCGCAACTGCTCAAAACGTTCGGCAGCGTGCGAGGATTGGCTGCGGCAAGCGTTGAGGATATTAAGCGCGTTGAAGGGATTTCAGATGAGTTGGCTGAGCGGATTTATGGGGCGTTGCATTGAGTATTTACGCACATATTTGATCGCGGCGGGAATCAAGATTCCTAGGCAATCTACTATCTTTGGTGAACAAGTGACTTGCCTGCATCCTTCGGCGGTTGGTACCTAGTCTCCCTCAATTCGCTTAGGGCAATCGATTCGTCAACTTTTGTGAGCTGCCACTTCACGGAGTGTGCGTCGGCGATGGCAACGAAACGATAGTAATAATTCGCGCCGTTCTCCCACCGAACCGGCACTTCAAGCGTTTTCATTCCTAGGGTTATGTCCAGCGGCCATTTTTGTTTGAGAATAAAAGTGCCCTCGGCAACGTCAATTTGCGTGTGTCCATTGCGACTTAGATCGGCAACGTTCACATCATTTACGTAGAAATACGCATCTCTGCCTCCCCAAGCTGGACTGTCAACTCGATATATGAAAACGTGGGCTGCGCCTGAAATAGACGAAGGTCGAGCATCAAATGCTGGTCCGTTTGCAGCGCAGCCCGACAGCACGAATGCGATCAATGCGAACACGAATATTCGGCTCATGTCTTGCCCTCAATTTTTGGCGCTTAGCGCAGCAGCCGGGATTCGGCGCGCTTGGTATTTAAATGGTAAACGAAGCGCGTAGGCTTGGTCGTGCCCCCGCGCCCGCCGGTGCTTCGATTGCTGGGTTTTCAACCCAGCTTACTCAGCTCCGCTCATACAGCGTGTTCTCGTATCTTGTCTTTGAAAATGCTTAGCGCAAAGGGCTTATTCGACCCGGTCTCGCCAACTACGATCACCTCCCAAGCGTCGGCGTACGGTTGCAGCAATGTTTGAATCGCAAGCGTCATCGCGGGCCGATACCATCCCGCGACGCTGCATTCAACTTTTTGCTGCATGTAACCGTAGTCGTCCTCTACAACCAAGAAGTCACCGCCGTCGCGCTTCCCGTAATGATCAAGGAGGTCATTGATCTCGGCGTACAGGGCTTCCCAATCCGACGCGCGCTGGATTCGAGCTTTCAAGTCGTCAATCGACGCGTACTCAGGTCTGTCCAGCTTTCTCAATAACGACACCACGGCTTCATAGGATTGCGCTGGCAAATTGTCTACGCTGGAAAATATTGAGCCAGCTTCGGCGTCGCCGCCATCCGGCGACGAGAATATCTTGCCATCTACGAGGAAGAGTTCATTAACGTCTAATCCCGCGGAGGAAATCACGTTGAAAATTGCAGCGTTTGAGGCTCTTTGCATGGCTACTCCTATTGGACTATAAAAGCCGCGATCGCTTAGCGCGTAGGCTGGGTCGCGCCCCAGCACTCGCCGTTGCTTCGAGAACTGGGTTTTCAACCCAGCCTACGTACCTTGAATCAAACAACGCGCCGGCGTTACACCAACGAACGCCGAACGTAAACGTATCCGCGGTCCGCGGTTTTGTGAACGGTGAATCCCGCGGCTAAGTACATGCTGAGCGGCCCGTAGTGGTGCTCGGCTTCTGTTGTGGCGTTGGTGTTGGCTGTGGCTTCGGCGATGGTGAGGCCTTGCGCGCGTAGCCCTTCGCAGGCGGCTTGTAGCAGGGCCTTCGCGACGCCAGTGCCACGGTGTTCTTTTGCGACGATGAAGCAGGTGATTTGCCCAATGCGTGCGGCGTCTGGATCGGGAGCGTCTAGGAACACGTCGAGCATTGTTCGCGGCGCTGCGTTGCACCAACCGATCGGTTTGCCGTCGCGGTAAGCGAGATGCCCTTTCATCGTGCAGTTCTGGATTCGTTGCGTTGCAGCGAGCCGGTTTTGCTCGAGCGCGCGCGTTTTCCATTCGACCTTGTTGTGGTCGACGTACGAAAACTGGCAATAGCAAAAGCCCCACTTCGGATTGTCGGCAAACGCCTCGCCGTCGAAGAACGCGAGGAAGTCTTGCAGCCGACCAGGTGAGGCGGCGTGTATTTCGATTGGCAGTGGTTTCATGCGCAATGGAGCGTTGAGGTGTGAAAGTAGAACTGGCGCCGTAGACGAGATTCGGCGCGGCCATTGTCTGCATAGTAGACGAAACACTTTCGCGCTCAAACCGCAAAATTTGTCTCGATTGCGCATTGGCATTCGCGGCTACGACTGGTGTCCAGCGGGCATCGCGACGTAAACTTGTCTGCATGTGACTCACAGCAGAGCACGGAGGCAACATGGCACGCAAACCGAAGACGTGGGCGGAAAAGATGAACGCTCCGGCTCCGCATTTGGCGCGACTTGAGCGTAACTACGGCGGCATGATGACGGGGGAGATGATGTTGATATCGTCACCGCAAGAGGTGGCTTCGCATCTAAAGGCGCACGTACAGCGCGGGCACACGATCACGGTGCCGGAGTTGCGTGCCGGCTTGGCGAAGGAGCAAGGGGCGGCGGGCGTGTGCCCGATGAGCACCGGCATCTTTTTACGCATCGCCGCCGAGGCCGCGTGGGACGAAATGCAGGAAGGCGCGAGCGCGGATGACGTGACGCCGTTCTGGCGTGCCGTTGATCCGAAGTCGGATCTTGCGAAGAAGCTGCGCTGCGGGCCGGAGTGGCTCGCGTGGCAGCGCGCTACGGAGCGCACGTAACGCGTATGTCGTAACCTGGGTCGAGACGCAGCGCGTCGACCCCTAGTGTCGTTGGGGTTTCAACCCAGCCTACGCGTTGCCCTGCGCCGGATGGGACCAAAGCTCCATTGCTTGCGTACGCGGGTTCCTCGCCTTAACATCAGATTGTTCTTAGATGTCTACGAATTCGCCTTGTCGGTGGCGAGGCGACTAAACAATCGTTTAAGGGGGTTTCATGAAAAAAATTCTTGCGGCTTTGGTCGTCGCAGCGGGCTTGACGGGTTGCGCTTCAGTGGCACCGTCTTCGAGCTACACAACAATGGATAAGGCTGCGCAAAGCGCCACGACCGCCGACGCGGCGTTGGCGGCGCTGAAGGCGGGCAACGCGCGATTTGTTTCGGGCAATATGATCAAGCGCGACTTGATGAAGCAGGTCAAAGCGACGGGCTACGGGCAGTATCCGATTGCTTCGATCGTGAGCTGCATCGACTCGCGCGCAGGCCCCGAGATTGTGTTTGACCAAGGCATTGGCGACGTGTTCAGCGCACGCGTGGCGGGCAATTTTGTGAACGAAGATATTTTGGGCAGCCTTGAGTTCGGCTCGAAAGCGGCGGGCTCGAAACTGATTGTGGTGCTCGGACACACCAGTTGCGGCGCGATCAAAGGCGCGTGTGACGATGTGATGCTCGGCAACCTGACCGGCATGCTCGCGAAGATCAAACCGGCCGTCTCGTCCGTGAGCTCAACCGGCGACCGATCGTCGAAAAACGATGCGTTCGTACAGATGGTGGCCGAGGCCAACGTCAAGCGTACGGTGAACGATATTTTTGTGCGCAGCCCAGTGTTGAAGGCGATGGCGGACAAAGGCGAAATCAAAATTGTCGGTGCGATGCTTGATGTAAAGACCGGCGTGGTTAGCTGGTACTAGGCACTAGTTACAAGCGCTGTTCGCAAGCTGGGTCGCGGCTCAGCTTGCTTTACATCCATAGACGAGCGCGTTGTCGTCAGGATGTAAACCTTGGCGACGATAATGCGCGGCTATGAATGTCAGCACCGTAGCCACCACCTCCGAAAACAGCATCGTCAAAGCCGCCTGGCTGTGCGTGCGAGACCGTCGCGTGTTGGCGGCGCGCTCGAAGGGAAAATCCGCGTTCTATTTGCCCGGCGGCAAGCCTGAGGCGGGCGAGACGATCGAGGACGCGTTGATCCGCGAAGTGAAAGAAGAGCTATGCGTCGACCTGGTGCCAGCATCGATCGCGTTTGTGCGCCATTTCACCGCACAAGCCCACGGCAAGAGCGCGGGCACGACGCTACGCATGGATTGCTTTAGTGCCGAATATGCGGGCGAGATTTCGCCGTCCAATGAGATCGACGAGGTCGCGTGGTTGTCCTACGCCGATTGCGACAAAGGCTCTGCGGCGTTTAAGTTAGTGCTCGATGAATTGCGCGCGCGCGGGGCGATTGATTAGCGATTTCTCGGAGGCGATGAGTAATACAGCTTCTTGTATGTAACCACTACTGGACGGTCGTTGCGTGAGAATTCGCGGATAAGTCGACTTGACGTGTTTTATCGCTCAAATGGCCGTGGGACGGTCGCTACGGCTAAAGAGATGAAAGCAGAGAATTTCTGAATTCGGACGGCGCGTGGGCGGAGGGTTCGACCGGGGCGTTACGAACGACGAACCCGCGCACCACGAACGAAGCGCGGCCGTGCCACGTCATTACGAACGCTTGCTCTAGCATCGCGCCATGCACATTTTCACGCGTCACGCGCGCATCATCGCTGTTCTGCTGTTCCTCGGTATCTTGTTGGCGGTGTTTCAGTTCACTGGGTTGCGCGAGCATTTCACGTTGGCGTTTGTGCGCGAGCAATTTGAACTGCATCCGGCGCAGGGGCTGCTGCTCTTTATCGCGCTTTTCGCGCTCGGAAATCTGATTCAAATTCCTGGTTGGATATTTCTGGCAGCGGCGGTGCTCTCGCTCGGGCGCATGATGGGCGGGCTGGCGACGTATGCGGCGGCCAGCGTGTCGTGTGTTGTGACGTTTCTCGTGATTCGATTTGTGGGCGGTGACGCGTTACGGCAGATCGATAACGCAACTGCGCAAAAAATCCTTTTGCGATTGGATGCAATGCCCGTGCGAAGCGTGACGTTGCTGCGCACTTTGTTTCAGACGATGCCCGCGCTAAACGCCGCGCTTGCGCTTTCGGGCGTGAAGTTTCGTGACTATTTGCTTGGAACGTTGCTTGGACTCCCGCTGCCGATACTTTTGTACTGCGTATTTTTCGATTACTTGGCGAAATTTCTGCCGATCCGTTGACGACAGCTATTGCCAATACATTTGAGCGCATGAACTCCCACCACATCGCCGATCTCAACGCCTTGCTTGCGCAGTTTGTTGCAACCACGTCGAACGCGGACGCCAAGGCGCAGGCCGGGCGGGTTGCCGCGTTTGTCGCGCGCACGACGGAGCCGTGGAGCCGCTCGACGCTCGTGGGGCATCTCACGGCGTCCGCTTGGGTGCTCGACAAAACGCTCACGCATGTGGCGATGATTCACCATCGCAAGCTCGAGAAGTGGCTGCAGCCCGGCGGACACATTGAAGAAACGGATGCCTCGTGGCGTGCTGCGGCGGAGCGCGAGGTGTCGGAGGAAATCGGTCTCACGAAATTCGTCTCTCGCGCGGATGACGCGATGCTGTTCGATGTGGATGTGCATCCGATTCCTGCGCGCGGCGACGTGCCAGCGCATTTTCACTACGACCTTCGTTTCTTGTTCGTGGCCGACACGCACGCAGAACACGACGCCGAACTGCAGCTCAACGCCGACGAGGCACACGATTGCCGTTGGTTTGCGCTGTCCGCGCTCGCAAATGACCCAACGCTTGAGGCGTCGATTCAACGCATGGTTGAATTGAGTGCTGGCTTGCTTCCAACATCACCCTAACTGCTGCTCACAACATGAAATTTTCACTCTCCGGCGTGTTCCTCGCCGTCACCGCATCGCTCGTTTTCGCGACCACCGCGCACGCGCAAGTCTGGCCTAGTCGCCCCATCAAATTTGTGGTCCCGTTCGCTGCGGGTGGCGCGAATGACTTGATGGCGCGCGCGGCGGCCGAAGGCGCGACCAAAGTGCTTGGCCAACCCGTGGTGATCGACAACAAACCCGGCGCGGGCGGCACGCTTGGTGCGGACCTGGTCGCGAAGAGCGCGCCGGACGGCTATACGTTTTTGATCAGCGCCGCTGGCGTGATCTCGAATCACATGATCAAAAAATCGATGCCGTTCAAAGACACCGACATTGTGCCGGTCGCCATGATTGCGCTCGCGCCGTCGATCATCGTCGCGCCGCCCAACGCAACGTACAGCAACTTGCGCGAATTCGTCGACGCTTCAAAGAAAGCCCCCGGTGGCTTCAATTTTGCGACGGCAGGCACAGGAAGCACGCCGCATTTCGTTGCCGAATTGCTCAAAACCAAATACGGCGCGAACCTGCAAGTCGTGCCGTACAAAAGCGGCAACGAAAGCGCCACGGCCATCATGGGCGGGCAAGTCCACGCCACGAGTGAGGCGAGCATCGTCTCGCTCCCGAAAATCACCGGCGGCAAGATGAAGGCGCTCGCCGAAACGTGGAAGGCGCGGCTCTCGGCCTACCCAAGCCTTTCGACGACCGCCGAGCAGGGCTTTCCGGATATCAACATCGTGCATTGGGCGGGCGTGCATGCGCCGGCTGGCGTACCCGCCGACGTGATGGACAAGGTCGCGGCCGCGGTCGACGCCGCGATGAAAATGCCAGAAATCTCTAACCGCCTCAAGACGTCGGGCATTGAGCCCATCGGCGGTACGCGTGCGTCGTTCGTGCAATACGTTGCCGAAGAGCGCGCACGTTTAGCCGCGATCATCAAAGCCTCCGGTATGAAAGAAGACTAGTCCGAATGGAAACGCATGTGAAAGACATCAAGCGCGTCGTCGTCTACTGTGGCGCGAACGTCGGCAACAACCCGGCCTACAAAGCGGCGGCGGAAGAGGTCGGGCGCACCCTCGCGGAGCAGGGGATTGGACTCGTCTACGGTGGCGGCGGTGTCGGGCTGATGGGTGTGGTGGCCGACGCGGCGCTCGCAGCCGGTGGCGAGGTCATTGGCGTCATTCCCGAGGCTCTCAAAGCGCTTGAGGTTGAGCACAAGAATTTGTCTTCGATGCACGTTGTGCCGGATATGCACAGCCGCAAAGCCATGATGCTGGGTCTTGCCGACGCCGTGATCGCGATGCCCGGCGGCTTTGGCACCTTGGACGAGCTCTTTGAAGCGCTCACTTGGAGCCAGCTCGATTACCACCGCAAACTCTGTGGCATCTTGAACGTCGCCGGGTATTACGATCATCTGCTGGCGTGGGTCAAGCACTCGGTCGACGCAGGGCTCGTAAAGGCCGTCAACATGGAATTGATCGTCGCTGCCGACAACATTGCGGACGTGTTGCATGGATTGCGTACGAAAGACTTTCCGTTGTCGCAGAAGTGGATGGGGCGGTAGCGGCCCGTACGTGATCGGCATCCGTTGAAACGCGAGTTTCTCCGCCGTCAAGCCCCCGACAGCCGCGCCATGCCAAAATGGCGGCATGCAACTTAATGTCGCCAACACACTCACCTGGATTCGCATAGCGCTCATTCCGGCGTTTGTCGGCGTGTATTACCTGCCGCACGACTGGTTGAACGCCACGCAACAAAACTGGATCGGCGCGCTGATCTTTACCTTTGCCGCGATCACCGATTGGGCCGATGGCTTCGCGGCCCGACGTCTCGGCCAAACCTCCGCGTTCGGTGCGTTCCTTGACCCGGTTGCCGACAAATTGATGGTTGCCGCCGCGTTGTTGCTGCTTGTGCAAATGGATCGCGCCGACGCGATTCTTGCGTTCATCATTGTCGGTCGCGAAATCGCCATCTCCGCGCTGCGTGAATGGATGGCGAAGATTGGCCAATCCAAGAGCGTGGCGGTCAACACCTTAGGTAAATTCAAAACTGCCGCACAGCTCACGGCGCTCATCGCGCTGCTGCTTTACGAACCCTTCTTCCCCGGCATCCCGACGCCGCTTCTCGGCAAATGGGCGCTCGTGATCGCTGCCGCGCTCACGCTGTGGTCGATGTTCTATTACCTAAAGTTCGCCTGGCCGCACCTAAGCAAGCCGCAGAAGTTTTTGGACTAAGTTACATCGCCATGTCCGTTCGTGGTGAGCCTGTCGAACCATGAACATCTAGCCCCCTCGATTTGCACGATTAGATAAGTTGTGCGTATAATTCAAGGCTTCAATTCCTCGATAGCTCAGTTGGTAGAGCGCCGGACTGTTAATCCGTAGGTCCCTGGTTCGAGCCCAGGTCGAGGAGCCAACAAAATCAACGAGTTACGACACTTTGTAACTCTCCATCCCAGCTCGTGGGACACTGGTGGGGCACTCCCTCCGTGACAGCAGCAGACCACAGACACTTGTGTTTTCGTCGTCTGCCTTTATGTTCCCAACATTAGGCTTTTGCCCGAACGATGTTCGTATCGCTCGGGCGCTATGCATTGTGCTGGACGACGCTTCATCCAATCGTTCGTTGTGCATTTGCGTGACGAATCACTATCGGAGCATCGACCATGGCAGCTATCGAAACGAGAACGGCAGCGGACGGTACAACCACGTATCGCGTCAAAATTCGGCGTAAAGGACAACCCGTCCAAACATCGTCCTTCTCCCGATTGACGGATGCGAAGAAGTGGGCGACTCAGACCGAAGGTGCCGTACTTGAAGGTCGTCACTTTCCGTCGGCCATTGCAAAGCGAAAGACCGTCGCCGATGCCATCGACAAGCACCTGATTGAGCTGCGACGAGATCGACCTAAGACCGCCAAGAACGTTGAGACGCAATTGGCGTGGTGGCGCAATCGCATCGGGCACATGACGCTCGCTGAAGCGACGCCCGCAGTGATGATTCAATGCCGCGACGAGCTGCGCGCGGGCACCTACACGCGCGGCAAGCAGGTCAAGCAACGTTCCGGGACTACTGTGAATCGATATATCGCCGCGCTCTCGCCCGTGTACACCGCCGCGATGAAGGAGTGGCAGTGGATCGACGACAACCCATTCCGAAAAGTCACCAAGCCGCGCTCAGCTCCAGGGCGGGTTCGCTATTTGAGTGATGACGAGCGTTCGCGATTGTTGGCGGCTGTTAGCGAATCAACGAGCTCAGCGCTGAAAGCAGTCGTCGTGCTGGCACTCTCAACAGGCATGCGTTCCAGCGAAATCACCAAACTGCGTTGGGGTCAAGTTGACCTTGAGCGTTCATGGATCACCCTTGAAGAAACCAAGAACGGCGAACGTCGTGGTATCCCGTTAACGGGGTATGCGCTGGAGCTCATCAGCGCCCGCAAAGGTAAGCAGACGAAAGCCACCGACTATGTGTTCCCCGGCCAGATCGAGGGCAAGCCGGTAGAGATCAAGAAAGCGTGGGAGACTGCCGTTCGTAAGGCCAAGATCGAAGACTTCCGTTTTCACGACTTGCGGCATTCTGCTGCGTCCTATCTTGCGATGAATGGCGCAACGTCAGTGGAGCTTGCGGCAGTCCTGGGACACAAAACTTTGCAGATGGTGAAGCGGTATTCGCATGTAGCCAACGACCACACGTCGCGGATCGTGGGCTCGATGAATGACAAGATTTTTGGGGAGCAAACGAATGTTGGCCGAAGTGCTGTGTGATGGAGTGCCATGTGTGCTGGTGCATTCAGGGCTTTATGGTGTCGACGAATTTCTGACGAAGGTCGAGCTGATTAAGCTCATCGCGCGGATCACCGATGACGATGCGAGTCCGGCTAAGCAAGAAATGGAAGACTTATGGGCGCTCGCGCCCAACGGAAGCAAGCGGCTAGTACCTCGCAAGGAAATTGCCAAACTCGCCAATAAAAACACTGGAGGCGTCAGCTTGAAGGCGCTTTCTAACTCGTGGGTCATCACGACTGGACTAGCGCTGTCTGTTGACGCACAGCAGCGAGCTCGCCAGCCTCAAACACCACCACCCCGCCTGCTTACCGTCGAAATTCCTCGAAGCAAGATGTCGAGAGCGCCGGACGAGTTTCGCAAGCTCGCCGAACTCTACCAGCGGCTGCGTCTGAGCATACGAAAGCCAAGGGTGAACAGCAAGGTTCCGGTTATGGAGTCCATTGAAAACGCGCTGAAGAAAATTGAAAGCAAACTACACGAGCAGGGTATTGGTTTTGATCGGCGGGACATCCCCTGCCCAATAGTGGAGTTTGTGTACGCGTTGGGGCAAAACGGAGCCAGGTTCGCTCTCGAAGAATCCACCCTAGTAGATGAGTATTTCAGCGATTTGGGTATCAGATTCCATAATGGTGCCCAACCAAAAAAACTGCGCGAATACCTAGCTGGGTTGGGGCTGAAACCGCAATTCAGCACTGCTCGCAGGTAACGGGCTGTGCAGCGAAAGCTGCAAGTGAACTGTATCGGTTACGCGAACACGCGGCCTGGGTAAACGGGCACAAAACATCCCCCGGTTCCCCCAGTTTCATTACCGCTCCGCGACACAAAAATCCTACCCAGGAGTTCACAAGAAGGTCTTGTGAACGATAACCAACGGGTAAGGAATCCGATATGGAAACGAAACCACATTACCGGCTCATCCCGGTCACGCAGTGGTCTAAGCATCACGATTGGCCATCAACTGCCGGCCTTCGCCACCTCATCTTCCACGAAAAAAGTAACGGCTTCGATAGCGTCGTCAGACGCTGTGGTCGTCGGGTGCTCATCAACGAGCAAGCTTTTTTTGCATGGGTTGAGAAAAACGGAGGCCAACATGGCAGAAACTAACAAAGTAGTGCCTAACGTGGTTTCTCCCGAGACGCGTCAGAAGCAGTTTGAAGAGGCGCTGCGGTTTAAGAACAAGATGCACTTCTTCGAGCGCCTGAAAAAGAACAAGATCGTGATCCTCTCGAAGAAAGAGTTCGTCGACGCGTTCGGAGCTGCGAATCTGACCCCCAAGCTCAGGGACCAAATTAGAGAGGCGTGGGCACTTTATATGCACTACGGACCTGGAGGGGTGATCATTGATAGGTGGCGAGGTAATTACATCCTCGTGAAAACCAATTGAGCGGTAATTCCGACTAATGCTTGGGAAAATTAGGCGTGACCCTGGCGACGGCTGCATCTCCTGCAGCCGTCGACGCACGCGCGACTAGCTTGCGACAAATTGTGTCGCGCTGATCGCCTTAGTTCCGCCCTCTCTGCGTGCTGCTGCAGGCTCGCTAAGGCCCTAAACGAGCCCTAGACGATGCGCTGTGAGGGTCGCCTATGGGGGAGTAGCCACACAGCTTTCCGATCTCCCGCCACCCCGCAATCACCGCGTTCGGATTTTGTTGCTCTGTAGCGAGAGCGATGCCATCCTTAAGCCCGTCCATCACCTTGTCGCGGTCTACGTTGAGCGCGATGGCGTAGTCAAGTTCACGCTGCCGCAACGCTGCGCCGACATTAGTATTCCTTAGCAAACGCGAGGCGGTGACGTGTGCAGAGCCCGCCGCATAACCTGCACGTACAGCGGCACCCGCGCCGTTACGATCCAACGCGTACTCATCGACAAAGCGGGACTGCTTGGGAGTCAAATGCATTTTGTGCATAAGCTTATTTTATATCGTTTCGGTGTCGTTCCGTGGCGAAGCCGCGTCGAGTAGCGACCAACAGGCGACGAACCTTTAACTCTTATCGAAAAATCCCCCCAAACTACTCTCTTATATATCTCTCTTATTTATTTATTCTTCTTTCTTCTTCTCTAGTTAGTAAGAAGAAGTGAAAGGAGTTAAAGGAAACCCGGAAAGCGTTGCTGCACAAGGCGCGCAGCGCTATTTTTCGTGCTCAATTTCCAGAAGGACCTTTTAAAGTTTGCAAGGAATGGCGGCAAGCCGCGTGCGTATTGCTGGCGCGGCATGCATCAAGCATCAAATTTCGACGCGACGCGAGCTTGCACGCAGGCCGCGATCCCTTCTAAGAGCAAACTCATCGACTCGTGGTGATCGTGACCACTGGTGTCGGTCTATGTGCAGTCGCCCGAAATTGCAAATCACTACCGTCGCCCGTACATTGCGGCTACTGGTTAAGCAACCTCGTTAGCTGCTCCGTCAGGCTCTCATTTTGATCCCCGACCTTGAAAACAAAATCGAACAGGCAGCGACGGCTACTTTTTGATGCCCAGATTTTGCCAACCGCGCGTTTCGCGATCTCGTAGGCATCAGACCGTAAGTGCAGACCTTTGTACTCGATGATCGCCATGCGCCCGTCCTTGAGTTCAACCACGAAATCGGGATAGAACTTGCCACGTGAAGTGGGAAGCCAGAACCCCGGCGCGAAATCAAGATTGCGAATCCAGCTCTTCACGTTCGGGTGACCGTCAATCATCTGTGCACACACAAACTCTTCGCCCTCTCCACGCAGGTCTGCAATGTTCGCTCCGTAGTAATGTCGTTGGAACTTGAATCGGCCTGAGTATCGATTGCCAGCGGATGCGGGATATTCGTTCGGCTTGAACGTGAACGGCGGTTCCCAGTCGGCTGCCAGCTCCCACGTTTGATCGAGTACGGCTTGCTTGAATCGCGTCTTACACGCGTCGTTTCGAAGCTGCTCCACCTTGTCCACGAGTCGACGTGCCAGCACGTCTCGCGCCCCAGCCAGCTCGCCGATTTCATGCCTATGCGTGTCCGCCAGTCGCTGTAGGACAGCGGTGAAATACGCCAGGCGCTGCGCCTGCGCAAGGTAAGGCAACTTTTTGAATAGCAATTGATCCAGCCAGCGCGCAATGTCCGAAGCGGTCAGGTGCGTCGCGCCATAGTTCATCGGAATCTGCGACGGATCGGCAAGGTGATAACTGACGCGTCCGCTTTCCTCGTCGGTGCCAATTTCAAACGTCGAGGGTTCCGCCGCCATGTCAAAGCGTCCGATGTCGATTGCCTGCAAACTCAGCAGGTCCAGCTCGACAACTTCCAGTACGACCTCTCGCTCCAGCAATTGCAGCTTTCCCTGTGGGTCCTCACGAAAGGCAAGTCTAGGAATTGGCCCAAACGGTAGTCCGAGATTGGCGGGACTCGATACTGAAAATGTCACCGCGTTGTGCCGAACAATGTCGTCTTGTGTGGTGGCTTTTTGTTTAGGGCTTTTCGCTGCGGCAACAATCAGCGCGGCATCTTCGTCGGTCACGTAGCCACGCAGAACGACCACTGCCGCGCCGGATGCATCAGTGCTCACCTGTGCACAGGCGGGAAGTGGCATATCGACCGCCAATGCCACACTTAGCGGCGTAACGACGGCCTGTTCGCGCGCTTGCGCGTGCACCAGCCAATCACCGTTGTCTAGCCTGGTCTGTGGTGACTCATAGTTCACCGGCATCAGCAATCCGGCGACATCCAACGGATCAAACCCCATCGAATCGACCAGTCGGTCTGTCAGCGTTTTTGCAGCGTATCCGGTATTCGCCTCACAAACATGCGCATAGGCTCGATTGAGCTCTGACTCGCCGCGCGCAGTCGCGTAGGGCATGCGCAAAACGCGTCCGAGCAACTGTTCCACGGCAGTCGCACTCGACAGGTTCTGCAGCGAGCACAACACATATGCAAAGGGACAGTCCCAGCCTTCCCTGAGCGCCGCACGGTAATGATGAACAGGATGCGATTTGCGGGTGATGCCAGGTCTTCCCCGTCAAGCTCTCGCGTGTTGCCTGTCGCCACCGCGATTTCCTCTGGGGCAATCTTCAGTTCATCCTGCAGATAAGTGCGCAGCTTTTCAGGCGGCACATCGCCGTTCTCGTTAGTGGCCTGAAACAACACAATGGGACGGATGTAGCCGCGCCCGGCTGCATGCTCTTTCACCGCTGCGTCCGCCAGAGCACCTCGCGTCTGGATTGCAGCTAGGACAGCCTTTTCCCAGCCGTCTTTGTGCTCGGCCAGCATGATCGGCATTTTGATCATGTTTTCGGCCTGCAACTGCTGTGCGCTGACGTGATAGAGCACATTGGCCTTGCCCGCCACTGGTGTCGCGGTCAGCTCCAGAATCATCGCCGGGTTCAGCCGCGCAAGTGTGGTGAAGCTCCTGTCGGTCTTCGCGTTGTGCGCTTCGTCCACGATCACGATGGGCGATTGCAACGCCAGCCAGTTCGCCAGCGAGCGCTTGGGTTTGCCCAGATACGGGCGCAGCATTTTGCCGCGTTCTGTATCCGTCAAGTCCGTCTCGGCTACCAGCGCATCTGGCAACGTGTTGAGCACACGAAGATCATAATCAGTCTTCGTGCGAAAGTGATTTTCGTACTGCTCGCTGAAAGAATAAACGCGCCGCTTGTCGGTCTCTTCCACACGAAAACTTTGCAGCGTTGCCACGACAACAATGGCGCACTGGCTTGCCCCGGTGATCGCGAGCCGCATTGGCCATGGCTTGACCGCAACTTAACCGATGCCAATGCCTGATCAGTCACGCTCTCTTTCCGAACTTGACGGACACCTTTGGGGCGACGCCAACATCTTGCGTTGCCCGTTAGACGATACGGCCCTCAAGACCGAACTCTGTCCGCTGCTGTTCCTCAAGCGTGTTTGCGGTGT
>JAGNQL010000028.1 GCA_017989135.1 Burkholderiales bacterium
ACGTGCGGTGCAGTGGGAACTCAGTGCGTAGCGAGTGTAGCTATCCGGGGTGAGAGCGGGAGCTACAACAGGCGGGCAAACACGACGCCAGGTCTCCGTGAGTGTAGCTATCCGGGGTGAGAGCGGGAGCTACAACACAGAATTGAAGGGCGCGCAAGCCCCGGCGGAGTGTAGCTATCCGGGGTGAGAGCGGGAGCTACAACAATGCGCGCTTGCTCAACCGAGCCCGCGATGAGTGTAGCTATCCGGGGTGAGAGCGGGAGCTACAACGAATGGCCGACTTTTTTATCTCTTCTCAACGAGTGTAGCTATCCGGGGTGAGAGCGGGAGCTACAACGAAAATTCAAGACCTCATGGACGCGGCTAAGAGTGTAGCTATCCGGGGTGAGAGCGGGAGCTACAACAAAAATCGAAAGCCCCGCCACCCAAGAGCGGAGTGTAGCTATCCGGGGTGAGAGCGGGAGCTACAACCCTTGACGCCTTGCAGCACTTCGATAATTTGAGTGTAGCTATCCGGGGTGAGAGCGGGAGCTACAACTTGCATGTCCTTGATGCGCTGCTCGTAGAAGAGTGTAGCTATCCGGGGTGAGAGCGGGAGCTACAACGGCGATGGCTCGCTGTATCTCGTCGTCGGCGAGTGTAGCTATCCGGGGTGAGAGCGGGAGCTACAACCCAATTGTGCTTTACGTGGCGCTGAGCGAGGAGTGTAGCTATCCGGGGTGAGAGCGGAGCTACAACGACTGCTTCAGCTGAAGCAGTCGCTCTCTGGGCATACCGCACAAGCCGAAGTAATGGTGGAGCGCTTCGCGCTCGTTGTTTTGTCTGATCGGTGCGCGCGGGTTCAGCGTGATTATTAGCGCGGGTTGACGGCCGCTAGCGTACGGTGGTTATGAAAATAGGCGAGTTAACCGTCAACGACTTTCATGGTGCGACAAGCGCACCACGAATGGGGCAAGAAATGACGGTTTCTGCGCAGCATACAAACGCGTTCACATCACCACGGAAGGCCCTTGCTCGGCCCCCTCGCCCGCTCCGCTTTGTAAGGACAACGCTGGAAGCCCCAACTGCCGCTCGACGCACGCGAACACCTGCGCTCGCGAAAAGGGTTTCTTCATGAAGTCGTTAGCACCAATGCGGCGTACGTAGTACTGCTCGGTAGCCAGATCATTCCCGCTCATCATGATGACCGGCGTTTTTCCAACATACTGCGAGCGACGCACTCGGCGCAGCACATCGAAGCCACTCATTTTCGGGAGGATGATGTCTAGAAAAATGAGATCCGGTTTGTTAGTTCGCAAAATTTCCAGCGCCGTCTCGCCGTCGAGCGCTTGATGTATGACGAAGCCGTTTTGCCTCAGCATTTTCCCAAGCGCAGCGACAACAGTTTTTGAGTCGTCGACGATCAAGACACTGGTGCCCGGTGGCACTGGCTGTCTCGATTGACGACGCCGCTCGGTAGGCTCTTCAGCCGTATGTGGCGTGACCGGCACGGGCGCGCCACGCCCCGCCAGCTTCCGGAAAATGTCAAAAAACGCCATCCTAGTCTCTACTCCGTCGAGTCGCTGCTAACGCTACGCTTCAATCACATCAGCCCATAAAAAACGCGCACAATTTGTTCCCGTCTAGGTCGCGAAAATAGCCTGCGTAGAAACCTTCGCCGCGCGGCCCCACCGCACCTTCGTCAGCCGCGCCTAGGCTCAGCGCCTTCGCATGCACACGAGCGACATCTTCCTTGTTGCGCATTGACAGCGCGACCATGACGCCGTTGCCCACCGTCGCGGCCTCGCCGTTAAACGGCTTCATCACCGCAAGGCTCGGCCCACGCCGCACCTGCCACGCGACACCAGTATCTGACTCCCACGCGCGCTTTCCATCCATCTCTGCGAACAGCGCGTCGTAAAACGCGAACGCATGAGGCAAATCGTTTGAACCAAAGGTGACATAACCGATCATTCGCTGCTCCGCTTTCACGCGTTGTTCGTGGGCTGTGCGCACTATGCTGACAGCATGTGCGTAGCATTCAATCGCCAAACTTCAAGGCTTCCCGAATGATAGGGGTCGCGTTGCAGAGGCACAACGCCCCCACGCCTTTTTCAGCGCATTCTGTCGCTGCGACACGTCACTCGTCGCATGAGGGGTCGCACGCGCTTGCAATTGGGCAAAAATGAACCCACTTTTACGAAACGACATCGTTGGCATTTCCATGAAAATTGTGACCAAAGGCCGCGTCATTGCACTTCTCGTTCTAGCCGCGTTGGGCGGCATCTCGTGGGGTGGGTATGCGTTGCAGAAGAAAATGGGTGCGGCTGACGACAAACCGCGCTACAAAACGGCTGACGTAGATCGCGGTTCGATCGTGCAATTTGTCACCGCTACCGGAACGCTTAACCCTGTGGGCTTAGTGAATGTGGGCACGCAGGTTTCCGGCACCGTGAGCGAGTTAACCGTCGACTTCAATGACCGCGTGAAACGCGGGCAAGTGTTGCTCAAGATCGATCCGACACTGTTGCAGGCCTCGGTGAAGCAATCGGCAGCGTCGCTCAATGCGGCACGCGCGCAGCTCACCCTCGCGGAGAGCAATTACAACCGCAACGCGAAGCTCGTGGAGCAAGGCTTCATTTCGGCAGCGACGCTGGAGCAAATGCGGCAGGCACTTGACGCCGCGAAATCTCAAGTCGATGTCTCTCGCGCGCAGCTCGAGCGCGCTCAAGCGGACATGAACAACAGCATCATTCGCTCGCCGATTGATGGCGTCATCATTAAGCGCACAGCGGACCTTGGGCAAACCGTGGCAGCGAGTTTTCAGACCCCCAACTTGTTCACGATCGCTAAAGATCTCAAGCAAATGCAGATCGACACGAACGTGTCGGAAGCTGACGTGGGCTTACTCAAAGCGGGACAGTCCGTACGCTTCGTGGTGGACGCGTTTCCGGAGCGCGACTTCGAAGGTAAGGTTCGCCAGTTCCGCCTTTCACCCAACGTGACGCAAAACGTGGTGACGTACAACGTGGTGATTGACGTCGACAATCCAGACGAACTTTTGAAGCCGGGGCTGACGGCGCAAGTGCGCATCATTACCGCAAACAAACCAGAAGCGCTTCGCGTGCCCACAGCGTCACTTCGCTATCGGCCGAGTGATCTTGAAGTGGCAATGGACGCTATAAAAAAAGGCATGCTCGGCGACAAGTCAGACAAGAAAGATGAAAACAAATCGAACAAGCCCGTTGTCGCCGATACCGACAGCACCGACGAACTTGGTCTACGCACTAAATCTGGTGAACGGCTCTACCGCATTTACAAATTGGTCGACGCAAAGAAGGCTGAGCCAGTTGATGTTGTCATCGGCGTGGCCAATAGCAAGTACACGGAAATCGTGAAAGGCCCGCTGCAAGCCGGCGACAAGGTGGTGGTGCGCTCGCTGCTAGCCGATCCAACTAAACCATAGTCGCGTAGATTCGATGGAATACTCGACAACAAGCAGTGTGGGCAACGTGTTGGTGCAGCTCACCGACGTGCGTAAAAGCTATTTCAGCAATCGCGTAGAAACGCCGGTTTTACACGGCATCAACCTCACCATGCAGCGCGGCGATTTCATGGCGATCATGGGTCAGTCGGGCTCAGGAAAATCGACACTCATGAATGTCTTGGGCTGCCTCGACACACCGACCTCGGGAACGTACTCGCTTGCGGGACAAAACGTGGGTAGTCTGTCGCGCGCGGAACTTGCCGTGCTGCGCAATCGCACCATCGGCTTTGTGTTTCAGAGCTTCAATCTGTTGAAGCGAATGTCGATTCTGGACAACGTGGCGCTACCGCTGATTTATGCAGGCGTCGCGCGCAAGACGGCGCGTGAACGGGCGCGCGCACAGCTCGACAAGGTGGGCCTCGGTGAGTACGCCTCCCGTCAGCCGAACCAACTTTCAGGCGGCCAGCAACAACGTGTAGCCATCGCGCGGGCTTTGGTGGCGGACCCACCGTTGATCCTCGCGGACGAACCTACGGGCAACCTAGACACACGCACCAGTGCCGACATCATGGCGGTATTCACCGAGCTCAATCGCGAACGCGGCCAAAGCATTATTTTGGTCACACACGAACCGGATATCGCAGCGTTCGCCAAACGGTTGGTGCGACTCAAAGACGGGCTTGTCCTCTACGACGGCCCCGCTCGTGAAGGCTTGAGGCAAATGCAACAAGACGACGCCATAGATCGCGCTTTGCAAGATGCGGCCTCCGAGGTGAACGCATGAAATTCACGCAACTCCTCGCCGAATCTGCGGGCGCGATGCTCGCCAATCCGCTACGCACAATGCTCACGATGCTCGGCATCGTCATCGGCATTGCCAGCGTTGTACTCATGCTCGCGGTGGGCGACGGAATTCGCGCGTTTATCAACAAAGAGCTTGCGATGTTGGGCAGCAATTTGGTGTTGGTGCAATCCGACACTCGCAAGAACGCGGGATTACGACCGCGCACCGGCAGCGTGCAAACGATTACCTTGGACGACGCGGAAGCGTTGAATCGTCTGCCCAGCGTGGCCGGAGCAGCGCCGATGCTCACAACTTTTTCGCAGATATCGTATGGCAACGATAACAACAACACACAGGTGCAAGGCACGACGCCCATCGCATTCAAGATTCGCAATCTGCGCATGGCGAAAGGCAATCCGATCACGGAGGTAGACGTGGCAAGTGCGTCGCGCGTTGCCGTACTTGGCAAGAAAACGGCGGAGCAACTCTTCTACAAAACCGATCCGATTGGGCAAACCATTCGCATCGACAACCAGAGCTTTCAAGTGACCGGGGTGCTCGATAACGAAGGGCAAAGTTTCGATGCGGGTGACATTGGCGAGATTGTGATGGTGCCGATTTCCACGGCACGCGTGACGCTAATCCGCACCGCGTCGCCGCGCACGGTGCAGTACGTGGTCATTCAAGCGAAGAGCGCAGAAACGCTCAACGACATGGTGCAAGACGTCAAGGAGCTACTGCGTGATCGGCACCGCATGCGTGCGGACGACGCCGACGACTTTCGCGTGGTCAACTTCGGCGAGTTCGCTAAGTCTGGCGAGGCTATTGCAACCGGGCTATCCGTTGCGCTCGGCTTTATCGGTGCAATTTCGCTCGTCGTTGGCGGCATCGGCATCATGAACATCATGTTGGTGAGTGTGACCGAGCGCACGCGCGAGATCGGCATTCGCATGGCCATTGGCGCGCGGCCGTCGGACGTGCTTTGGCAGTTCCTCATCGAAGCCGTGGCGATCTGCGTCGTGAGCGGCATCATAGGCATAGCGCTTTCAGCGGGGCTCGCCGCAGCAGTGACGGCGACTGGAAAGTTCGATATGAGCGTTGGTTTCAAAGCCATCGCGATCGCGACGCTGTTTAGCTGCGCAATTGGCGTCTTCTTCGGGTTTTATCCTGCTCGGCGCGCGTCGAAATTGCAGCCCGTGGAGTGTTTGCGATACGAGTGATCGACGGCTAACGCGGGCGCGGCCGGGCTCGCGCACGTGCGGCGCGCAGTGTCTGCCCTACGTGGAATCAGCCTTCGCAGGCGATTGGGAAAAACAAGCGAAAATAGCCGGGTGATCCCTAACGACTTCATTGCCCAACTGCTTTCGCGCGTCGACGTGGTCGAGGTGATTGATCGTCATGTACCACTCAAAAAAGCGGGCCAAAACTATCAGGCTTGCTGCCCGTTCCACAAGGAAAAGTCACCGTCGTTTTCGGTGAGCCCGACCAAACAGTTCTACCACTGCTTCGGCTGCGGTGCGCATGGTTCAGCGATCACGTTCCTCATGGAATATGCGGGGAAGAGCTTCCCCGATGCGGTAGAAGAGCTGGCGCAGGGCTTGGGTCTGAATGTGCC
This sequence comes from Burkholderiales bacterium, assembly GCA_017989135.1. GTDB lineage: Bacteria > Pseudomonadota > Gammaproteobacteria > Burkholderiales > Casimicrobiaceae > Casimicrobium. Next base: position 5,866 of record JAGNQL010000028.1, read on the forward strand.
TAACGACAACATGCGCCAAGCCGGTCCGCAAGCCGGTGGCTTGTTCGATGTGATGCTCGTGGCGGCCGGGTTCTACAAGCAGCAACTAAAGAGCTCGCCTATTGCCGTTGAATACTTCAAGAAACGCGGCGTGAGCGGCGAAGTGGCGCGTCGCTTTCATCTCGGTTGGGCCCCCGCTGGCTGGCAACCCCTCGCCGAAGCGTTTGACGACTACGCGGATAACGCGCTGCTCGAAACTGCGGGCCTCATCGCCACGGGCGACGGCGGCAAACGCTACGACCGTTTTCGTGAACGCGTGATGTTTCCGATTCTGAATCAGCAAGGCGCGGTAATTGGGTTTGGTGGCCGCATTCTTGGCAGCAAAGATGACGGCGGTGGCCCGAAATATTTGAACTCGCCAGAGACACCTATTTTTAGCAAGGGCCGCGAGCTGTACGGTCTCTTCCAAGCGCAAGCCGCGATCCGCAAAATCAATCGCGTTTTGGTGGTTGAAGGGTACATGGACGTCGTCGCGTTGGCGCAATACGGCGTGGAATATGTGGTGGCAACGCTTGGCACCGCGACGACCGAAGCGCACACGCAGCGCCTATTGCGCGTTGCGGACGAAGTAGTGTTTAGCTTTGACGGCGATTCTGCGGGCCAGCGCGCAGCTTGGCGCGCGCTCGAAAATGCGCTGCCCGCATTGCGCGACGGCAAGCAGGTGCGCTTCTTGTTTCTGCCAACGGAGCATGATCCGGACAGCTACGTGCGTGAATTTGGCCGTGAAGCATTTGAGGAATACGTTGCAAAGGCGTTGCCGCTCTCGGAGTATTGGATTCGTGAACTGAACGTGCGTCATCCGGGCGACAGCGCGGAGGCGAAGGCTGCGCGCGCTGCGGCTGCGCGTTTGCACCTCGAACTTGTCAGCGCGCCGATGATGCGCGAATCGTTGGCAAAAGTGTTGGAGGGCGACGTTGACATTGCGTCGCATACCCTGCTGCCACCCATCAAGGCGAAGCCTGTGGAGACGGCAGCCTACGAGGAAAGCGAAAGTCCTCGCGCGCGTTACGTGGCCAAACGCCCTCCGATGCCACGTAACGATCCGGCGGGTCAACGCGTGCTCGCGAGTGCGCGACGAATTTTGGGGCGGCCAAAGCTTGCGATGTATCTCGTCGACTTGCAGTATCCGGGCGACACGAGCCACATGCCGCATGTACTGCGCTTGTTGCAAGCGGTAGTGGACGTCGCGATTCGTTTTCCGGATGAGCCCAATATGGGCGCGCTGCTTGAGCAATTTCGCGACACGGAATTTGCGAGCGATGTGTCGCGGTTGATTACGAGCCGCGACACTGAAGTCGATGCGACAGCGACTGACGAAGAGGCCGAAGCCGATCTGCGCCAACTGCGTGCTCAGATTGAAGACGGAAGCTTATTTCCGAATGCTTCGGCGATCGCTATGCCGGAAAACTTAGGCGGCGTTGGCATTCTCGCGCTCGGAACGCGGCGACCAAACGCACCAGGCGCGGCGGGTGAAGATGGCGCGACAGCACTACCGCCACCACCGATGAAAGCTGGACGCACATTTACACGCCCCGATGCGCGGCTCGCGAAGACTGCGCCAGTCGTGGCTCCGCCGGCTGGTCACTCACCAGCACATCGCACGCATACGCCTCCGACTCCGGCACCCAAGCACAGCGAACCGCCAGACGATCATTTCGAACACGACGGGATGAGCGAGCCCAATTACGCAGTATCGCCAGAAGACGATATTCCGTTCGAATTCGATGACGACGTTCCCCCACGCAAACCAACGAGCGATGGGCACGATGCGCCGTTTTAAAGAGCACACGCGTTCGTGTTTGCGCCGCAGCGAAATATTCTTAGGGCGGGCCCTGTCCGCTCCGTTCACCTCCGGCGCAACGCGCCGGCCCGAAGTCAAAGCCAACCACTATCTATGACCTCCCCCCTCATCTCCGCCGCCACGCTCGCCGCCCAACTCAACGACCCGCATCTCGTGATCGTCGATTCACGGCATGATCTGATGAACCCTTCCGTCGGGCGCGATGCCTACGCAGCGGCGCACATTCCCGGCGCGATCTTCATGTCGATTGACGATGACTTATCTGCGAAGAAAACCGGCGCCAACGGTCGCCATCCGTTGCCAACGGCTGACGTTTTTGCCGCAACACTTTCTGCAAAGGGCATCGGCAACGCGTCGAAAGTCGTTGTCTATGACGGTGGCAACGCAATGTACGCTGGGCGTCTGTGGTGGATGTTGCGCTGGCTCGGACACACCAATGTGTACGTGCTCGACGGCGGTTTTGCGCAGTGGCAAAAGGAAGGGCGTGCCGTCGAAACACAGGCGAACACTCGTGCACCAGCGAGCTTTCAGGCAACGCTACACGACGACATGCGCTTGTCTGCGGCCGACACGCTCGCCTCTATCACCGACCCAAACCGTCGCATTCTCGACGCACGCGCGTTAGAGCGTTATCTCGGCGATGTGGAGCCCGTGGATCCGGTCGCAGGTCACATTCCGGGCGCAGTCAATCGCGCGTTTGCATTGAATCAACGTGACGGATTGTTCAAACCGGCCGACGAACTGAAGCGTGAATTTGAGGTGATTCTTGCCGGTCGCGCGCCCGCACAGCTCATTCACCAATGCGGCAGTGGCGTATCGGCGTGCGCAAACATGCTGGCGATGGAACACGCGGGGCTAACCGGCAGCAAACTCTACGCGGGAAGTTGGAGCGAATGGTGCAGCGATCCGGCGCGGCCGGTGGCGAAGGGGTGATTTGACGCCGCGATGACGCGAGCAATGTGGGAGCGGTGGAAGCCGCGATAACCGTGGTTCGCGGCTTCCGCCGCTCCTACAATGCGGATAGCGGCCGCGTCACCTCCGCGTCAATCGCGATAGTTTTTCCAAGCGTGCATGCTCTGGCGCATGAACTTCACCTGCTCTTCCCAACGTTGGCAGCGACCGCATATGAACGCGTGAAAACGCAACACCGTGCGCTCCCCCAAAGAGAGATCGCGATCTTCGCGAGCGGAAACGAGCGCCGTGACTTCACGGCAAGTACCCCAAGGTTTTTTCATGATTTTGCTGGTGCCGCTTGATCCCCGAACCATTTCAATTGCAGACATTCCCGCAACCGTAAACGCGCTCGGTGCAAAAGCACCCATACGTTGGACGACGAGACCTTCAATTCCTTACAAATCTCGTCGGTTGAAAATTCCATCCACTCGCGCATCAGAAAAACCCGACCCATCGTAGGCGGCATATCGTTAATACACACGTCCATCACGGCCAAGAACTGTTTGGAATGCAGTGTTTGCTCGGGGCTCGCCCACTCGTAGGCCCCGTTCTGTTGGTGACCGTCGGGCGTGAACACGAGGTCCTCGATTTCCGCGTCCTCATCTGTGTTGAGCGACGACGCCACTTCGCGCGAGTGCGCGCGAATGCAGTCGATGATCTTGAACTTCAGAATGCCGACGAGCCAAGTCTTTACGCTGGACCGACCACCAAAATTCTGCGGTTTTTCGAGTGCTGCGAGCATGGTCTCGGCCACCACGTCTTCCGCCCACGCGTCGTTTCGCAATTGCAACCGCGCGAAACGCAGCAAATACATGCGCGACTCTGCGACCTCCTGTGCAAACGATACAGGTGGGGTCATGAAAAATTTCGCTTAAAAAACAACGACATGGGTTCCTCCAGATGCAGCTGCGAGCATATCAATTCAATACTCAGCTTGTTGCGAGCATACAGCTTTTACAGTTCAACGACTGCTATGCGGTCGTTACATGCCATTTTTCACCATAGTCGACATATCCGATAACTACGCTCTAACGACCGCCAGACAGTCGTTCATGCCAAAAAGTCGTTGCTAGGCAAATCACTCAAAATCGTCGTCAACCTGCGCACTTTACGGCACGTTCTTGCCGCAACGCAGTCGAACCTGCTCAACCTGCGGCGAAGTACGTCGCACATAGAGTTTTCCTAACGAGGAGCGATCCATGAAACGAATTCTTGCAACCGCGCTGGCGCTCACCGCAATCAGCGCCGCGATGGGACAAAGCCAGCCGCAAGCGCAGCAATACGCGCCACCGGCTAGCCAAACCTACAGCGATGTCGCGCAAGTCATTTCGGCCCAACCCATCGTTGAGCGCAACAGCGCGCCGCGTCAAGAATGCGTCAACGAGACGGTGACGACAGATCGTCGCGTGCCGTCGCAAGGCTACGTCAACGCTGGCTACGCGGCCGCACAACCCCAACCAGCTCCACAAGCCACGGGCGAGCGCAGCATCGGCGCGGGCACCGTCCTTGGCGCGATCATCGGTGGCGTTGTCGGCCACCAATTCGGAAACTCGTCTGGCGGGCGCGACCGTGGCACTGCAGCCGGTGCCGTGCTTGGCGGCATCATCGGCAACCAGATCGACAACAGCCCATCGGCGGCCCCTACCGGTTACGCACCCGCTCCGGTCGCTGGATCAGCGCGTGTGGACTACGTGCCCGAAACCCGCACGGTGCAAAACTGCCGCACGGTTTATGACGCTCGTGACGAGATCACCGGCTACAACGTGGTCTATCGTTACCAAGGCCGCGACTACACCACTCGCATGGCCTACGACCCCGGCACCACAATGCGTGTCAGCGTGAATCTCGCCCCAGAGGTTCGCCGCTAATCAGTAGGACACATCAATACCAACGATAACGTCGAATCAATCATTGCACGACCCGCTCGCGCCTCCTCCCCCGAATCACGCGAGTGGCTGCACTCCCCGCAAATGCGGCTGACATTTCCCCCGGTGTCCGCCGCCGAGCAACTGAGATGACCACGACGACAACACGACGGCGTTTCTGATGCGTCAGCCACGGGCCTCCCCTTCCCAAGCCTGACCTGAAAACGCCACCTTCTAACGGCTGCCACTTTGGCGGCCGTTTTTATTTGTGGGCGCGAAATCATGCATTGCTGCGGTACGCCCGTAAAATCACCCAAACCCCTTTTTTCTTGAATCTCTACACACACTGGAGCACCCATGATTCGTCGCTATGGCGTTGGTAAACGTCTTTCTGAAATGGTCACCTACCACGGATTCTTGTATCTGGCCGGCCAAGTCGCCACCGATCCAAGCGCTGACGTCAAAGGACAAACCGAACAAATCCTCAAGCAAATCGACGATCTGCTCGAAGAAGGCGGCGCAACCAAGAAGAGCATTCTCACGGCAACGATTTATCTAGCCGACATCAACACGTTCGCACAGATGAACGAAGCGTGGGACGCGTGGGTGCCCGAGGGCATGCCGCCCGCGCGCGCAACGGTAGAAGCGAAACTCGCCAAGCCCGAGTACAAAGTCGAAATCCAAATCACCGCGTGTAACGGCATGAGCCAACACGGCGCGGCGGTCGTGCACAACCACGGCCACGATCACGGCGATCACAAACACTAGTCGAAAAGGTGAGCAGTGAGCGGTGAATAGTGAGCAGAAAAGCTGCTCCCATCACAATCACTGCGCACCGCTCACCGCCAACTGTTCACTGCTCACTGTTCACTGCCCTCACTCCTCACCTTCATCAAAAAATGTTCGACCCTCTGAAAAACCAGCCCAACATTGCCCCGCCCGCACACGTTCGCGAAGCCGAAACGATGCGCGTGTCGCGAGCAACGTTTGACGAGGTGATGTTTCAGACCTATGTGCCGGCGCAGTTTGTGCCAGTGCGTGCGGCGGGCTCGCGCATTTGGGACACCGAAGGCAAAGACTACGTCGACCTCGCAGGCGGCGTCGCCGTGCTTTCGCTCGGGCACTGCCATCCGGCGCTCAATGCTGCGCTCAAAGCGCAAGCCGATCGCATGTGGCACATCTCGAATTACATGGTCAACGAGCCCGCAATGCGGCTCGCGAAAAAGCTCGTCGACGCGACCTTTGCTGATCGCGTGTTTCTCTGCAATAGCGGCACAGAGGCCAACGAAGGCGCACTCAAAACCGCGCGCAAATACGCAAGCACCAAATACGGTGAGCAAAAGCACCGCATCATCTCGACCACCAATTCATTCCATGGCCGCACATGGCTCGCCGTTTCGACCGGCGGCAGTCCGAAGTACACGAAGGGTATGGGGCCGGTGCCAGCGGGCATTACGCACGTGCCGTACAACGACGTGGATGCTCTGCGCGCGGTGATGGACGACGACGTCGCATGCATCATTCTTGAACCGATGCAAGGCGAAGGCGGCATGTTTCCTGGCTCAGCTGCGTTCCTCACCGCAGCACGTGAACTCTGCGACAAACACAACGCGCTGTTGATCTTCGACGAAATTCAAAGTGGTGTGGGCCGCACTGGCGCTTTGTATAGCTATATGCGCAAAGGCGTCACACCAGACATTTTGACCAGCGCGAAGGGTATTGGCGGCGGCTTTCCGATTGCTGCATTTATGGCGCGCGCCGAAGTTGCGGAAGTCATGCAACCGGGCACACACGGCACGACGTACGGTGGCAATCCACTCGGTGCGGCTGTTGCCGAAACCGTCATCGACATTGTCAATAACGAAGCCTTTTTGAATCGTGTTCTCGTCTCCGAGCAACGTCTGCGCGATGGTTTTGCGGCGATCAACAAAAAGCACAACATATTCTCGGACGTGCGCGGGGAAGGCTTGTGGCTGGGCTGCGAGCTCGTACCGAAATTCGACAACCGCGCAGGCGAATTCATGAAGGCCGGACACAAGCACCAGGTCGTGTTCCTCACCGCAGGCAACAACAACATTCTGCGTTTTGCACCTGCGCTCAACATCACAGACGCCGACATTGATCAGGGCCTAGAGCGCGTCGAGCGCGCGATTGCAGAAGTAATCTCGGCGTAATTGTCGTAGCTCGGATGCCTGCATTCGGGTACTTGGCATAAGCGGGATACTTCGTGGCCTCGAAGACGCGAAGCCGGAGCAAGCCAAGGCCGCACCCAAGATGTGCCCGCGGCGCGTTGCGCCGACTTTCACGCGCGTACTAGCGCTGTGCCGCGCACTCCGCCGCGCGCACTGACGCGCGAGTGCTCACTCGTGCGAAATTTGCACTCAGGCGACCGTCCGCCTTTAGCGCAGAGAAGCCTTCGTTCGCTTTCGCAATGAGTGCGCAGACATCCTTCGAAGCAAAACCCACCAACACGTCTGCCGCCTGCACGCGTTGCTCGGCAAGGATGCGTTGCATATTCGCATCGAACGCATCGCTTGCGAGCGTTCTATCAATGCGTTCCGCTGCTTGAGCGATCAGCACACTCGCCGATTCGTCTTTGGGGTTGGCTGCACGGAGTGCCATTGCCTGCCAGTGAAGCGCTTGCGTGACGGAGAGCAAATGTGAGCTGTCTTCCGCTTTCGGGTGAGCCTGCGACGTCGCGGACTTCGTTGGCACCTGGTCAATGGCTTGTTGCTCAAGGGCAAGCGCTTTAGCTTCACCAAATCGGCCGGAAGCAATGAGCGCTTCCACCAGCGCGGTAATGGCGTCATACCGAAACAAGCGTAGATTCGCGGACTCCGGTTGGGCACCGAGCTGTCGCGTCATCACCGCTAGATACGCGCGGCTGTTGGCCAACGCGGACTCGATTTCTCCCGCGCGAAGTTGGTGATATGCAAGCGACGAACGCGTCGTCGCCGCCCGACGTTCCAAAAAAACGTTACGTGGATCGGCGGCAGCCATTTCATCAGCGAGCGCAACAGCTTGGGTGAGGGACCGCAACCCAAGGTCTCGATCACCAATATCAATCTGCGCCTCGCCACGATGCCGCAACTCTGAAATCTTCAACGGCGCTAGGCGAGTGCGCATTGACGCTTCAGCCATGATCGGGTCGATCAACGGGCCAATCCGATTCACTGTTTGCAGGGCTTGAGCGGCTTGTCCGTGAACCAATTGCATTTGCGTCAGCATGACCAACGGCTGCACGAATCCGCGAACCACATTGGCATCTTTGGGTGCCTTGGCGTACAACGCAGAACGTCGTTCAATTGCTTGTTCGATTTGGCGTAACGCACCTGCGTAGTCACCCAAACTCCTTCGACCGGGGTAGTAATGGACCAGAGCTAGACTGATGTTCGCTTCACCGACGGCAAGTTGGGCATTGATATCCTCCGGCTTTTGCGCGGCGGCTCGCTCCGCCCATCGCGCCTGCGCCTCGCCGAGTGCTTTCGCTGCCACCGGATCGCCACGGTCAAGTGCCATGCGCGCGAGTCTCTGATGAATTTTCACCATGCCCGTAGTGTCCGCAAAACTCTCCGGCTGCAGCGCAATCAGTTGCTCTCGCAGTAGCAGTGCCTTTCGGTAGTGCGACTCGGCGGCTTGCGCGTTCCCTAAATTGCTCTGCGATGCGTTGCCCGCAATGTCACCGAGTCGCTCGAACGCCTCCGCGGTATCGCGTTTGAGCGAAACATCAGCGCCTTGGGCCGCGTTCAATCCATCAAGAAATTGCGTAGCGGTAGACAGCAGTTTGCCACGCGCCGCCGTCGTGCCGTCGGCGAGGGCATCGTTCACGTCAAATATCATCGTGCGCGCAATCTGTCGCAACGCTGCGGTTCTGGCCACGGCCTCGGCAGCGCTACGTTCGGCACGCGCCGCTTGCCAGAAGGCGATCGCTGCAGTTGCTACCAATGCCGTGGTCAAAGCCGTCGCCAGCGAGACTGCCACGGGGTGCCGCTTACAAAATTTCCATGCTTGACCCGTCGCGCTCAGCGGCCGAGCGGTGACGGGGCGTCCATCAACAAATGCGCGCAGGTCTGCCGCGAAGTCCGCCACGCTGGCGTAGCGATCCGCGGGAGCGCGTGCAATTGCTTTGCCCAACACCGTTTCGAGATCGCCTCGCAGCGCTTTTGCATTCGCAGGCAGCGCGCCCGCCGCAACAGCACTTGCGAGGAGCGGCGTGGCGGTGCGCAGCGCGTCGAGCACTTGCCAAGGCGTTAGCTCGACCGCATCAGAAGCGGCGTGGCTCGACTTGGCAAAACATGCAAACGGACTATCTCCGGCCAACAACTCGAACGCGAGTACGCCAAGGCCGTACACATCCGTACGGACCGTCACTGGCTGCGCGTTGATCTGCTCGGGGCTTGCGTAACGTGGCGTGAAAGGTAACCGCGCCATCTGAGTGGCGGCGCTAGGTGCGGCGGTGGCATCCACCAATTTGGCCACGCCAAAGTCGAGCAACTTCGGTTCGCCGCTCTCCGTAGCCAATACGTTCGCAGGCTTGATATCGCGGTGGATGATGAGTTTTTCATGCGCCGATTGCACGGCGTCAAAAATCGGAAGCAACAGTTTGATGCGATCCACTAGGCCAAGATTTGCTTTACGGCAGTAAACGTCAATCGGCGCGCCTTCAACAAATTCCATGACCAGGTATGGCCGACCACTGGCGGTTTGCCCACCGTCGAGCAGCCGCGCAATATTCGGATGATCGAGTCGCGCAAGATGCTGGCGCTCGCTCACAAGCAAGGCCTCAGCGGCGTCGTCAAGAAAACCGTCGCGCAATAACTTCACGGCCGCGCGCTGCTGGTACGCCCCGTCGACGCGGTCAGCGGCATAAACGACGCCCATGCCACCCTGCCCCAGCACAGCCTTCAGTTGCCATGCCCCGAGCCGTTCGCCGATCATCGCTTCTGCCTTACGGGTCGGCGTTACCGCTTCGTCGCCTCGCAAGGTCGGGGCCGTGCCCGTGCGCAAACCGCCTTGGGTACTGTGCGCCAGCAGCGAATGAACCTCGCGCGCTAACGTTTCGTCGCCGGCTGTTAAGCGTGCAACCTCGTCTGCTTGCTGGTCAAGCGGCACGCCTAGCGCTGCCGCCACGATGTCACTGAGTCGATCCCAGTCGGTGCCGCCGGAATCATTCATTCAAATCGCCTCGTTCGAGAGCGCGCGGCGCAGAAACAAGCGCGCGACCGTCCAGTCGCGTTTCACGGTGGCAAGCGAAATATCTAGCTGGGAGGAAATATCTTCAAGCGAAAGCCCCGCGAAATAGCGCAACTCCACGATGCGCGCCTGTCGTTCGCTTCGTTTCTCGAGTGCCAGCAACGCTTCGTGCAAAGCTTGCACATCAACGTTTTCTGCCTCGTCAGCACCGGCTGCCGCGCCTTCCATCGACACGGCTTGGGTCAAGCTCAACGCCGCTTCGCCGCCGCCGCGTTTTTCTGCTGACCGCGCAACTGCATGGTTTACCAACACATTGCGCATCACGTGAGAGGCGAGCGCAGAAAACTGCGCCGGCTCCATAGGCACCTCGCCCGACCGCGCCAAACTGAGATAGGCCTCATGCATCAGCGCCGTTGCGCTAAGCGTGTGGTCGGCGCGCTCGCGACGCATCTGAGCCGCCGCAATTCGATGCAGCGTGCCGTAAAGGGCATCAAACTGAGCTGCTGCGGCAGGCGTACGGCTTGTTGGCACGGGTCATATGGGGTGTGAATTGCTTTTAATTTTAGTGACGCTGAAAATAAATGAGCCGTTTTTTGGGCTTTTCTTGCTTATAGACATATCTACCCGTGATTGGAGCAGGCTCTGGTTCGGACTGATGTCACGCGTGTCACCGTCTGCCAAGTTCCTAGTTTCGAGCCACCAAGCCAGTCTCCACCGGAAAAATCAATGTGCATCTCGTTCCCGTTATCAAGCCCATCGAGCATGCATCGCCTGAGGCAATCCTCTGGCGTCCTGCTCGCCAGCTTGCTTTTCGCAGCCACGAATGCGTTTGCGTCGGTCTACACCAGTGTTGACCAATCAACATTGACGCTGCCGCCCTCCGCCGCGTTGGATCGGTCGTATGCACTCGGCTGGGACGGCGCGCAGTACGTCGCGGTCGGCAACTACATCATGACCAGCCCAGACGGTGTGAGCTGGTCGTCGCGCGCTTTCTATCCGGTCGGAAGTTACGAAAAAGGCAGTATCGCCATCAAGCCTGGGCGTTACGTCGCGGGCGGCGGCAACGAATCGGTCCATTGGAGCAACGACGGAATAACGTGGACGGGAACGACGCTGCCTATCGCCACGACAGCCGGCCCCTTCCGTGTCGCCACTGACGGCACGACCTTCGTTGGCACTACCGCCGGCGGTGTATTTACAAGCCCCGATGCGATCACTTGGACACATCACGACAACGCTATCCCGTACTCGGTGCCAATCAACCGCCTTCGCTATCTAAATGGTGCCTATCACATCGTGGCCGACTACGGTGGGATGCGCTCTAGCTTCGACGCAGGACAAACATGGAACTCACAAACCGTCGCGTCTATCGACTTCATGATTCAAGACATCGCGTACAACAACGGTCGTTATGTCGTGGTGGGTTACAACCGAAATAATTTTCTGGCACTCATCTTTAGCAGCACTGACGGCACGACGTGGTCACAGGCGACCGTACCTTCTGGCGTACGCGGCGTACGTGCGGTGACCGCCAACGGCACGGGATTCATCGCCGCCGCAGGTGGGCCGAGCGGTGGCAGCCTGTTACTCAAGAGCGCAGACGGCATCACGTGGACCGACAGCCCCGAGTACAACGCGCTAAATGGCATTAACGACATATTGGTGGGCGGAACCCTTACGCTGTTCGCCGTGATCCAAACCACGGCGCCCCCCGCTCTGCCGCAGTACAACGTCACCGCGAGCGTCACGGGCGGCGGCGGTACGGTGTCGCTCGCCACCCAACCCGCGTATGCAGGCGTAAGTGCAGCCGTGACCGCAGCTCCGGCAGCAGGCTACGTGATCAACACCGTCGTTGCCACCGGTTGCAGCGTCACCCGAATAGGCAACAACATCACCACCTCTCCTCTTTCGGCGGCGTGCAGCATCGTGGTGACCTTCCGTGCGCTCTGCGATCTCGACGTTGATCAGGACAACGCCGTGCTGCCGATGACCGACGGTTTGCTAATTCTGCGGCGCATGCTGGGATTGAGTAATGGCGCGCTCATCAACAACGCGCACAACCCATTGGGGCTGCGCACTGCGGCGCTCGACATCGCAAACGCCATTGATCCGATGATTAGCAGCAAAACGCTGGACGTCGATGGCGATGGCGCCGTGGGCGCAAGCACCGATGCGGTACTGCTGGTACGCGCGTTGCTAGGCTTTGGTGGCGCATCGGTGCCAGCGGATGCGCTCGGCACATTGCCACGCACGCGAAGCGATTGGACCAGCATTCGCACCTATCTCGTCACCGAATGTGGACTCGTCAATCTCGCACAATAAATTATGTTCATTCCCTTTCTCTACCGCACAATACGCCCAAACCTAATCAACCAAAACACATACATGCAAAGGAACATTATGTTGACTCGTTGGCTTACTCGCACGCTCGCCGCTGCCGTTGCGTTCTCCGCGATTGGCACATTCGCACAGACCATCACCGTGGTCGAGTACCGCAATAAAACGCTTGACGCGTACTTCATTACAGGCCGCGCTAGCGAGCAAGCTGCGCTCGACGCCGTACCGGACTTTGAGCGCACTGGAATGACGTTTGTGGCGACGCCCACAACCGCCGCCACCAGCGCGCAGGTAAAAATTTGTCGCTTCTACGTAAGCCTCACACAGCCCTACACCAGCTCACACTTTTACGGCCGCGAAGTGGTTGATTGCGAACCAATTCAGGCGATGAACCCGGCAGGCTTCACGTGGGAAGGCTACGACTTCGCCGTGGCCAAGCCCGAAGCGGGCTGCGCCTTTCCGATCTATCGTGGATTCCGTGCGGCGGCTAATGGCAAGACGCCGAACCACCGCTACAGCGTGGGCACCGCAAACTACAACGCCGCCGCGGCCGCCGGATACGCGGGTGAAGACGTTCAGTTTTGTGCGGTCTCTGCCACTCCCGTGTCGACAGTAGCCCCGCCATCAAGCGGCGCGGGCGATTGCAGCACGTACCACTTCTCCACGTCAAGGATCACCTACCAATCGACCAGTTCCGTCGGTCCCGCGAGCTCCTTCGTGCGCAGCTACAACACGACGCCGACCACGTTTAACGGACAAGCCGCATTGCAAATCATTGACACCACAGGCACCGACACGTCGGCCACGATGGTTAAAGACAACGGCACCACATGGAGCGAATTGGGTACGCGCTCAACCTCCGCCACGGGCATCCAAGAGTCGTACTTCGCGCCACCCATCACGTACCCGAAATCGATGACAGTCGGACAACGGATTGACTTCACTCGGTCTGTGCAGTTCAACCCCGCTACCTCGATAGGCAACGCCACGCAAAGCGGCAACATCACCTACGTTTCGCGAGAGTCCATCGCGGTTCCGGCGGGCACATACAACGCGTGTAAATTCACCACGGTGAGCAGCACGCAGTACCCAACGGTGGGCTCCAACTCCACGACGAACACCACGTCGTGGGTTGTGCCGGCTCTAGGCTTGGTACGTGCAGAAATCAGCGACAGCAGCACGGTTATGGGATTTACTGTCAACACGACGTCTACGGTTGTTGCGACTGCGGTGCAGTAGGCGACGTCTCGCAGGCCCCCGGCACGGGCGTCCGCGCCGGGGAGGCCTTTGCTACCGCGTCGTTTCGCCTTTCGGCGAGTTACTTTTTGGCATTGCCCAAAAAGTAACCAAAAAGGCTAGCCCCGAACCCCGCTTGTTTCCTGCGGTGCTCGCAACAGGCGGGACCAAAACAAATCGCCCGATGGCGCGCTGCCACGCGCGGTGGGCTCATGGTTTTGGTCTACGACCGCCCGTTGCTCCGCTCCTCGGCGCGGGGTGACGGGGCGGTAACTTCAAATAATGATCGCTTCACGAATGTGCGGACTTATGCGGCTAGCGATTTGAGCGAACCCGTAGCCTCGATTCCGCTTCGCTGCATCGAGGCTACGCTGGCTAATTTGACGACCGCACAAGCTTCACATCCCGGAACTCGTATTCCTTTGCGCTGTCGTCAATACGCCAAAACACTGTTGCGGAAGTTAGCTTGCTCAATTCGAGGGGTACTGTCCGTGACGGATGAGGGAAGTACAAAGTCCACGGCGTTGTGTCCGTGGCAGATGGTGCGAGAGTCATCCGCCACCGATCAGGCAATGCAATCCGAGTTTGAGGCCCGACAAACTCCACCCGAAATTGCACTTTTTTCGATTGCGGCGTTCGATTTATCCACTTCGGCAACAGTATCCAAAGTTCTTCTTTGGATTGACTGGACCGTACCGAAGTCACTTCAATGGTTGCAGCCTCGACCGTGACGCCTGAACTTGATTGAGCAAAAAGAGAAAACGAAATCAGCCCGCAGCACGCAAACACAAGCGTAAGACACAATTTGGTAGATCGTCGGAAGCGGAGCTCAACTAACTGATTCATGATTTGCACCTAGCGCGAAAGCGCTCTCAATGTACTTATAGTTCCTGCCCACACCAAGACGTTTTCAAGTGAATCGTCAGCCCTCGTCAAACGAGCGTGGCCAACGCCTCACCAAGCTTCGCTGCATCGGTACCACCGGCCATTGCCATGTCTGGTCGTCCGCCGCCTTTGCCGCCTACTATTGCTGCGGCTTTGCCTACGATTTCGCCGGCTTTGAATTTGCCGACTAAATCTGCGGTGACGCCTGCGCAGAGTGCAACTTTTCCGTCCGGCGATTTGCTGCCGAGCAAGACCACGCCGGAGCCGAGTTTGTTCTTGAGCTGATCGACCATTTCGCGCAAGGCTTTGGCGTCTGCGCCTTCGATTTCGGCGGACAGGAATTTCACGCCGTCTTTCACGACCGCTTTGCTCACGAGGTCACCGCCTGCTGCTGCGGCCAGTTTGCTCTTGAGTGCGCTGAGTTCTTTCTCTAGCGCTTTGACGTGGTCTTGGATTTGGCCGAGCTTGGTGGTGACTTCGGTCGCGGGGATTTTGAGGGCGCCCGCGACTTCGCTCATGCGTGCGTCGAGCGCTTGCACGAAGGCCATTGCGTTCAAACCCGTGACCGCTTCAACGCGGCGCACGCCAGCGGCGACACCGCTCTCGGCGATGATCTTGAAGAAGCCGATGTCACCGGTGCGCGCTACGTGCGTGCCACCGCAGAATTCTTTGCTGCTGCCGATTTCGAGAACGCGTACCTCGTCGCCGTACTTCTCGCCGAAGAGCATTGTCGCGCCGCTGGTTTTGGCTTTTTCGATGCCCATGACTTCTGCGTGCGTGGCGGTGTTGGTCACGATTTCTGCGTTGACTTTGGCTTCCACTTCGCGAATCTGCGCGTCGGTCATCGGCGCGTTGTGCGCGAAGTCGAAACGTGTTTTCTCCGCGTCGACGAGCGAGCCTTTTTGTGCGACGTGCGAGCCGAGCACTTCGCGCAGCGCCTTGTGCATCAAGTGCGTGACTGAGTGATTGCGAATCGTGCGTGCGCGCGCTTCGGTGTCGACCTGCGCGTTCACGCTGTCACCGACTTTCAACGAGCCGCCCGTGAGCGTACCGTGATGACCGAACACGTCGGGAATGACCTTGAGTGTGTCTTCGACAGAGAACGTTGCGCCGCCCGCTGTAATGACGCCGCGGTCGCCGACCTGGCCGCCGCTTTCTGCGTAGAACGGCGTGTGGTCGAGTACGACAACGCCGTCGTCGCCCGCCGCGAGCGATTGCACCGGCGTGCCGCCCTTGTAGAGCGCGACGACTTTGCCCGCGTGCGTGAGCTGGTCGTAGCCGTGGAATACGGTTTTTTCACCGCTGTACGAGAGCGCGTCGACCGCCTTGAATTTGCCCGCTGCGCGCGCCGTGGTGCGCTGCTTTTCCATTGCAGCGTCGAAACCTGCTTCGTCAACGGTGACGCCACGCTCGCGGCACACGTCGGCCGTCAGATCGAGCGGGAAGCCGAAGGTGTCGTACAGCTGGAAGGCGACCGCGCCGTTAAGCGTCTTCGCACCCGACGCGAGTTCTTTCTCGAGGATTGCCATGCCATGCGTGAGCGTTTCCCCAAAGCGCACTTCCTCCGCGAGCAGCGTTTCGGTGACGCGATCTTTCGCAGCGCGCAGTTCGGGATAGGCCTCGCCCATTTGCACGTCGAGGTCGGCGACGAGTTTGTGAAAGAACGGTTTGGTCTGGCCGAGCTTGTAGCCGTGGCGCAGCGCGCGGCGAATGATTCGGCGCAGCACATAGCCGCGACCTTCGTTCGATGGAATCACGCCGTCGGTGATGAGGAATGCGCATGCGCGGATGTGGTCGGCAATCACGCGAAGCGACGGATTGTCCATCTCCTTGCAGCCGGTCTCGCGCGAGGCCGCGTTGATGAGCGCAACGAATACGTCGATTTCGTAGTTCGAGTGAACGTTTTGCAGAATCGCGGCGAGGCGCTCCATGCCCATGCCGGTGTCAATCGAAGGTTTCGGCAACGGCAGCATCGGTCCGTCTTTGACCTCGCGGTTGAACTGCATGAACACGAGGTTCCAAATCTCGATGAAGCGGTCGCCGTCTTCGTCAGGGGAACCCGGTGGGCCGCCAGCGATGTGCGCGCCGTGGTCATAAAAAATTTCCGAGCACGGGCCGCATGGGCCCGTGTCGCCCATCATCCAGAAATTGTCGGAGGCGTAGCGCGAGCCTTTGTTATCGCCGATGCGCACGATGCGATCCACCGGCACGCCGATTTCGTCTTTCCAAATGTTGAAAGCTTCGTCGTCTTCGGCGTAGACCGTGACGAGGAGCTTTTCTTTGGGCAGGCCGTACACAACGGTGAGCAATTCCCACGCGTTTTTGATCGCGTCGCGCTTGAAATAGTCACCGAACGAGAAGTTACCTAGCATTTCGAAGAACGTATGGTGGCGCGCGGTGTAGCCGACGTTTTCCAAATCGTTGTGTTTGCCGCCGGCGCGCACGCTGCGCTGCGAGCTGGTGGCGCGCTTGTACGCGCGCTTGTCTGCGCCGGTGAACACATCCTTGAACTGCACCATGCCGGAGTTCACGAACATCAGCGTTGGGTCGCTCGCGATGAAGAGCGGCGACGAGGCAACGCGGGTGTGGCCCTTGGATTCAAAGAAGCTTAAGAACTTTTCCCGGATTTCTGAGAGTTTCATGGTGTGTGTATTTTTTGGATAGACAAATGCAGTGCTGTCGCGAAGCGAACCTTTTGGGTATGCGTGCACAAGGCGAAGCCTTTGATTTTACGGGGCAAAGCGGCGAAACCGTGCTGCGCTGCAACGCGCGATGTATTGCCGAATCGGCATAGCTGCGGCGTATGCGACAACAGATACAGCTTTTTGCCTTTAACGACTAGCGGGCGGTCATTTACCGCATTATTTCTACATAGTCGACTATTCGCTAAAACGACGTGCAATGACCGCCTGACTGTCGCTGAACGCGAAAAGCTGTTTGTGCTATTCAAGCGAGACGGGCGACCGATTGGCTAGATGCCGCGCGCGATAATTGGGCACTTGGAAAGCAACACTCCCCCTCTCGATTCCGCGCCCCGTCGTGCCTCCGCGCCCGCCGCCGAATGGAACCTTCCACCTTCGGGTCCGGCGCGCCTGCCGCGTGAGCTCTACGTGCTCGTGCTGCTGTTGGTGATTGCGCACACGTCGCTCAACGGTCTTCGCGTAACGATGTCGCTGGCAGCGATCAAGGCGGGCGGCGGCGCGCTTTGGGTTGGCATTCTTGCGGCGATGTTCAATATCGTTCCCGCGTTCATCGCCATTCGTGTTGGGCGACTGGTCGATCGAGTGCCGCTTCGGCGCATGTTGGTCGTGGGGTGCGCGATTTCTACGGCCGGTGCCGTGCTCGCGGCGGTGGAGCCGATGCTGGGCGTCTTGGCGCTGTCGGCG
>JAGNQL010000155.1 GCA_017989135.1 Burkholderiales bacterium
CTGTGCCTCAAGAGCGGCAACGCGGTGGTGCTGCGCGGCGGCTCGGAAGCGGCGCGCTCGAACCAAGCGATCGCTGGTTGCATCGCGGCGGGCCTCAAGGCCGCGAAACTGCCAGAGTCGGTCGTGCAAGTCGTCGAAACGACGGACCGCGCAGCCGTGGGCCAGATGATTACGCTACCGGAATACATCGACGTCATCATTCCGCGCGGCGGCAAAAGTCTGATTCAGCGCGTCGCTGCCGAAGCGACGGTGCCAGTGATCAAACACCTCGACGGCAATTGCCATGTCTACGTCGACGAATTCGCCGACGCCGACAAAGCCGTGCGCATCGCGGACAACGCCAAAACGCGCCGCTACGGCGTGTGCGGCGCGATGGAATCGCTGCTGGTTCACGAAGCGCGCATGCACGACGTGTTGCCGCGCATCGCCAAAATTTTCGCGGACAAAAACGTGGAAATGCGCGGCTGCGAACGCACCCGCAGCGTGCTCGCCGCGTTCGACGTAAAAGCTGCGACCGAAGAAGATTGGGCGACGGAATATCTCGCCGCGATTGTGTCGATCAAAATCGTCGCGAACATGGACGAGGCGATTGATCACATCGAGCAACACGGCTCGCACCACACCGACAGCATCGTCACCGAAAATTGGTCAAACGCGCAACGCTTCCTGCGCGAAGTGGACAGCGCCAGCGTGATGGTCAACGCCAGCACCCAATTCGCCGATGGCTTCGAATACGGCCTCGGCGCAGAAATCGGCATCTCCACCGACAAACTCCACGCCCGCGGCCCGGTGGGGCTTGAGGGCCTCACGACGCAAAAGTGGGTAGTGCTGGGCGATGGCAGCGTGCGCGCTTAGCGCGCAGCGCTGCAAGCTTCGACTCAGCGCGGTAGTTCGATCACGATGACCGACGCCAAGACGAACGGGACGATCGCGCCACCCAAGTCACGCAACGATCCGTGCCCCTGCGGCAGCGGCAAGCGATACAAAGCTTGCCACGGCGCGGCGACATCAATAAGCAATGCGCCGTCTTCGGATGAAACGCTCGGTAGCGTGATGGCGGCTGGGCTCGAAGCGCAGTTGGCCGGCGATTTGGATACCGCCGAATCGCGATACCGGCAAGCGCTTGCGATTGAGCCCAACCAAGCCGACTGCCTGCACATGCTCGGCGTGGTGAGAATGCAGCGCTTCGACCTGATCGGCGCGCGCGAACTGATCGAGCGCGCCGGTGAGCTCGTCGATTGGTCGCACGCAAGTTTTCGCCACAACTATGCGTACTTGTTGTCGTCGTTACTAAGCGCCCGGGCGCCGATCAATTTGCCGGCGCGCCTACGAGAGGTGCAAGACCGACGGCAAGCTCGCGAAGTGCTTGCGGCCAGCTACGCAGTCGTCGTTGTCAACACAAACGCGGCAGCCGGTGCGCTGGCCGAAACGCTAGCGTCACTCGCCTCACTTGCCGTTGCGCCGAACGAGGTGATTGTGCTTGGCGCCGGTGCGAACGAGAACGCGTGGCCGTTTTCCGTGCATTCGGCGGCTTGGCGTGGGGCCGGTGAAAACGCTTCTGATGATTTAAGTGTCGCGTTGGCACTCGTGCGCCAACCCTACGTCGCGATCATGCACGCGGGCGACATCGCACAAGAAGCCTTGCCGATGGCGCTCCAAACGTTGGTCGAAGGCCGCGCGCGTTGGGGGGTTGCGCGGGTCGTGGCGAACGTCGAGCATTCGGGTTATTTGACGCCGACGGCGCGCGAAAACATGTTTACGCTGCTGCAACATTCTCCGCGTGTCGGGGCGGCTTTATTTGCCGAAGGCATGCCGCTGTCGTCAGTGTGCAATCTGCTGTGGCAGACGCCGTTTTTGTTGGCTCGGTTGGCGGAACGACCGGCGACCTTTCGTGCGCTGTGCGAGTTAGCGATCTGGGAAGACGAGCCACTCTTCCTCAACCACGAGATGGCTCGCTTCGCTGCGGGCGTTCCCGCCAGCAGTGCCTTCTGGGACGAGGAGAGCGTGCTCGTGAGCCTCGATGTTGGGTTCCTGGCAAAAGCGTTATCCGGCGCACGAGCGCCCAATCCTGTCGCGCCGTCCGTCGAATTCGACGGTCCCTCCTTTTTGAAACGCGCGCTGCGCATCGGTCTTGGGCGCCGGCTAGGAGCGGCGTCGTTGCGCGCGGTTGCACAGCAGGTTGCGGCGGGGCCGCCGGTAAACGCGAACCTCGATCCCGCTGGCGTTGAGCTCATCGGTTTTGCCCGCGCCGAAAATGGCCTCGGCGAAAGCCTGCGGTTGCTCGCGCATTCCTGCCGCGTAGCGGACGTGCCGGTGGCCGTTTCCAACGTTCCACTTGACATGGGGATGCGGCAAAACGACCGCTCTATCGACGCGCTCTTGGTTGATGCGCCCACTTACCGCACGCGCATCATCTGCACCAATCCCGACATGCTCGGCGAAGGCAATTTCATCGACGGAGCGTTCGCGCTCCCGGACGCGTACAACGTCGGTTATTGGTACTGGGAGTTGGAGAATTTACCGAAGCGATGGCCCGACGTTGGACAGCTCATCGACGAGCTTTGGGTGGCGACCGACTTCGTCGCCAACGCCGCGCGTAAGGTTCTCGACAAGCCGGTGTTCAAAGTCACGCCGCCCATCGACATGCGTGAGCCATCGCGTCGCTACACGCGCGCTGAATTCGGGTTACCCGACGACGCATTCGTGTTCATGTTTAGTTTCGACTTCAATTCGTATCCTGCGCGCAAAAACCCAAGCGCCATCGTTCGCGCTTTTAGGTTGGCGTTCGCGTTGGCCGAGCGTGGAGTGCGTTTGCTCATCAAGTGCCACGGCGCGCACGGATTTGTCGCCGAGCGAGAAGCGTTGCTGCGCGCGATCGACGGCGACGATCGAGTAACGCTGCTTGACCAAACGCTGTCACGTGACGCTATCGTCGGTCTTCAAACGGTCATCGACAGCTACGTCTCACTGCATCGCTCCGAAGGGTTGGGTTTGGGCCTTGCCGAATGTATGGCGCTCGGAAAGCCCGTGATTGGCACAGCGTACTCCGGAAATCTTGAGTTCATGCGTGAGAACAACAGCTTGCTGGTTGACTACACGATGGTGCCCGTCAAAGAGGACGAGTACCTCGATTGGCAGAACCAGCATTGGGCAGAAGCCAACGTGGTTCACGCCGCCGAACACATGCGTCGCTTGTGTGACGACCGCGCGTTTGCACACGCGTTAGGCCTGGCCGGTCAGAAGACAATCCGCGAGGAATATTCACGCGAGGCAGTGGGGCGCCGCATTCGCGCTCAACTTGATCGAATCAACGCCACGCTCTCGCGCAATCCTCGCGCGAACGGCAACGCGATGCAGCGGCATCTCCTGCAAAGCCATACAAATGCTCCAGCGCAATGATGCGCACAAAGACTTTACTGAACTATCGGCGAATTATGAATCGTAAAAAACTGGCTATCTACGCGCTAACAGCCTGCGCCTTTGCCGCTGGATCTGCATCCGCGCAAGACGCGCGCTGTCCGGCCGGCCCCGGCTCGTTCAACGCCGTCAAAAAATATCAAGGCACGTACAGCTTCACGCTCGACAACGACCTCTTCTCAAACCGCGATCAGGACTACACCAGTGGCGCGAAAGTGGCGTGGTCATCGCCAAACGTGCGCAGTTTTGCAGACGACGAATGCTTGCCGCAATGGTTGCAAGAGGCGGGCAAATTGTTCACGCGCGTTTACTCGCCATCGGTCGATCAAGGCAACGTGACGTTCACGCTCGGGCAAGCCTTCTACACGCCGCGTGACGCCGCTTCCGCGGCTCTCATTCCGACAGACAGACCGTACGCGGGGTGGACCTACATCGGCTTTGGCTACAACACGCGCTCAGCACGCCGCCTCGATTCGTACGAAGTAAATCTGGGCGTGGTCGGCCCATGGTCGCATGCGAAAGAAGTGCAAGACTTCATCCATAAGATGCGCGGCTTCGATCAGTTTCAGGGCTGGAAAAATCAGCTTGGCAATGAGTTCGGCGCGCAGCTCGTGTTCGAGCGAAAGTACCGCACGGAATTTCATCAATTCGCGGATCGTCGTGATGGCTTTGGCTTCGACATCATTCCGCATTACGGCCTCTCGCTAGGCAACGTCGCGACCTACGCTAACGCCGGATTCGAGTTGCGCGCCGGTTGGGGCATTCCGGACGATTACGGCACGTCGCCGATCCGCCCGGCGGGTGACAATTCCGCGCCACGCGTTCGCGATGGCGCACAGCAGTTCACGCGCGACATCGGGGCACACGTCTTCGCCTCCATCGACGCACGCGCTGTCGGTCGCAACATTTTTCTGGACGGCAATACCATCCGCGATTCGCACTCGGTGAACAAAGAGCGCTTCGTTGCTGACGCCGCTGTGGGCATCGCGGGCAACTTGGGCGCGTACAAAATCGCCTACGTTCGCGTGTTCCGCACGCGGGAATTTGTCGGCCAAGTCAGCGCGCCGAAGTACGGATCAATCACCATTTCTGGGCCGTTGTAATTCGCGAGCAGTGTGCCGCGATGCCACATCTATGCTCCGAACACTCAGAAGCCGCGCGCTCCGTACATGTAGCTGCGCGTCTGCGTAGTCGCATCGGCTACGCCCGCCGAATCTGGACGGCTCAGGCCCGCCGTAGCCAGCGTTGGCGGCGTCAACGGCGGCAGGACACGATCGCGTACTTGCAGCGTTAGGATCAGGAGTTGCTCGTCTTCTGCCGCCGCCTCAATGGCGGCAAGTACCCGGCGCGCGTAAACAGGATCAACTTCAAGAAGTTGCAGATCAACAGCAATTTGCAAATGGCGGCGTACGCTTAACTTGAATCGGGCAAGTAGTTGCACCATTTCGAGTCGATTTTGCAGCATGATTTGATCTTTCCGTGAAGCGCATGCCACCACCGCATCCAAACGGAGCGGCGAACAGTATGTCAGCGGATGTAGCAGGTATCGTGCCGCGCGCGCTTCAAGCTGCGGTATGGACAGCGTCATTGTGAAGTTCAACAAATGTCGCGTCACTCAATTCGGCGGTGTCGCCATTGAGCAGCCGAATCGTTCGATGACTTGCGTAAAGCACAGATGTCTCTGCGTTACGTCATTCAACTGCTCGTGAGGCTATAAAACAGACCTAACGCGTGACATCGCCCAGCTGCGTTGCGTATTCCCGCAATCAACCAAATTTCAGGAACATTTGGCTGTACGGTTTCTTCACCTTTTCAAGCGCGAGCTTGGCCGCAGCTAAATCCTGCAGCACCAACGCGTCGCGCAGCGCAACTACGGAGCCTTGCACCTGCTGCTGTAGTGCAACGAAATCTGGATTGGCCGCCAACGCAGCTGGCGCGTGCGAGCGCAAACGCTCTGCGAGGTAGTCGAGCGCACCCACACGGGCCAGCAGCTTCTGCGCGCCTTGTGTGGTGGCCAGTTGCGCTGGCCCTTCGTTCAGAACATGTTCCATCTGCTCGTGGTACGCGTTCATGTGGTCGCTGAACACCACCACGCCGTTGCGGCGGCGAAGCTCGGACATCAAGTCGCGTGCCTTTTCCAAGGTTTCATGTGCGGGCACTAACTGTGTCGTGGCAATTTGCTTGGCCGCAGTGGCGTACACAGCGGCAACCTCAGCGAGCGTGGCCGCTGCGGTGGGGTCACGGTCGTAAGGTGCCGGTGGTTGCTTGGCGTAGCGGGCGATGATGTCCGCCCACGCCTGACGCGCCTGCGCTATGGCCTGTTCTGATTCCGCCTGCGCCTTATTGTTAGTGCGAAAAAGCGCCGCGCGGTAGGGCGCGTACGCCGCTTGGATCGCGTCAGTCAGTGCGTCAGCAGCAAACGTCGCGGGGGCAATAATTAGCGTAAGGCCGAGCGCCAACGCGGTGCGACAGGTGCGAAACGAATCCATAAACTTCCTTGTTGTAGCGGATGACTGAATCTTGCGCCATTTGAGACATTGCGGTATTGATGTCGCGCAACGCGCCGTGCCGCCATGCGCAGTGCGAGACAATACGGCCCATGAAGTTCTACAAATATCACGCCATTGGCAACGACTATCTGGTGATTGATCCTGCGGATCATCCTGCGGCATTTACGTCCGACGAAATCGTGCGCATTTGTCATCGCCATTTCGGCATTGGGGCGGACGGCATGTTGTGGGGGCCATTGCCCGAAAGCGACGG
>JAGNQL010000156.1 GCA_017989135.1 Burkholderiales bacterium
TTCACGCACGATTTCAACGTCGTGACCTTCCGTCCGGTAGAATTTGGCTTTCCCGCTAAGGTCTTCCCGATGACCAAATATTTTTTCGTGACCGGCGGTGTGGTGTCCTCCCTTGGTAAGGGCATCGCCGCTGGCTCTCTCGCCGCGATCCTTGAGTCGCGCGGTCTAAAAGTCTCCCTCGTAAAACTCGATCCCTACATCAACGTTGATCCGGGCACGATGAGCCCGTATCAGCACGGCGAGGTGTACGTCACAAACGATGGCGCCGAAACTGATCTTGATTTAGGCCACTACGAGCGCTTCGTCTCGCAAAAGATGACGACGCGCAACAGTTTTACGTCCGGAAAAATCTACCAAAACGTGATCAACAAGGAGCGTCGCGGCGACTACCTCGGCGGCACGGTGCAGGTTATTCCGCACATCACCGACGAAATCATTGCCTCTATCAAGAGCGCAGGCGAAGGCGTGGACGTGCTGATGGTGGAAATTGGCGGTACGGTGGGTGATATTGAATCATTACCGTTCATGGAGGCCATCCGCCAAATGGGCGTTGAGGTTGGTCGCAAGAACCGCTGCTACATCCATCTGACGCTGGTGCCATACATCGCCAGTGCCGGCGAGTTGAAGACCAAGCCGACGCAGCACAGCGTGCAGAAATTGCGCGAAATCGGGATATTCCCAGATGTGCTGCTCTGCCGCTCTGATCGCCCAGTTCCAGAAGACGAAAAGAAAAAGATTTCGCTCTTTACGAACGTTGAGCAACGTGCCGTCATTTCGGTGCCGGACGTTGACACGATCTTTAAAGTGCCGCAAATGCTGCACGATCAAATGCTCGACGAGATCGTCTGCCACACGTTGGACCTGGTGGCGAAGCCCGCTAACCTCGCGCCATGGACGGACATCGTTGCCCGCACGCTGAGTCCGACGCAGGGCGAAGTGAATATCGCCTTTGTGGGCAAATACGTGGAGCTTATCGACGCCTACAAGTCGATTCACGAAGCGCTTAAAGCTGGCGGCATCAAGAACGATTGCAAAGTCAATATTCATTACTTTGAATCGGAAAAGATTGAGACGGAAGGTACCGGTTTGTTCGCCGGTATGGACGCGATTCTCGTTGGTCCAGGCTTTGGCGAGCGTGGCGTCGAAGGCAAGATCCTCGCGGCGAAATTTGCGCGCGAAAACAAAGTGCCGTACCTTGGCATTTGCTTGGGCATGCAGATCGCAATGATCGAGTTTGCGCGCAACGTGTGCGGACTTGCCGATGCGCATTCCACAGAATTTGACGTCGGAACGAAGAACCCAGTTGTCGGCTTGATTACCGAATGGCAAGACGCAACAGGCGAAGTGCAGGTTCGTACGCAGTCGTCTGACAAGGGCGGGACGATGCGCCTCGGGGCACAGGATGCAACGCTCAAGGCAGGCACGCTTGCAGCATCAATCTACGGCAGTACGCAGATTAATGAGCGGCATCGTCATCGCTACGAGGTGAACAACAATTTTGTCGCGCAGTTTGAGGCGAAGGGCTTGGTTGTTTCAGGTCGCTCGGCGGTGCAAGATTTGGTTGAAGTGATGGAGTATCCGGCAGCTACGCATCCGTGGTTCTTAGGCGTCCAATATCACCCTGAATTCAATTCGACGCCACGTGGCGGGCATCCGCTGTTCAAGGCGTTTGTGGCCGCTGCGATGGTGCAGCGTGATCGTAAGGTGGCAGCGTGAAACTTTGCGGATTTGAAGTCGGCCTGAGTCAGCCCTTCTTTTTGATCGCGGGGCCGTGTGTCGTTGAAAGCGAGCAACTACAGGTAGAAACAGCCGGTAAGCTCAAAGAAATGACCCAAGCGCTCGGCATTCCGTTCATCTTCAAATCCAGCTTTGACAAAGCGAACCGTTCAAGCAGCAAAGGCTTTCGGGGTCTTGGCCGCGCGGAAGGCTTACGCATATTGAGCGAGGTTCGCCGCCAAGTGGTTGTGCCGGTGCTGACCGATGTGCACACCGAGGATGAAATCGACGAAGCCGCGAGTGTTGTCGACGTATTGCAGACACCAGCGCTACTGGCGCGGCAAACAGACTTTATCCAAGCGGTGGCCGCAAGCGGCAAGCCGGTAAACCTTAAAAAAGGCCAGTTCATGGCGCCCGGCGACATGAAGAACGTCGTTGCGAAAGCCAAGGAAGCCGCACTCGCGAAACACGGTACCTCGGACACAATCATGGTCTGCGAGCGTGGCGTGAGTTTTGGCTACAACAATCTGGTGAGCGATATGCGCTCGCTCGCGATCATGCGCGACACGAATTGCCCAGTTGTCTTCGACGCGACGCATTCAGTGCAACTACCCGGCGGCTTGGGCACGGCCAGTGGTGGTGAACGGCAATATGTGCCTGTGCTTGCGCGCGCGGCCATCGCGGCGGGGGTGTCGGGCATATTCATGGAAACGCATCCGACACCGGATACCGCCTTGTGTGATGGGCCGAATGCATGGCCATTGCCGCGCATGAAGGCATTGTTAGAGCAAATGCAAGCCCTTGACCGTATCGTCAAAGCGCAGGCCTTTGCGGAAGATCAGTTGCTCGGACCGCATAAGTTGTGAGCGTACGGCGGCGCGCCGTACTGGAAAAGTGAATTTGCAAACAGGAAAGCTGGAATCACATGTCTGCCATTGTTGATGTAATCGCCCGCGAAATTCTTGACTCGCGTGGCAACCCCACCGTTGAGGCCGATGTAGTGCTTGAGAGCGGTGCTACTGGCCGCGCAGCGGTCCCGAGCGGCGCGTCCACAGGGAGTCGTGAGGCCATCGAGTTGCGCGATGGCGACGCGTCGCGCTATCTTGGCAAAGGCGTGCAGAAAGCCGTTGAGTACGTCAACACCGAAATCTGCGAAGCGCTTCTGGGTCTGGACGGCGAAGAACAAACGCGCATTGATCGCGTGTTGATCGACCTTGACGGCACGGATAACAAGTCGCGCCTAGGCGCGAACGCAATGCTCGCGGTGTCGTGCGCGGTCGCGAAGGCATCGGCCGAAGACGTCGGTTTGCCGCTCTACCGCTACTTTGGCGGAGCAGGACCAATGAGCTTGCCAGTGCCGTTGATGAACGTGATTAATGGCGGTGCGCACGCGAACAATTCCGTGGACTTGCAAGAGTTCATGATCGTGCCGGTCGGCGCGCCCAGTTTCAAGGAAGCGCTGCGTTGGGGCGCCGAAGTTTTTCATCGTTTGAAAAAACTGATCGACAGCAAAGGTTGGCCAACGCAGGTGGGCGACGAGGGCGGGTTTGCCCCCGATCTGAAGTCGAACGAAGAAGCGCTGACGCTTTTGATGCAAGCTATCGAAAGCGCGGGCTACAAACCGGGCGAGCAAATTGCGTTGGCGCTCGACTGTGCGGCGAGTGAGTTTTACAAAGACGGTAAGTACCATCTCGAAGGCGAAGGTCGGTCTCTCACAAGCGCTGAGTTGACTGACTTATGGGCCGATTGGGCGTCACGTTATCCCATCGTTTCAATTGAAGACGGTATGGCCGAGGGCGATTGGGATGGCTGGAAGCTTCTGACGGACAAGCTGGGCAAGAAAGTGCAAATTGTGGGCGACGACTTGTTCGTTACCAACACCAATATTCTGCGTGAGGGCATCAAGAAAGGCGTCGCTAATTCGATCCTTATCAAGATCAACCAGATTGGGACGCTGTCGGAAACCTTCGCCGCCATCGAGATGGCGAAATGCGCGGGATACACCAACATCATCTCGCATCGCTCAGGCGAAACCGAAGATTCGTTGATCGCGGATTTGGCCGTCGGAACCAATGCAGGGCAGATCAAGACCGGCTCGCTATCTCGCTCTGATCGTATGGCGAAATACAACCAACTGATTCGGATCGAAGAAGATCTGGGTGACGTCGCGCACTACGCCGGACGCGACGTGTTCGCACGTTTTGGCCGTTAAGTTTTCGCAATCGAGCCGTTCATGAATGATGCAATGATCACGACCTCGACGGAGCTTCCGGGCTATGTCGTGATGAAAAACTTTGGAGTCGTGCGCGGGCTCACAGTGCGCTCACGCTCGATCGTCGGCAGTTTTTTGGGTGGTTTGCAGACGATCTTCGGCGGCAATATCACGATCTACACAAATCTGTGTGAACAGACGCGCGCGGAAACCTACGAAGCGATGTGCAAAGAGGCGCGTAAGCGGGGAGCCAACGCCATCATCGCCATGCGCTATGACGCCACCGAAGTGATGCCGGGCCTCACGGAAGTGCTCTGCTACGGCGCCGCCGTGCTTGTCGAGCCGAAGTCGGCGTGAGCGTCGCGCCGCGACGAAGCATAGGTATGACAGGACGCATTATTTTCGCGGTGCTGGTGCTCATGTTTCTGGGCTTGCAGTACAAACTTTGGTTCGACAAAGGTTCCGTGCCTCGCGCCCATGCGCTGGAGCAAGACCTTGCCGATCTCAACGCGAAGAACAACGAAGCCAAACAGAAGAATGCAGTTCTTGACGCTGACGTACGTGATCTGGAGAAAGCGGGCGAAGCAATCGAGGAGCGCGCGCGAAACGAACTCGGCATGGTGAAAAAAGGCGAAACGCTGTTTCAAGTGAAAGAGCACCCGGTGCCTCCAGCGACCGCGGTCGCAAACCCGTCCGCGTCGCCATCGCAAGCGGTGAGCACGCAAAAGCCCTAGGCTTAGCGTTTTTCGCCGTACGCAAAACGCTGCCCGTGCTCAAAACCATTTCCTCTCGCGACAATCCGCTGGTGAAGCGTTTTGCCACGCTGTCGCGCTCTGCGCCGGCGCGGAAACGTGATGGCATGTGCCTGCTCGAAGGCGAGCATCTCGCGCAAAGTTACGTGCAACGCGTGGGTCCATTGGAGCTGGTGGCCATTCGTGACGATGGACGGGGTGGTGCCCTGTCTGCCGCGCAGATGCAATTGGTGGCGCACGCAAAAGATGCGGTCTGCGTTGCACCGCCGTTGTTTGATTCGCTGTCTACGCTGATGAGCCCGTCGGGCGTGTTGGCGATTGCGACCGTTCCGGCCTCTCCTGCACCGTCAAGAAGTGGATTCGTGTTGGCATTGGATGAGGTGCAAGATCCAGGCAACGTGGGCACGCTCATTCGCACCGCGGCGGCGGCGGGCGCGCAGCAAGTTTGGCTCTCATCTGGGTGCGCGTTCGCGTGGAGCGTCAAGACATTGCGTGCGGCACAAGGGGCGCACTTCCACACCCAAGTGCTAGAGGATGTGGACTTGCCGAGCGCGCTACGAGCATTCGCAGGAAAGCGGTGGGCAACGCTGCCGCGCGATCACGCCGCTGTGAAAGTTTGCTCGTTGTTTGATGCGAAGTTCGGCGCAAACAACGTGGTGGTGCTCTCGAATGAAGGGCATGGCTTGTCGCCGGCTTTGTTGCCCGCGATCACGGATGGGGTTTCTATTCCCATGGCGGCTGGCGTAGAGTCGTTGAACGTTGCGATTGCAGGGGCGCTCGCAATGTACGCTGTCGCCGCGCAACAGCTTTAGCTATAGATCGATCGCTAACGACTAGCCGGCGGTCGTTTGCGCTTAAAAAATCGTAATGTTGACTTCGTTAAGGATATCACCTAAGCGACCATCTGGCGGTGGTTAGAGTAAAAAAGCTGTTGGCGCCCCTAGAGTACCGCTACTTGACTAAGCCCACCAGTCGCATTGAGGCTTCGATTCGCACAGTTTCTGCCGCGACAAATTTCTCGAATTCTTCGCCCGTCAAAAGCGAGGGCGTCCACGAGCTGTTGGCAACGGCGTCTTTCCAGGACTTTTGTCTGGTGGCTGCGACAACCGCTCGCGTGATCGCTTTTCGCTGTGCATCGGAGATGCCGGGCGCGGCGTAAATTCCACGCCAATTTTCGAATACCGCGTCGATGCCAAATTCTTTGAGCGTCGGCGTGTTGTTGCCGGGCAATCGCTCTGCGGCGGTGATCGCTAACGCGCGCACCTTGCCGGATTTGATGAATGGTGCCAACTCCGCCCAGCCCGATGCGCCCACGGTCACGTGCCCTCCCACAATCGCAGCCGACGCCTCGCCGCCGCCCTGAAACGGCACGTAGTTGATCTTTGCGGGATCGACGCCGACGGCGCGCGCGATGTGCCCAATCGATATCTGATCAATTGAACCGCGCGAACCACCACCCCACGTCACGGAGGC
>JAGNQL010000029.1 GCA_017989135.1 Burkholderiales bacterium
GGGGGTGCGACTAAACGGCGCGCCGCGCTGCTGCATGTTTGGCGGCGATCGCTGATCGTTATTGCTATCGGCTTGGGACTCAATTTCATTCCGCCGTTTAGTTTTGAGATGTTGCGCTTTCCCGGGGTTTTGCAGCGCATCGGCCTGTGCATGCTTGTGGCGGCGCCGCTCGTCTTGTACGTGCGGCCTCGATCGCAAGCAGCGTGGGCGATTGCATTGATGGCGATTTACGCGGTGATCGAACTGCTGGTTCCAGTGCCGGATGCGAGCGGCGTAATCGTTGCGGGCGTGTTGGAACCAGGACGTGATGTGGGCGCGTTTTTGGATCGCGCGCTGATGAGCGGACATCTGTGGGCAAAGGCGAAAACGTGGGATCCGGAAGGCTTGTTCAGCACGTTGCCGGCCATCAGTACGGTGTTGTTTGGGGCGTTGACGGGGCATTGGCTCGAACGCCGTGACCACGCGCCCGCTTCGAAAACGGTTTGGATGCTGCTTGCCGGTTTGGCGGCGTTGTTTGTTGGTGTCGTGCTCGACGCCGTGCTCATGCCTATCAACAAATCACTTTGGACGCCTTCCTATGCGGTGTTCACGACGGGATGGGCTTTGCTGCTTTTCAGTGCCAGTTACTGGTTGATCGATGCGTGCGACTCGACACGTGTGAAAAAGCGAGCAGCGGCACTCTGTACGCCGTTTGCGATGTACGGCGTAAACGCTTTGTTCATTTTTGTGTTGTCGGGGCTTGTCGCCCGAGTGTTGGGCATGATCACGTGGCAAGTGGTTGCGCATAGCCCTGATACTGTCGCGAAGACTGTGTCGTTGAAAGACTGGCTCGTCGCCCACATTTCGGCGCTTCCGATAGCGCCGATCAATGCATCTTTGCTGTACGCCGTCCTCTTCAATCTCGTCATGTTGTCGGTCGCAGCGCTCCTGTGGCGACGACGCATCATCATCAAACTATGATTCATTTTCTGCCGCGATTGATGGCGATTTTGTTGCTTGGCCTGTTGGCGGCCTGCTCGTCGCAGCCCTCAAAAAACCCTGTCAGCGTTTCGCCGCCACCGCCCATTACTGGCGCGCAACCGCCTCCTGCGCCACGTGAGTTTCGTGCGATGTGGGTGGCGACGGTGGCCAATATCGATTGGCCGAGCAAGCCCGGTCTCAGCAGCGTGCAGCAGCGTGCAGAAATCAAAGCGATGGTTGACGCGGCACGACGACTGAATCTCAATGCCATCGTGCTGCAAGTGCGCCCCGGCGCTGATGCGATTTATCCGTCATTGCTTGAGCCGTGGAGTGAGTACGTGTCGGGGCAACAAGGTGTCGCGCCGCAACCGCCCTACGATCCACTTGCCGAGTGGATTTCGCTCGCGCATGAAAGCGGCATCGAGTTGCATGCATGGTTCAACCCGTTTCGCGCGCGGCATAGCGCTGCACGATCTGCCGTGGCGGCCAATCACATCAGCAGGAAAATGCCTGCCGTCGTGAAATCGTATGGCGATCAACTCTGGATTGATCCGGGTGAGGCAGACGCCGCAGCTCATACCCTCGCGGTGATTACCGACGTGGTGCGGCGCTACGACATTGATGGCGTGCACATTGATGATTACTTTTATCCGTATCCGGTTAAGGCTCCGCCTCCGATAGCCGCACCGACCACTGCAACGGCGACGCCCGCGCCGTTACCGCCCGCAGCCACAACGGCTAGCACAACAGAGGTCTCACCGCCCGAAGTAGATTTCCCGGACGAGCCCTCATGGCAGCGGTATCGCGCGAGCGGCGGAAAGCTTGCGCGCACTGATTGGCGGCGTGACAACGTCAATCAGCTGGTACAAGCGATGTACCGTGCGGTGCGCGCTGAAAAAGCGTGGGTTAAAGTGGGCATCAGTCCGTTTGGGCTGGGGCGGCCAGATCTGCGTCCTGCGGGCATCAAGGGGTTTAGTCAGTACGACAAGCTTTATGCCGATGTCGAACTATGGTTTGCGCAAGGCTGGTTGGACTACCTCGCGCCACAGCTCTACTGGCCCATCGCGCAGGAAGCCCAGGCATTTTCTCCGCTGCTTAGTTACTGGATTGCTCAGAACACGAAGGCGCGCCACCTGTGGCCCGGGCTCTTCACGAGTCGCATCGATTCATCCGAAAAATCATGGCAGCCGGAAGAGATATTGCAGCAAATCGCACTCACCCGATCCGCCGCTGGTGCGACGGGGCATCTACATTTCAGCGCGGTCGCGCTCACGCAAAACCGCAAAGGCATCGCCGATGCGCTTCGCGCCTCGACCTACACGATGGACGCACTGGTGCCCGCGTCCACCTGGCTCGCACCGAAAACACTGGCGATTGATCCCGCGCCCAAGGCGACGCTACGTTGTTCTGCGCCGCCCAACTGCATCCTGGCCTTGGTCGACTCACCGCAGAAGCGCGTCGACAAGACGGCGCTCTGGACGCAGTATGGGGACGTGTGGGATTTCAAAGTATTGAACGGGAAAACGCAAAACGTGTTGGTGCCCGCGACACATGCTGGCAACGCGCTGCAGCAGGTAGTGGTGTCGAGCGTGGATCGGTTCGGGATTGAGAGCGCACGTTTAGCGCTACGACCCGAGCGCGTCGGATCGATCGCGCCGCCACCTGCGGGCAAGAGCTCCACGCCATGAAGGCTTTGCACGCGCTCGGTCTCGATGCGGGCGGTTCACAAACACGGTGGTTGCTCATCTCTGCCGGTGATCAAATTTTGGCGTCGGGAAGTGCGGCTGGGTTTAGCGGGATGCAGATGAACGACGCATCGGGCCGCGCGGCGGTGGATGCGTGTGTCGCCGGAATCGCGCGTGAGGTGAGTGAACAGGCACCCGACTGCCGCGTTGGTGCGGTGGTCGCGGGCGTCACGGGCGTGGGCGCGGGTAGTCCGCCGCTCGCTGCGCTCTTGGTGGAGCGCTTCGCAGTGGAAGCGGCGCGTGTGAATGTCGTGGCCGATGTGGAGATTGCGTTTCGCGCGGCGTTTGCGCCAGGCGAGGGTTACTTGGTTTACGCGGGCACTGGGTCGATCGCGGCCTTCATTGACGGAGCTGGCGTGTTGCGCCGCGCTGGCGGACGCGGCGTCCATCTTGATGACGCGGGCGGCGGCTATTGGATCGCGCGGGAGGCGTTACGCCGTGTTTGGCGGCGCGAAGACGAGGCACCCGGTGCTTGGCACAGCTCACCGATGGCCGAAGCTCTGTTCCACGCGGTGGGCGGGGATTCGTCGGTCAACGCGGCGCGTTTTTTGATGGAGCGCACGCGCGGTGAAGTCGGGCGCTTGGCCTTGCATGTGGTGAACGCGGCTGAGCGTGATGCGCTCGCGGCAGAAATTCTGACCGACGCAGGCCGCGAATTGGCGCGGCTGGCCAACGCGATGCAGACGCGTTACGGTACGCGACCGGTCGTCGTCACGGGGCGTGCGGCACTGATGCACCCGCTCATCGAGCGTGGATTACGAGCGGCGGTTGCTCGCGAGGTTGCCGTGCAGTTTCGTGAGGTGGATTCAACGCGCGCGGCCGCGCGCATGGCGGTTGCGATGCTCGGAGCTATGCCGTGAGCACAGCGTCAATGGCCGTAGGTTTGAGATACAGCTTTTACGCTCCAACGACAGCTGTGCGGTCGTTTACTCTATTTTTATTCAATAGTCGACTATACATAAAATGAAGCCCTATTGGCCGCTGGGAAGTGGTTTAAGGCAAAAAGCTGTATGTCTAGTTTTGTATGGAGACTTCGTCCGAGCGGCAGTGAGCAAGACTGAAAACCCCGACGTATGAGTACCTGCACAACCCATAGAATCGGTCGCAACGCCGATACGGAAAAGCCGGAGCTGAAATGAGAAAAAAACTATGTGCGTTTTCGATGTACGCAGTCGTGGCATCGTCACTACTGGCCGGATGCGCGACGGTCTCACCGCCTGGGTTGGTGATTGATAGCTCAACAACCGCGGTCAGCCAAGACAGTCGTGTGCAGCATTTGATTTTGCATTTCACGACGGTCAACAACGCGCTTTCGCTCAAGATCCTCTCGCAAGGTCCGGTCAGCAGTCACTACCTCGTGACCGAACGCGTGGGCGATACACCGCCGCAAATCCTTCGACTCGTTGACGAAAACCGCCGCGCGTTTCATGCAGGGGTGAGCTCTTGGAAGGGCGTCACGGCAATCAACGCCAGCTCCATCGGCATCGAAATCGTCAACCTCGGCGGACGCAAAGGGCCGTACAGTTTGGAGTTTCAGTCGTTTGACGACGAACAGATGGCGCTGGTGATTGAGCTCTCGAAGGACATCGTGGCGCGACACGGCATCAAGCCCGAGCGCGTGCTCGGTCACAGCGACATCGCACCGACACGCAAGAACGATCCCGGCCCCAAATTTCCGTGGAAGCGCTTCGCCGATGCGGGCCTGATTTTGTGGCCGGACGCGGCGCTGGTCGCGCAAAAGCGCGTTGGCTTTGATGCGAAATTGCCCGACGTGAAATGGTTCCAAGAAAAAATGAAGGCACACGGCTTCGAGGTTCCGCAACACGGCGAACTTGATCGCGCCACGCGCGACGTGATTTCCGCATTTCAGATGAAGTACCGCCCCACGCTTTACGACGGTCAACCCGACGCAGAGACGGCCGCAATGGTCGATGCGTTGGTGGCGCAATCGGCGGTACGGAAGTAGTGGCATTGAACGATGCGATTGAATGCGAGGGCCGCGAATGAAACGCCTATGTGGGATTGCGCTGTTGGCGTCGTTGGCCGCAATGACTTTGATTGCTGGCTGCGTGAATTCCGCAACGAAGGTTGAGCCAGTGCGCGCTCATGTTTCGCCGGCGCTCTCTGCCGCTTTGCGCGAAATCGTGGAAGATTCCGCGCATCCACTGGCGAGTTTGTCGGTGCTGGCGATTCGCGATGGACGTATCGCTTATGAGGCGCAGTTTGGTCACAAATTTATTGATAGTGCTGATGCGTCGCGCAGTGTTTTGGCAGACCGCGATACGATGTATCGGATTGCGTCGCTCTCAAAATTGGTCACCACGCTTGGCGTGATGCGTTTGGTGGAAGCCGGTAAGTTGAATCTGGATGCGGACGTAAGCGACGCGCTCGGTTTTCAGTTTCGCAATCCACATTTCCCCGAAGAAAAAATTACGCTGCGCATGTTGCTCAGCCACACGTCTTCGCTGCGCGACGATGCGGGCTACTACTGGGAAGCCAAGCTGGGTGTGCATTTTCGCGATGTGTTCACGCGCGATGGAAAACACTTTGGCACAGGAGCGATGTGGAGCAAAGCGCATCCACCGGGAACGTACTTTCAATACAACAACCTCGCTTGGGGCGTGATCGGTTCTGTCATGGAGCGCGAAACCAACGAGCGATTTGATCGCCTGATGGCCCGGCTTGTCTTGAAGCCGATCGGGTTGCGCGGAGGCTTTCATCCGGCTGATTTTGACGCGGCGATGCTGCGTGACACGGCGACGCTGTATCGCAAGCGCGCAGTCATGGACGGCAAAGAAGTGTGGCAGCCGCGGGGCGCGTGGATTGCTCAAGTGGATGACTATTCGTCGTCAGCGCCGGTGCCACGCGCGATGCCCGACTACGTGATCGGCAGTAATGGTTCGTTGTTCGGGCCGCAAGGCAATTGCCGTTTGTCCGCGGCTGATTTGGGCAAACTGATGCTGATGCTGATGAATCGTGGCCGCGTTGACGGCATTAGCTTCTTGTCCGAAGCGTCTATCGACGCAATGCTTTTTCCTGTTTGGGTACACGACGCGCGAGCGAAAAATGGCAACAACACGACAACACCGCTCGCGCCCCATTACAACGCGTGGGGCCTTGGCAATCAACACTTCATGGATCGCTCCGCCGCCGGGCAAGGAGACCGGCTGGTTGCGAGAGGTGGTTTTGTGGCGAAAGGACATCTAGGTGACGCGTGGGGGCTTACCGCTGCGTTTGTCTTCGATCCGGCACGCAAAGACGGCATGATTTTTTTAACCGGCGGCCCAGGTTTCGATCCCCAGACTTATCGCGGGGAATATTCGTCGCTCTATCGGCACGAAGAGAAAATTCTCGACGCGATGTACCAGCACGTGCTGCGCGCACCGGCCGCAAAGCTTACGCGCGAGTAGTCGCCGATTCGAGTAACGTCAGGCTGCGTCCATCGGCGTCAAAACGCCCGCGCACACCGACCGGCAACACCCATTGTGACGCGACGTGTCCGAATGACAGTCCGTAGGTTGACGGAATCGGTCTAGCTGCGAAATGATCGTCTAGCGCTTGCGAGAGCACCAGTGACGATTCGTTCGCTGAGGGCTCGCACTTAACGAATACGCCAAGCATCGCGCCGCGCACATTGCGCAGAGCGCCACTGTGCTCAAGTTGCGTGAGCATTCGGTCAATGCGGTAGGGCGCCTCGCTGATTTCCTCCAGAAAGAGCAGTGCGTCTTTCTCGCGCGGAAGAAACGGCGTGCCAATCAACGAGGCGACTACGGATAGATTGCCGCCGAACAGCGTGCCTTCCGCGATGCCGCTGCGAATCACGCGTTGCGCGAAATGCCGTTCAGTGAGCGCACGCTGCGCGTGTTCGTCAGCCGTCTGCATGCTGTGCAGTGGTCGCGCGTCGATCAGCACGGCTTCAAGTTGCGCCACGGTAAACGGCGTGAAACCAGACGAGGCGACTGGCCCATGAAAACTAACCAAACCCGCCTTCGCAAAGAGCGCGAGATGCAGCGCCGTCAAGTCCGAGTAGCCGATAACGACCTTGGGGTTGCGCGCCACCAACGCGTAATCTATAAACGGCAACAACTGCGAGGTGCCGGACCCACCCCTAGCGGCCCAGAGCGCACGGACTTCGCGATGTTCGAATAACGTGTGCAGGTCGGTGAGGCGCTGGCCAATGGTACCCGCGGTGTTGCCACGTGAGGCACGCAAGTGCGCAGCGTGCATCACCCGAAATCCGAAATTCTCGAGGTTTACGGTCGCGCGTTGAATTAGCGCATCGTCGGCGAAGCCGCTTGGGTTAAACAGCGCAACAAGGTCGCCGCGCTTTAGTGCGGGCGGCTTGATTCGTCGTGGTCGGTCGATGCGTTTGGCTAGGGCGCTCGGGGCCAACGCCGCTAACCCAACCAAGCTGGCGAAACGTCGTCGGGTGATGTTCGGCGAGCTATTCATCTGACAACCATAGCGCATAGGACGGCGATTTCGAAAACATACTTGATGACCTGAGCGAGAGGAGCCGACGACAGTGGGCAGTGCACAGCACACTTATGCGTCTATGTTCTAAGCGTGTTGGTGCTGTGAGCGACAGCGAACAGACGCGAGACACACGACAAGTCCACACTGTAGCTCGACTCCAATTCTCGTTAAATGCGCAATGCTATGAAAAACACGCCTGAAATTTCCACACCAGCAACGCCGAAGGCGCGACAAAAACTACCACTCTCAACGCCGACAGATTTAGCGCGCAAAGGGGTCAACGACATTACCGCGGCCATGAATGGCATCTTGGCCGACGTCTTTGCAATTTACCTGAAGACCAAGAATTTTCACTGGCACATGAGCGGTCCGCACTTTCGCGATTATCACGTCATGCTTGATGAGCAAGCCGATCAAATCTACGCCATGACAGATCCGATCGCGGAGCGTATTCGAAAGCTTGGCGGCACAACGCTTAGGTCAATCGGACACATTGCGCGAACACAGCGCGTGCTGGATAACGACGCCGAGTTTGTGGAACCGTCCGACATGCTGGCCGAACTGCGCGACGACAACACGGGACTGGTGGCGCGCCTGAGAGAAGCGCATAGCGTGTGCGATGAGCACCACGACATTGCAAGCGCGAGCTTGATCGAAGTGTGGATTGATGAAACCGAGCGCCGAACCTGGTTCCTCTTCGAGTCGAGTCGCCCTGTTGATAGCTCTGGGCATTGATTCCTTATAGCAGCGTGAGAAGTTAGCTCTAAGATGTGATCGCCACAGCGCGGCGGGCCGGTTTCGTTTAACTGATCGCGTGGCGATCATTGCATCAAGCAAACTTGTCTCCGCCGGGTCCTCCGGAAGCTTCGCTGTGTTGGCCGACGGTCGGATCTCGCTGCCCGCCGCCTAACGTAGCGCCTGCGCCGCGGTCCAATCAAACGCTGCCTTCCCGCCCGCCGCAGCGAGGGTACTCAATACCGTACCCCAAACGATATCGATGAACGCTAAATGAGTCGGCCAACCCTTGAGCGTCGCCAAATTGCTCAAGTCGTACGTGGCGTAAGCGATGAAACCGAAAACTGCTGCTGCGAGCAGCGTGTCGCTCCACGAGAGCGCCCCGTTGCGAGGCGCTACCGAAAAATAGATCAAACCGACGGGGTAGATGAGGTAGAAAGCCGCGGCGGCGCACAAGTTTGGCTGCTCCGACATCAGGTGCCCGATTCCTTTGCTGTAGAGGGGTTTGGCGATAACGCCAAGCCATATCAGGTCAACGACCAACAGCACGAGCAGTGTGCCCACGTATCCGGCGGCGTATTTAATCACTTGAAGAGCCTTGCATTTTGAGTTGGTAGTGCGCTGTGATCCTGAGACAGATTACTTCTACTCTTTTCCAGCATGGCCATGGTAGCCCCGGCGACTTGTGTAGCTCGGTGCGGCACCGAACCCAACTGCATGCATGGTCGTCACGCACGCGAGAGCGACGAAAGCTCGCATCAGCACTCTTTTGCAGTCGCAGAAATGCAAACGGGCGCGAAAGTCGCGCCCGTTTTCACACCAACGTTAGGTAAGCGAGCTTACTTAAATGAGTACGTGGCAAGGATCGTGTACGCACGGCCACGTGGATCGGCTACGCGTGGTTCCCACGAGCTACCCGCTCCGGTGTTGCCGTCGTATGCAGCGCTAAATGGTGGGTCGGTGTTGAAGATGTTCTTCACACCGACTGTCACGCCCAGGTTTTTGATGCCGGAGTAGGTGACGCTCAGGTTGTAGCGGGCGTAATCAGCCGTTTTCGCGCTCCAGTTAGGCGGAACGACGGTGCCGTTAGCAACACCCGGCAACACTGCGTCGTAGTAGCCGAACTGGAAAATTTGCGTGAGCGTACTCGTCCACGGACCTTTTTCGAACGACACCGACGCGACGTGCTTCCAGCGCAGCGGAATATCACCACTGCGGCTGAAGCGGCCGACTTCGTTGGTACCGAATGCGGCGCTCGCGACGACGCGAGACTTGCGCTCGATCATGTACGTGCCATCAATATTGGCCGAGATTTTGCCGCCCCAAGCGTTCGTATTCGCCTTGGCTCCGATCTCGATGCCCTTGGTGATGGTTTCACCAGCGTTAACCCAACGGGTATCAATGGACACCAGCTTGCCTGCCGAATCGCGCAGGAAGTTTTCGGTGAACAAGCCGTAGTTCGACAACAACGTGCTCAGCGGAAGCGAGAGGATTGTGCCGTTGCGGCGAATTTCCCAGTAATCGATGTTGGCGCTCAGCCAAGGCGTTGGCGCCAACACTACGCCCAATGTTCCCTGCTTCGTGGTTTCGGGGCCGAGGTTCGGTTTGCCACCCGTCAGAATCGTTGGCGTGATGGATTCACAGCCAGGTACTGCCGCATTCACGACGCGCGAAGGACAGGTTACCGGATCGGCCAGATCTTTGGCGGAGTATGGCGATTCTGTGATGCCAAAGAACAACTGACTGAAGGTCGGCACGCGGAAGCCGGTGTTGTACGAACCACGAACCAACACTTTGTCATTTGGCACGAAGCGGAACGTGACTTTCGGGTTGGTTGTGCTGCCGAAGCCGGTGTAGTCGTCATAGCGTACGGCGCCCGTGACTTCCAAGTATTTCGTGATCGGAACCAGCACCTCGGTGTAAATCGCTTTGACGTCGCGCTTTACCCCATTGAGATCGTTGATCGCGTCAAACGGCGCGTTGAAAATGTTGTTGCGAGTGGCGGCGCTGGTCTCGGTACCGTTGAACTTGTACTTCTCTTGACGCACGTCGAGACCGACGGCGGCCATCACATCACCCGCAGGGAGCTTGAACAATGGTCCCGACGCGGACAAGTCGCCCGTGGTGGTGGTGTACTTGCCGCCGTAGAGCGTCGTGCCAGTGGCAGAGGCTGCTGCAAGCGCTGCCATTGCCTCAGGCGTTTGCGATTGACCCGCTGCGAGGAACGGATTCAGCAGACCCGACTTCAGCAGAGGTACGAACTTGTCGTTGAAGTAGTAACCGCCACCGAGCACGGATTTGGTGTCGCTAGTTGCTTGCGACAGACCAAAGCGGTAGTCCCAGCTTCCGAAAGAGCCTTCGCCACCAACCAAATAGCGGCGTGTTTCGGCTTCGGTCTCAATTTCGCGCGGACCGCAAGGCATACAACGCCAACGGTAGGCAATGCCCTGACCGCGGTTCTCTTCCAGCGTCGGGAAGGTCGCGACCAACGCGTTAAAGACAGCGTTGTACGAGGAGCCTGTGCTCGGGTACACCAGATTGAAGAACGGATTCGTCGAGGACGTGCTGCTCGAAATCTGGTTTGGAGAGAACGTCTTTTTCGTGGTGACGTTTGCGCCGATGAATTCACCAAACATCGTCAGGTTGTCGTTTACCTTGAAGCTTGCACGAGCGACGGCGCTAAGGTTTTCCACGGGTTGTTGCAGCACCGCCGCGCGGCCGGTGTCCCAGGCGCATCCGTACTTTGCGTTCGGCGTTGCCCAAAGCTTCTCGTCGTAAGCGCCCATGCCGTCAATTGAGTTGCAGCCCGCTTGGCCCGGCAGGTCAAGGGGGTTGATGCCGTTCATGGCAACCGTCTCACCAGGACGGGTCGGGCCTGTGCCGTTGACCAGCGTGCCGGCAGCATTGCGCGAAGTAAGTGCTGTGCGAAGCGTGCTCAATGTGAACGCTGTGGCGTACGGCGTGCCGCGTGTGTCAACCGACAACCCTTTGTCAGGTTGGAAAGTGTTTACAAAATCGCGTTGGTCACCACGAAGTGCTTCGGCCTTCGTGTACGACAGCGAAGCCATCAGGTTGTAGCGATCTTTCGCCAAATCGCCCCAACCGCCCACCGCTGAAAGACGGGTGACGTTAGCGCCGCCCGCTTCAGTGATGTCGGTGAATGCGGATAGCGTGAGGCCTTTAAAGTCTTTACGCAGAATGAAGTTGATAACGCCGCCGATGGCGTCGGTGCCGTACAGTGCGGATGCGCCATCTTTGAGGACTTCAACGCGGTCAACGGCTGCCATTGGGATGGAGTTCAAATCAACGACGCCGCCGTTGAGGCCGTGCGCGGCAACGCGGCGACCATTGACCAAAATCAGCGTGGCGTTTGAGCCTTGGCCGCGCAAGTTGGCGGCGGATGCGCCATTGTTGCCGCGGCTCACGCCCGCAGCCACGTCGGCGTTCGACGCGAGGTTGTCCATGCCGTTGCCGTTGGTGCTGAGCACCATCATCAGCTGCTCAGCGGAGGCGATACCTGCACGGTCGAGTTCGGCACGACTGATGACTTGCACCGGCAGCGAACCTTCGTTCTGCACGCGCTTGATGCTGGAGCCGGTAATTTCAACGCGCTCTACTTTTTGCGGTTGCGCATCTTGTGCATACGCCACTGGGCTGGCGATGAGAACCAGCGACATGCACTGGGCGAGTTTTCTTAATTTCACGGTGACCCCTTTATCGTCTCGAAATTCACATGGGCGATGGATTGCCCGCAAGGTTGATTTGTTGCGTCGCTTTGCTGCACTACGACTGGACTAGGCGCGCATTACGCCCCGAGTCATTTGTAACAATTCAGTAACACCCATTATCGCGCCGTTGCGGGTCATTCTGTCAATGCTGTCGTTCCGAAAAGCGCATTTGCGCCGCGGCGATGGCATATTTGCTACGCACGGGGTTCGTGCCCAATTTTCGGAGATTTCTGTGAGCCCATTTGCTGCGCTGCGACCTAATGCCTTGCACACGATCGCAGTGATGTTGATAGGCGCATCCTGTGTGCTGTCCGGCTGCTCGTTGAGCCAGGTTGCTGCGTCGACCTCCGCTCCGCCGGTGGTGTCGCCGACGACGTCGCCTCTCGCCTCGGACGCATTGCCGGAAACGGTGAGTAAGGCGCTGTCTGCTGGAGGGCTTCCGCCGGATGCCCTAGCGTTTGTGGTGATGCGCGCGGACACCGGGGCGGTGCTCGCCGCACAGTTCGCGGGCCGACCCATGCAGCCAGCCTCGACGCTAAAAGTGTTGACCTCGGCGGTCGCATTTGATCGCCTGGGGCGCGGCTATCGCGGACGCTCGATGTTGATGAGTAGTGGCGAGATTCGCGACGGTGTGCTGCGTGGCGATTTGGTGTTACGCGGCGAGGGCGACGTCGATCTTGATCTGAACGCGCTGCGCCGGATGCTCTATGCGCTCAAGGCGCGTGGCGTCACGGCAATTGTGGGCGACGTGGTGTTAGATCGTTCGTGGATTGCGCCGGCACGGCCCGATGTAGGCGTACCGCCATTCGATGAGACGCCGGAGTTTCGCTACAACGTGGTGCCGGACGCCATTTCGTTAGGCACCAATCTGACACAGCTTGATATCGTTTCGACCAACGACAAAGTGACCGTGTCTGAGGCGCCGCGTTTGCCGAAGATCGAATTTGTGTCGTCGCTCACGCTCTCGGATCGCGCTTGCAAGGACTGGGAAGATGGTTGGTTGCTACCGACAGTAACGCGAGGCGGGGATGGCGCGGCGCGAGTGGAGCTGCGTGGCGATTTCCCGCGCGGATGCGTTGCCGCTACACAGATCAATGTCGTGGATCGCACGGACTACGCCAACGCGGTGTTTCGCGCGCTGTGGGCAGAGGTGGGCGGTCGATTGGACGGCAAGGTTCGTGAGGCCGAGGCGGCACCCGTTGGCGTTGCCGCTTTGACGAACGGTGCGAACTTGACGGGCATGGTGGTCTTGGCATCGCACCAGTCGCGCGCGTTGCCCGAGATGATTCATGATGTATTGAAGCGCTCGGACAACCCGAATACACGGCTCTTGTTTTATGCGCTCTCCGGCGCACGGCACGGTGACGAGAGCGTGAAAAAAACGGCGAGTAGCACCTCGTCCGCTGAGCAAGTTCGCGCGTGGTTGGCTGAACAAAAGATCAACGCCGAAGGATTGGTACTCGATAACGGTTCCGGCTTGTCGCGCACTGAAAAAATTACGCCGATACAGTTGGCAAACGCGCTGCGTGTCGCGCACAGTAAGTCGTGGGCCGCAGAGTTCCAAGCGGCGTTTCCCGTCGTCGGCGTAGACGGTGGAATGCGCAACCGGCTTGCAAATTCGTCTTTGGCGGGACGCGCACGACTCAAAACGGGCACGCTACGCGATGTCTCAGCGCTCGCGGGCTACCTGCCGGGGGCCAACGGCGAAGCGCTCGTGTTTGTTGCCATGCTCAACCACCCGCTTGCCACGTCGAAGGCTTCGCGCCCAGTGCTGGACGCGCTGCTGTTGCATGCAGCGACATTGGGAAAGTAACAGCTTTTCACGCGGAACGACTAGCCGGCGGTCGTTACAGCGATAAAAACGTAATAGTCAACTTATAGAAAAAAGTAGCCGGAATGGCCGCCGGATAGTCGTTAACGCACAAAAGTTGTAAATGCGTTGATGGTCGCACGCTGCGTTCGGTCATAGCACCCGCGCATAGCGCGCACGCACGTCCACGCGATCGCCGCAATCGAAGTGCCACCACTCAGTGTTGATTCCCGTGAAGCCTCCGTGATGCATGGCGTTGCGCAGGAGGTGACGATGCGTAATGGCCTCAGGCGAGATGTCGCCGCTACGCAAAAAATCGTTTTCGAGCACCGGGTGCGACAACTCCGTCATGTCATCGAATCCAGTACCCATGTCCAACTCCGCGCCATTCGCGTCGAACAGCGTCACGTCGACCGCCATGCCAAACGAATGAATCGACCCGCGATCAGGCGGCGCGAGGTAGATGCGCAGCGGCGTATCCGCGAGCGCTTCCCAAAGCGCTTCCTGCACACGTTGCGGGCGCAGCGCGTCGAGCACACACAGGCGCAGGCCACGGCCGTGTGAGTGGGCGGCAAGCCACTGCGCCGCTCGTGTCAGCGCCTCGGCCGCATCGCGATGAAGCCACGCGCAATCGAGCGGCGAATACAGGTCGCGCCCGACGAAATTATTGGGCGTCGCGTAGCGCAGATCCACCGCGATGTTGGCGAGCGAGGAGAGCGCGCGAAAATCGGGATGTGTGGGGATGGATTCGCAGGAAAGGGAGAGCGTCATCGCGCTGACAGCGGGTAATCGTTAAGTGCGCCATTATGACTGCCACCCCCGCGCGACAAGCGCATGACAACGAAAAACGGCTCCCGAAGGAGCCGTTTCTTTCGTTCCGTGTGACGCGGAGCGGTGTGCCGAAATTACGCCGACACGGTATCTGCTTTGTCCGTGA
The DNA here is from genome assembly GCA_017989135.1 of Burkholderiales bacterium. GTDB lineage: Bacteria > Pseudomonadota > Gammaproteobacteria > Burkholderiales > Casimicrobiaceae > Casimicrobium. The sequence continues at coordinate 14,392 of JAGNQL010000029.1, forward strand.
ACTCTTCCATTTGGTTGAAGTTCAGGTACTTGTAGATGTTCGCGCCGTCGCTGTTGACCACACCGATGTCGGCGAGGTATTCCGCTTTGGTCGGGATGCGACCGAGCTTTGAGCAAATCGCGGCGAGCTCTGCGCTGCCCAAGTACACATTGGTGTTCTTGCCAAGGCGGTTCGGGAAGTTACGCGTGCTGGTCGACATTGCCGTTGCGCCTTCTTTGATCTGCGCTTGGTTACCCATGCACAATGAACAGCCCGGCATTTCGAGGCGCGCGCCTGCGGTGCCAAAGGTGTTGTAGTGACCTTCTTCGCTGAGCTGGTGCGCGTCCATTTTCGTGGGCGGTGCGATCCAGAGTTTTGCTGGCATATCGCGCTTGCCTTCGAGCAGTTTTGCAGCGGCACGGAAGTGGCCAATGTTGGTCATGCACGAACCGATGAACACTTCGTCGATCTTCGCACCCGCGACGTCGGACAACGTTTTTGCGTCATCCGGATCGTTCGGGCAGCAAACGATCGGCTCGGTGATTTCAGCCAAGTCAATTTCAATGACCGCTGCGTATTCCGCATCTGCGTCGCCCTTAAGCAGCGTTTGGTTCGCGAGCCATGCTTCCATGCCTTTGATGCGACGTGCCAGCGAGCGTGGGTCAGCGTAACCGTCAGCGATCATCGATTTCAGAAGAACGATGTTCGACTTCAAGTACTCGGCAACTGGTTCTTTGTTCAACGCAACCGTGCAACCTGCAGCGGAGCGCTCAGCGGACGCATCGGCGAGCTCAAACGCTTGCTCAACTTTCAGATCAGGCAGACCTTCGATTTCGAGGATGCGGCCCGAGAAGATGTTGACCTTGCCTTGCTTGGCGACGGTCAGATGACCGGCCTTGATCGCGTACAGCGGGATCGCGTGTACGAGGTCACGCAAAGTAACGCCGGGCTGCATCTTGCCTTTGAAGCGCACGAGAACGCTCTCCGGCATATCGAGAGGCATCACGCCCGTCGCCGCGGCGAATGCCACGAGACCGGAGCCCGCCGGGAACGAAATACCAATCGGGAAACGCGTGTGGCTGTCGCCGCCGGTGCCGACGGTGTCAGGCAGCAACATGCGGTTCAACCACGAGTGGATGATGCCGTCGCCCGGACGCAGTGCAACGCCGCCGCGCGTCGAGATGAAGTCCGGCAGCTCGTGGTGCATCTTGACGTCCACGGGCTTCGGATACGCCGCGGTGTGGCAGAACGATTGCATCACCAAGTCCGACGAGAAGCCGAGGCACGCCAAGTCTTTCAGTTCGTCGCGCGTCATCGGACCCGTCGTGTCTTGTGAGCCGACAGAAGTCATCTTCGGTTCGCAGTAAGTGCCGGGACGCATGCCTTTGCCTTCGGGCAGACCGCAAGCACGGCCAACCATCTTTTGTGCGAGCGAGTAGCCCTTGCCGGTGTCCTTGGGAACATCTGGCAAGCGGAACAGGGTGCTCGGTGCCAAGCCCAACGCTTCGCGGGCTTTGCCGGTCAAGCTGCGGCCCACAATCAACGGGATACGGCCACCGGCACGCACTTCGTCGAACAGCACATCGGATTTCACTTTGAATTCAGCGATGACTTTGCCGTCTTTCAACGCTTTGCCGTCGTAAGGGCGAAGTTCAACAACGTCGCCCATGTTCATCTGCGCAACGTCCAACTCAATCGGCAACGCACCGGCGTCTTCCATCGTGTTGTAGAAAATCGGCGCGATTTTGTTGCCGAGGCAAACACCACCGAAGCGCTTGTTTGGGATGAACGGAATGTCTTCACCCGTGAACCACAGCACGCTGTTGGTCGCGGACTTACGCGATGAGCCCGTGCCCACAACGTCGCCGACGTAGGCCACGAGGTTGCCCTTGGCGCGCAGATCGTTGATGAATTTGATCGGGCCACGCTTGCCGTCTTCTTCTGGCGTGATGCCGTCGCGCTTGTTCTTGAGCATCGCCATCGCATGCAATGGGATGTCGGGGCGGCTCCATGCGTCCGGGGCAGGCGAAAGGTCGTCGGTATTGGTTTCGCCGGTTACTTTGAATACGGAAATCGTGATCGATTTCGGCACTTCTGGACGGCTCGTGAACCACTCGGCATCGGCCCAGCTTTGGATCACAGCTTTGGCGTTGGCGTTGCCTTTGTCGGCCTTGTCTTTGACGTCGTGGAACTGGTCGAACATCAGAAGCGTTTTCTTCAGCCCATCGGCGGCTAATTTGCCAACAACAGCGTCATCAAGAAGATCAACCATCGGCGAAATGTTGTAACCACCGAGCATCGTGCCCAGCAGCTCCGTCGCGCGTTCACGCGAGATGAGCGGCGTTTTCTCGGTGCCGTGCGCTACAGCGGCGAGATAGCTTGCTTTCACTTTGGCCGCGGCATCAACGCCAGCCGGAATGCGATTGGTGATGAGGTCAACTAAAAGCGCTTCTTCGCCCTTTGGCGGATTTTTGATCAGCTCGACGAGCTGCTCAGTTTGCTTCGCATTGAGCGGCAAGGGAGGGATGCCGACGGCGGCGCGTTCGGCTACGTGTTGGCGATAGGCTTCAAGCATGATGTTTACTCCAGTAGGTTTGCTAATTTTAATCGGTGCAAGAGGCGCTGGCGCTTGGCCCGCACCCGGTAAAGGTTGTTGTTGGTCAGTCGTTGCTGCTGGGGATTCGCACGAAGCCTTCCATGAGCACGCGCGCGCTGCGGCTCATGACGGCCTTTTTCACGGTCCACTCGCCGTTGGCTTGAACCGCCTCAGCACCTACACGAAGCGTGCCAGACGGGTGTCCGAAGCGAACCTCATTGCGCGCGCCGCCGCCTGCAGCGGCATTGACGAGCGTGCCTGGCACCACAGCGGCGACCGCGATAGCGACCGATGCCGTGCCCATCATCGCGTGGTGCAATTTGCCCATCGAGAGTGCGCGCACCAAAAGGTCCACATCAGTCGTTTTCACGGCTTTACCGCTCGACGAAACGTAGTCGGTGGCGGGCGCAACGAACGCCACTTTCGGCGTGTGTTGGCGTTTTTCGGCTTCAACAAGCTCCTTGATCAACCCCATACGCTGCGAGGCGTGCGCGCGGATCGTCTCGAACATTGCGAGCGCTTTGCTGTCGTTGTTGATCGCGTCTTGCAACTCGGTGCCCGTGTAACCAACGTCTTTTGCGTTGACGAAGACCGTTGGAATGCCTGCGTTAATCATTGTGACTTTGAGCGTTCCGACGCCGGGAACCACGAGATCGTCCACCAAGTTGCCGGTCGGGAACATCGCGCCACCTTCAGCGCCCGGTTCCTCGGCAGCGGGGTCCATAAATTCGAGCTGCACTTCAGCGGCGGGGAAGGTCACGCCGTCTAACTCAAAGTCGCCCGTTTCTTGTACTTGGCCGTTCGTGATCGGTACGTGCGCGATGATGGTTTTGCTGATGTTGACTTGCCAAATTCGAATCGTCGCGAGGCCGTTTTGTGGAATGCGACCCGCGTCAACCAGTCCTTGCGCTATCGCGAACGGCCCGACGGCGGCCGACAAGTTACCGCAGTTGCCACTCCAATCGACGAACGGTTTGTCGATGGAAACTTGGCCGAACAGGTAATCCACATCGTGGGCCGGGCGGGTGCTCTTCGAGAGAATTACCGTCTTGCTAGTGCTCGAGGTTGCCGCACCCATGCCGTCGATTTGTTTGCCGTAGGGGTCGGGCGAACCAATCACTCGAAGCAATATCGCATCACGCACTGCACCCGGTTGCTGCGCTGCGAGCGGCAGATCCGTGAGTTTAAAGAACACGCCTTTACTAGTTCCGCCACGCATGTAAGTGGCGGGGATTTTGATTTGCGGGGCGAATGTCGCGGTCATGAATGTTTCTTTCGTGGGGCGGGCACTCCCCGCCTTGTGAACGACGGCGGGCATTGCCCGCCCTACGGTTTATGCAGCCGTTTGTTGCAAAAAGTCCTTCGCGAAGCGCTGCAGCACACCGCCTGCGTCATAAATCGACACTTCTTCTGCTGTGTCGAGACGACACGTCACGGGCACCTCGACGCGCTCGCCGTTCTTGCGATGAATGACGAGTGTGAGTGTTGTGCGCGGCGTCCGTTCGCCAATGACGTCAAATGTTTCGGTGCCATCAATGCCCAGCGTCAGGCGCGTAGTGCCCGGTTTGAATTCCAGCGGCATCACGCCCATGCCAATCAGGTTGGTGCGGTGAATGCGCTCGAATCCTTCGGCTGCAATTGCCTCAACGCCCGCGAGGCGTACGCCCTTGGCCGCCCAGTCGCGCGACGAGCCTTGGCCGTAGTCGGCGCCAGCGATGATAATGAGCGGCTGCTTGCGATTCATGTAGGTTTCGATCGCTTCCCACATGCGCACGACCTTGCCTTCGGGCTCGACGCGGGCGAGTGAACCTTTCTTAACTTTGCCGTCGACTACTGCCATCTCGTTGACGAGTTGCGGGTTTGCGAACGTCGCGCGCTGCGCCGTGAGGTGGTCGCCTCGATGTGTTGCGTACGAGTTGAAGTCTTCCTCGGGCAGGCCCATCTTCGCGAGGTATTCGCCCGCTGCGCTGTCGAGCAAAATCGCGTTCGATGGCGACAAATGATCCGTGGTGATGTTGTCCGGTAAGACGGCCAACGGACGCAAACCCTTGAGTGTGCGCTCGCCTGCCAATGCGCCTTCCCAGTATGGTGGGCGGCGAATATAGGTGCTCTGCGCGCGCCAGTCGTAGAGCGGGCTAATTTTTTCAGTGCCCGCCGCTGCGAACGTGAACATCGGGTCGTACACGCGGCGGAAGTGTTCCGGCTTCACGCTGCTGGCGACAATCGCGTCGATCTCGGCGTCGCTCGGCCAGATGTCCTTGAGCGTCACGGGCTTGCCGTCCTTGTCGGTGCCGAGCACGTCCTTTTCGATGTCGAAGCGAACCGTGCCCGCGATGGCATAGGCCACGACGAGAGGCGGCGACGCGAGGAAAGCTTGCTTTGCGTACGGATGAATGCGGCCGTCGAAGTTACGATTGCCCGAGAGTACCGCGGTGGAGTACAAATCGCGGTCGATGATCTCTTGTTGAATTTTCGGGTCAAGCGCGCCACTCATGCCGTTGCACGTTGTGCAGGCGAACGCCACGATGCCGAAGCCCAGTTGCTCCAACTCGGGAAGCAGTTTGGCCTCTTCAAGATACAGCTGCACCGCTTTCGATCCTGGAGCGAGCGAGGACTTTACCCACGGCTTGCGCGTTAGGCCGCGCGCGTTTGCGTTGCGTGCGAGCAAGCCTGCAGCGATCACGTTACGTGGATTGCTGGTGTTGGTGCAACTGGTGATCGCCGCAATAATGACGGCGCCGTCGGGCATCGTGCCCTCTGATGCGGCGGGCATCGCCCAGTCCTTTGAAATGCCACGGTCGGCGAGCGCAGTCGTGGGTAGGCGCTTATGCGGGTTGGATGGCCCGGCCATGTTGCGCACCACGCTCGACAAATCAAACTTCAGGGTTCGCTCGTACTCTGCTGTCGCCAGCGAGTCGGCCCACAGTCCGGCCACTTTTGCGTACGTCTCAACGAGTTTGACTTGCTTATCGTCGCGACCCGTGAGTTTCAAGTAATCGATAGTTTGCTGGTCGATGTAGAACATCGCGGCCGTGGCACCGAACTCGGGGGTCATGTTCGAAATCGTAGCTCTGTCGCCTAGCGTCAGCGCAGTCGCACCCTCACCGAAAAATTCGAGATACGCGCCAACCACTTTCGAGTTGCGAAGGAATTCGGTGAGCGCGAGCACGATGTCGGTCGCGGTCATGTTCGGCTGCGGCTTGCCCGTGAGTTCAACGCCGATGATGTCCGGCAAGCGCATCCACGACGCACGACCGAGCATAACGCTCTCAGCCTCAAGGCCACCCACGCCAATGGCGATCACGCCCAGCGCATCAACGTGCGGCGTGTGGCTGTCCGTGCCGACCAGCGTATCTGGGAAAGCAACGCCATCTTTCGCGTGGATCACGGGCGACATACGCTCCAGATTGATCTGGTGCATGATGCCGTTGCCCGGCGGAATTACTTCCATGTTTTTGAACGCTTTTTTCGTCCAATCGATGAAGTGGAATCGATCTTCGTTGCGGCGATCTTCTACTGCGCGATTTTTTGCGAACGCATCAGGATCGTCGCCGTTAAATTCAACCGCGAGCGAGTGGTCCACGATCAATTGCGTTGGCACCACGGGGTTCACCTTCGCCGGGTCGCCGCCCATATCTGCAATTGCGTCACGCAGGCCCGCGAGGTCAACCAATGCCGTTTGACCAAGAATGTCGTGACAGACGACACGCGCTGGAAACCACGGGAAATCGAGATCGCGTTTGCGCTCGATGAGTTGCTTCAGCGAGGCTGTAAGCGTCGCGGGGTCGCAGCGGCGCACTAAGTTTTCCGCGTGAACGCGTGAGGTATAGGGCAACTTCGCGTAGGCACCGGGAGTGATTGCGTCTACCGCCGCGCGGGTATCAAAGTAGTCGAGCGAGGTGCCGGGGAGATTTTTACGGTCTTGAGTATTCATGACTTTTTCGAGGAAGTGCGCCATAACGGCGAGCAGGAAAACGGCGCAGTGCTGCTGTCGAGCGCTGCGAATAGATGCGTTGGGAAATGCGACTTGGCCGCAGCGGGTGCGGCAGCCAGTGAGCTTGGAAAGTTTGACGCGGCGGCGTCGCGTTTCAGCTGCGCGTTAGCGCGCGCGCAAGGCGTTATTGCGAGAGCAAGAAATTGACGCGATTGGAAAATTCGTGACGGGCAGGTTCGCCCTTGGACTTCGCTATCGCAGCCTCGACCGAATCGCGCAGCGCTAACAAGTCCTTGGCGGACATCGCGCGTTCCACCTTCATCTGCAACATCACGCCGCGTAGTCCCAGATCGGCCACTGCGCGGACAAACTCCGGATACAGCAAGCGTTGCAGCGCCGCTTCGTCGACCGTGTGCGTCGCTTCCATTTGCACCACGTCGGACTGCGGCGCGATTAACGTCGCGTCTGATTTGGCGGGCGCCGGAGCGGTGGGCGCGTTGCTGGGAGTCGGTTCCGTCACCGTCTCGACCAAACCACGTTCGATCAACTGCTGAAATCCCGCACGACCTGCAGGCAAGCGCGCGGCAATCTCGCTGTACTCCGCCGCTGTCTTGTCGCCGTAGATCATGAGCAGCAACGTGCGCAGAGGCGCGGGCAGGTCTACGCCGCGTGACGCTAGTGCGGCACGCCCTGCGGCGCTCTTGCGAATATGATCCCCTGGCTGCATTGCTTTTAACAAATAGATTAAGACTAGTCTGAAAGTCTACATCCAAATGGTGCCATACAAACAGGTTCATGACAATGGCTTATTTATGAATAAGAAATTTCTACTTGCGTTGTTGTAATGGCACAAACGCTTGATCTTCCGGCCCGACGTAGTTCGCGCTCGGGCGAATGATCTTCCCGTCGATGCGCTGCTCAATCACGTGCGCGCTCCAACCGCTGGTGCGGGCGATCACGAATAGCGGCGTGAACATTGCGGTGGGCACGCCCATCATGTGATAGCTCACAGCCGAGAACCAGTCGAGGTTCGGGAACATCTTTTTGATGTCCCACATTACGGTCTCCAGGCGCATGGCGATGTTGAACATCTTCATGTCGTTGGCTTCGCGCGACAGGCTCCGAGCAACTTCCTTGATCACTTTGTTCCGAGGGTCGCTCACTGTGTACACAGGGTGGCCGAACCCGATCACCACTTGCTTGGCTTCGACGCGGGCTTTGATGTCGGCTTCGGCGTCGTCCGGCGAGTCGTAGCGCTTTTGCACCTCGAACGCGACTTCATTTGCGCCGCCGTGCTTCGGTCCGCGCAGCGCGCCTATGCCGCCAGCAATCGCACTGTACATATCGGAGCCCGTACCTGCGATCACGCGGCAGGTGAAGGTTGACGCATTGAATTCGTGCTCTGCGTAAAGGATCAGCGACGTGTGCATCGCTTTCACCCAGCTCTTCGATGGCTTTTCGCCGTGCAGCAAGTGCAGGAAGTGACCGCCGATGGAGTCCTCGTCTGACTCAATCTCGATGCGCTTGCCGTTGTGGCTGAAGTGGTACCAGTAGAGCATCGCGGGGCCGAGCGAGGCCATCAGTTTGTCGGCGATGTCCTTCGCGCCCGGATGATTATGGTCGTCCTTCTCGGGCGACACGCAACCCATCACGGAAACGGCCGTACGCATCACGTCCATCGGATGCGCCGACGGTGGCAATTGCTCCAACGCCACGCGCACCGCAGCGGGCACGCCGCGCAGCGATTTCAGCTTGGTTTTGTAGCCGGCCAGTTCAGCGACCGTGGGCAGTTTGCCGTGCACGAGCAAGTAAGCAATTTCTTCAAACTCGCAGACGTCGGCAATGTCCAAAATGTCATAGCCGCGATAGGCCAAATCGTTGCCCGTGCGACCGACGGTACAGAGCGCGGTATTGCCTGCAGCCGTGCCCGACAAGGCTACAGATTTCTTGGCTTTAGGGGCTCCAGCGGGAGCGGCGGTTGCTTCTGTCATGATTTTTTCTCCGTGGGGTGCGTTTGATTTGCGCCCGAATTGATACTTACCAAAAATACTTTATTCGACGAGGGGCGCAATCACCTTGCGCCACGCGAGCTAATCCTTGAGCAGGGCCTCTTTGGCGACTTTCCGAGCAACTTGAGTGTTGGTCACTACGAGGTTCCGATACATCGCTCCTGCCTGAGCGTGCAGTTTGTCGCTATCGCCGATTACGATCGCCTCGGGTGCAAGCGCTATCAAATGCGGCTTCGTACGGACACTCCTGTGCTGTCTGTGTACCAAAGACAGCGCTAGCGC
>JAGNQL010000030.1 GCA_017989135.1 Burkholderiales bacterium
TGGGGCGCAGCCGAGCGCGCAAGCGAAGCGCTCAAGGCTGGCAGACGTCCGACGTCGACGACATGCTGCTCTATGGCATTTTGGGCGTTGTGCTTGGGGGGCGGATTGGGTATTGCCTGTTCTACAAGCCGGGCTATTACCTCGCCAATCCGCTCGAAATTTTCGCGGTATGGCAAGGCGGCATGAGCTTTCACGGTGGTTTGCTAGGCGTGATTTTCGCGATGTGGCTCTACGCGCGGCGCACCGAGCGACCATTCTGGAAGGTCATGGATTTCGTAGCGCCGCTGGTGCCTCTAGGGCTTGCGTCCGGGCGTATGGGCAATTTCATTAATGCCGAGCTGCCAGGGCGTGCTGCTGACCCAAGCTTGCCTTGGGCGATGATTTTCCCGACCGTCGACCAAATTCCGCGTCACCCGTCGCAGCTTTATCAATTTGCGGGCGAGGGCTTGCTTCTCTTTGTCATCGTGTGGTTGTTCTCCAGCAAACAACGCCCCGAAGGCCGCGTCGCTGGCGTCTTCGCGATTGGCTACGCAACGCTCCGGTTCATCGCAGAATTCTTCCGCGAGCCGGACGCGTTTCTAGGGTTCTTGTCGCTCGGCATGACGATGGGACAGTGGCTTTGTGTCCCGTTGTTTGCGATTGGGGTTTGGTTGGTGGTGCGGCGAGTTCCATCGGGTAAGTGAAGATGAGTCGGCGCGGTGTGGTTTTTGGCGCGTTGGTTGCTGCGGCTGTGATCGCCGTGCTTCTACTTCGCGGACCATCGACAAACGGAACTAGCGCGCAAGTCGCTGCAAACCTCGCGACAACCGGAACAACAGAGCAGCCGGCGAGAACCGGAATCGTTAGTCCTACGCTCCCGCTGCTCGCCAATCCGCTCGCAAATGTCCTACCGAACCTGTTCGCGAGTCCTGCGGAGAAAGTCCGCAGCCTGTCGGCGTTCGGTGACCCATTCGCCGCGCAACTGCGAGCAACACGGTCGGGTGATCCTTTGCTTTTGGCTCATTCGGTCTACATGACGTTTCATTGCATGCTAATGCCTGTTGAGCTGCACGGTAAGTCGGTTCGTCAGCTCCTCACAGAGACGCCCCATGACCGAAGAACGGGAAACAAAAATACCCCGGACGAGGCGTTGATCGCGATGACCGAAGCAATGCAGTCGCTAATGCCGTTGCGAATCCGTCCGCCGGCTGAAATTGCTGTGGAGGTGAATAAGTTGATGCAGGAGTCACCGATCGGCGATGCCCCAGATTACGTTCGGCGTACCGAACTGTTTAAACAGCAGGCGGCACGACTGACGCCAGCGCAACGCGCTATGCATTCCGCGATAGTTGAGCGATCGGCACAGGAATGTCGCGGACGATTGGTCGGGACGGACGTTGGAGGCGAGTACACCGCTGCATTGGATCGTCTCGTCGCCAGCGGCGTGGTAAGCGCGCAGCTATTCAATCGGACTGCTGGTTGGCAAAGTCCAAGCGTTGACCAACTCAATGACCGAGATTTCGATTTACTGCAGCGGGCGTTCGCCGAATGGCAGCCGGATGGCATCGCTCGCCTGCTGGTGGGAGGCACATCGGTGATTGGCGCCGTTGACGTTTCTTGGGTAACTGAAGCCAATCTCGTAGCTAGCTTAGAGCTGGGTTTCAATCTTGGCGCGATGTCCGCGTGCGCTCTCGGGGTTAGCGATTGCGGACCAGATAGCGCGCGATTTCGTTCGGCATGCGTGATGTTCGGCGGCTGCGATCAACCGGACTTGGCAGCACTACTGCGACACGTTTTCGAGCGCGACGGCCTCGATCCAGCTGTAATTGACCGCGAAATCAATCGTGTTGTAGATGCCTATCAGCGACGCGATTTAGACGCGCTAGGCGTCCGTCGTAAAAAGTAGCTGCCGGCTACTCCACCCGCCGAAATTCACCTTCAACCGTTTTCGGTCCAGCGGGCGCGGCGGTGGCCGCAGCGGGCTGCGGCATGGCGCGGTTGGGGATTAGGAGCAGGAACACAGCGAACACGTCGCTGAGGAAACCCGGCGTGAGCAGCAAGACTGCGGCGAGCATGCGGCGGCCGCTGTCGAAGACCATGCCGTGAAGTGCCATACTCTGCATCGCGCCGACGAAACGGCTCTTAAGCGTGCGCGTTTCGCGTTTCATGAGTACGAAACCCAGCATGATGCCCGGCGCGAATAGGAGCCAGCCGGGAACGTTTAACGCTTCGGCGAATCGAAGCGTGGCGTAGATGTCGAGCACAGGCAACGCAATTAAAATTCCTAGGAAAACGAGCGGCATACATGACTCCTTACAAAAACTTGCGCCTGAACTTGCACCCTGACGATCCATCCGACGGTGCCTCGACCAGCGATTTGCGGTTAACGTCGAGCACGGTGCGTAGTATGACAGGCCGCAGCCAGATTAGTGCCGCCGAACCGCGTATTGGAGTTGCATCCGCCGCCGTCGCTCGCGCGTTGCGTGTTTTGCGCTGGGCCGTGCTGGGCGTTGTCGGTGCGCCGATGGCGTTTGCGGCAACGCCAGAGCCATTGCCTGTGGACACGGCCTTTCCGCTGACGGCGAGTTTTGTCGATCAAATGGTCTCGGTTCGGATTGACGTGCAACCGGGACACTATTTGTATGCGGATCGTTTCGAGGTGAAGCAGGACGGTTTGCCGGCGGTTGAGCTGCAGCGGCTGTTGCGCGCTGGCGGAAAACCCAAGCAGGACCCCAACTTCGGCTTGGTGAAGGTTTACACGCAGGCCGTTAGCGCGCAGTCGAAGCCAAAGCTGGCGGCGAAGGGCGACGCAGCGAGTTCAAAGACGCAGACTCAGCTTGAGGTGGTGTTTCAGGGCTGCTCGGAAGTTGCGGGCATTTGTTATCCGCCTACCAAACGGCTGATCACGGTTGCGTCTGGCGCGACGCAAGTCAAGCCGTCGGACGCGCAAGCGCCGGGCTTGAAGTCGCTTTTTAAGAAACAGGTGAGCCAATGAACCGGCGACAAACTTTGATGCTCGCCGTGGCGGGCGTTGGCGCTTGCGTCGCGGGTGCTTTGGGTGGCAATTGGTGGTTGACGCGTGGCGCGGTAAAGGGCGAAGAGGGCAAGCTGCTCGCGGCGAGCTTCGAGGCGCTCGACGGTAAAACGACGCCGCTGTCGACGTGGCAAGGCAAAACGCTGGTGATCAATTTTTGGGCGACGTGGTGCGGGCCGTGCCGCGAGGAAATGCCAGATTTCGTTAAAGCGCAAACCGCTTTTGCGGCGAAAGGGCTGCAATTTGTAGGTATCGCCGTGGATCGTCGCGAACCGGTGGCGCGATTTGCAAAAGAATTGGGCGTGAATTACCCAGTGCTGTTGGCCGACCCGGCGTGGTTGGACGCGGTGAAAACGATGGGCAATCCGCAGTCCGTCCTGCCGTTCACGTTGGTCATCTCGCCGAAGAACGAAGTGATGCTTCGTCGCGTAGGTCGGCTTAAATACAGTGAAATCGAGGCTATTTTCGCTTAACGCGCGGACGCGTCGCTGCGCCATACTTCCATTTGTCGACGCCTGATCTGCGCCAACAACTTTTCTGCGCTATCGACAGCTAGGCGGCAATCGCGGCGAATTTTTCCTTCAAGTCGATATCGTTGTTATAGCGGCTGTAAGCGCCGCGCAGCGGTCGATATAGCCATAAAGCTGTAACTTCGAGCCGGTGAAATGGTGAGCCCGCGGCATGGGGGATTCTTCGGATTGTTCTTAGATTTTTGTTGTCGCTATCTGGCAACAAATCGAAATTTCAGGCAAACTATCGCCTATCTCAACTTAACTTGCTTCGATTTCACAGTTTGAAGCAGGTCACAATTGATGGCGAAAATCGCTAAAGAAGTAGCGGCAAGCAAAGTTGCCACCGCAAAATCAGGATCGAAACCGCGTTTACTGCTTCTGCACGGCCCGAACCTGAACCTGCTCGGCACCCGCGAGCCTGAAAAATACGGGTCAACGACTCTTGCGCAGCTTGAGGCGCATCTGACTAAACGCGCTGCCGCAGCCGGCTTCGCGCTGGACTGCCTGCAAAGTAACCACGAAGGCGTGCTGCTTGATCGCATTCACGCAAGCCGCACTGACGGCACGCTGGCCTGCATCATCAACGCTGGCGCTTTCACACACACCAGCGTCGCCCTGCGCGACGGCTTCGCTGGCGCATCGTTGCCGTTTCTAGAAGTACACATCACCAACGTGCACGCACGCGAAGAATTCCGGCACCATTCTTACCTGAGCGCTATTGCGCGCGGCGTCATCGTCGGCCTCGGAGTGCGAGGCTATGACCTTGCGCTCGATTTCCTGACTACCGAATATTCCGCGAAATAACCCTGGGGCGCGTTGCGCGCTCGGGTTTCGCCGAACCCCTTTGTCTTCCTAAAGAGGAGAACCACCGCATGGATTTGCGCAAACTTAAGACTTTGATTGAACTGGTGCAGGAGTCTGGCATCGCCGAACTTGAGGTCACCGAAGGCGAGGAGCGCGTGCGCATCACTCGCACGGTGGCCAACGCCGCACAACCGATGATGCAGTACGCTGCGCCGATGATGGCGCAAATGCCGCAACCGTCGGCTGCTCCCGCCGCGCCAGCCGCAGCGCTGGCCGCAGCGCCGGCTGTTGTGGCTGCCGCGCCTGCTGAACCTGCTGGACACACGGTGAAGTCGCCGATGGTCGGCACGTTCTACCGCTCATCAGCGCCCGGCGCCAAACCGTTTGCCGAAGTAGGCAGCACGGTCGCCGTGGGCGACACCCTGTGCATCATCGAGGCGATGAAGCTCATGAACGAGATCGAATCGGACAAGGCGGGCGTTGTGAAAGCAGTGCTCGTTGAAGCCGGTGAAGCCGTGGAATACGGCCAACCTATGTTCATCATTGAATAAGTAAAAAAGCAGCGATGGCTCTCTCCCTCAGTTCGGCCAAAACGCCGGAACCCGTGATGTTCGAAAAAATTCTGATCGCCAATCGCGGCGAGATCGCGTTGCGCATTCAGCGGGCGTGCCGCGAAATGGGCATCAAAACCGTGGTCGTGCACTCAGAAGCAGACGCCGACGCTAAGTACGTCAAGCTCGCTGACCAATCCGTGTGTATTGGCCCAGCGCCGTCCGCGCAGAGCTACTTGAATGTGCCCGCGATCATCGCCGCTGCCGAAGTGACCGATGCGCAGGCAATTCATCCCGGCTATGGTTTCCTCTCGGAAAACGCCGATTTTTCTGAAAAAGTAGAGAAGTCAGGGTTCGTATTTATTGGGCCACGTGCGGAGACGATTCGCTTGATGGGCGACAAAGTCTCTGCCAAATCGGCAATGAAGAAGGCAGGCGTTCCCGTCGTGCCCGGTGTGGAAGGTGCGCTACCGGACGATCCGCGCGAGATCATCAAGATTGCTCGCACCATCGGCTACCCGGTCATCATCAAAGCCTCCGGCGGCGGTGGCGGGCGCGGCATGCGCGTGGTACACACCGAAGGCGCATTGATCAACGCTGTCACGTTGACCAAGGGCGAAGCCCTAGCCGCGTTCGGCAACGGCACGGTTTACATGGAGAAATTCCTTGAAAACCCGCGCCATATCGAAATTCAAATCCTCGCCGATCAGCATAAAAATGCCGTGTATTTGGGCGAGCGCGATTGCTCGATGCAGCGTCGCCACCAGAAAATCATTGAAGAAGCGCCAGCGCCCGGTATCCCCGAGAAGCTGATCGCGAAGATTGGCGAGCGTTGCGCCGAAGCCTGTAGAAAAATTGGCTATCGCGGCGCGGGTACGTTTGAGTTTCTCTACGAAAACGGCGAGTTTTATTTCATCGAAATGAATACGCGCGTACAGGTTGAGCACCCGGTGACTGAACTCATCACAGGCGTCGACATCGTTCAGGAACAGATCAAAATTGCTGCGAACATGAAGATGGCGTTTCGGCAGAAAGACATCATCAAGCGCGGCCATGCGATTGAATGTCGTATCAACGCCGAAGACCCTAACTCGTTTGTGCCGTCGCCCGGCCGCATCACCAGCTGGCACGCCCCGGGTGGCCCAGGCATTCGCGTGGATTCGCACGCTTACAACGGCTATTTCGTGCCGCCCAATTACGACTCGATGGTGGGCAAATTGCTCTCTTACGGCGCTACCCGTGAGCAGGCTATCGCGCGTATGCGCATTGCGCTCTCCGAAATGATTGTCGAAGGCATCAAGACGAATATTCCGCTGCATCGCGAACTGATGGATGACGCCGAATTTATGAAGGGCGCATTCTCGATTCACTATCTTGAGCAGCGCATGGCGAAGCTTGCCGAGCGGCGCAAGTGATTTCAGTGAGCGGCGAACAGTGAGCGGTCTTACCTGGTTGGAAATTTCTGGACCCGTGAAAGGTACCGCAGCCGACGCGATTGCTGACGTACTGATGGAATCCGGCGCGCTCGCTGTCGACGTTGCTGATCTAAACGCCGAGAGTGACGCCGAGCAGCCGATTTTCGGAGAACCCGGGATGGCGCTGACGCAGCGCTGGGCGGACAGCCGCATCGCCGCATTGTTCGACAGTGACGTCCCGACGGACGAAATCGAGGCGCTGTGGAACTCGTTACGCGCCGAAGCGGGTGACGCATTGGGGGCCTACGAATTTCGCGTTGTGCCTGAGACCGATTGGGTTCGCGCGACGCAGGCGCAGTTTGAGCCGATTGAGATCACGCCGAAGCTCTGGATTGTGCCAACGTGGTGCGAGCCACCGAATGCGGCGGCAATCAACTTACGCGTTGATCCCGGTCTCGCGTTTGGCACGGGCACGCATCCGACCACACGCCTATGTTTGCAGTGGCTATGCGATTTGCCGCTCGCCGATAAGACGGTTCTCGACTACGGTTGTGGCTCGGGCATTTTGGCGATGGCGGCGTCGGCTTTGGGGGCGGCCAACGTTTTCGGAGTGGATATTGATCCGCAAGCCGTGGAAACCGCACGGCAGAATACCGCCGCCAACGGTCTCGCCGCGCGCTACGCAGTGTCTGACGACGCGCTGGAGCAGCGATTTGACGTGGTCGTTGCTAATATCTTGGCGGGGCCCCTCACAGTGCTCGCGCCGGCCATTTGTCAGCATGTGAAATCAGGCGGGCAACTGGCCCTGGCAGGCATTCTCGCACCACAAATCGAGCGCATTCAAGAAGCCTACGCGCCGTGGATCGCAATGTCTGTAACCGCGGAGCGCGAAGGCTGGGTGCGTATGACGGGCACGCGCACCTGAGCGCGGCGTCGACCCACACTCCTTGATACCAAGGCGTGTGCGCTACGATTGAGCCATGATCGCTTCTTCTCAGGCTTCAGCTGTTACGCAGTGCCCCCATTGCAGCGCGAAATTTCGCGTGCGTGAGGAACAGGTGAAGCTGCACTCTGGACTTGTGCGATGCGGCGCGTGCAGAGGAATTTTTGACGCTGTTGAGCACCTCATTGAAGGAACGCTGCCGCGCGTCAACTCTCCCGACGACGAACTAGAAAGCGAGCCGCCGCGTACGATTATTCAGGGCATGCCTGCAATGCAGGAGAGCGCGGATCCGGTAGCCAAATCGGCACCACAACCGTCCGCGGCGCCATCATCTGTTGTGCCTCGCGCGCCCGCGCCGCCGCCTGTTGTCGCCACTGCATCCACGGCACAGCATACGTCGATGAATATTGACGGCGGAAGCGATTTTGCTGTCGAGCACATCGAGATCAAACCGATAGGCTTCGGGGCGAACATCGACGGCGCGGAGCCTTACGTTCGTAACGTCGACGCCACAGCCGCGACCGTCGCCGCCAGTCCAGCTCGTCACGACGAGGCCGACGCGCTCAATCGTTACCATTGGCGCGAACCGGAGCGAAAAGCGTCGCCTCTGATGCGCTGGGCGTACGCGTCGCTCTCGTTGATCGCGCTGGTGGCGCTATGTGCACAGGCGGCATATTTTTTTCGCGATGAAATTGCCAATCGCGTCCCGTCACTCGCACCCACGCTTGCGACGGCTTGCGAGCGCATCGGTTGTCGCGTTCAGCCGCCCAAGCGTACGGAATCGTTGGGGTTTGTTGGTGCAGATTTGGCGGCAGATCCGGCACACAGAGGGTTGTTGATTTTTACGGCGACGCTTCGCAACACTGGCGATAGTACGGTCGCTTACCCTCATTTGGTCTTGACGCTCGACGGTCTGGGTGGTGAGCTCGTCGCGCGCCGCATCTTTTCGCCAAAAGAATTTGCTCCCGCTAACGCCAATTTGACGCAAGGACTGGCTGGCGGTGCGGAGATTGAAATCAAACTCTATCTCGACGCGAGTCAAGCTAACGTAGTCGGCTTCAAGGTGGACCACGCCTACCTTTGAGGTTGGCGCGAGCGCGATGAAATCTGTCCCAACAACGTCGCGTTCATTGGTTGCGTTGTGGATCGTTGGCGTCTGTGTTGGCGTGATCGTTTACGCGAGCTTGCAGCCCTTCACCGGCTGGAGCACTCCGCCGGCTAACACCCGCTTTTTTCTGTGGCAGTTTGCGTTTCGCTGGACCGCGGCAGATACCGCATTTAACGTGGTCGCTTATGTTCCGCTCGGACTTGCGTTGGTCATCGCCTTGCCATCACACTGGGCGCGTCGACACTACCTCGTCGTCACTCTGTCGTTTGCATTGGCGCTTTCATTAGTAGTTGAAACTGCCCAAATGTGGTTGCCCACTCGCCATGCCAGCGTTTACGACACCTTAGCTAATCTCGCGGGAACGCTACTTGGCGCGTTGCTTGGATTGGTTGCGGTCGCGTCTAAGCGGCTGGTCACGCTCGTTGGCCGATTGCGTGTTGCGGCCATTGTGCCCGGGCCATCGGGCGATTTGCAGTTGGTGCTGCTCGCCGTCTGGCTGTTAGCCCAAGTGAATCCGGCGATTCCACTTTTTGGCGCCGCCTTTCATCCGGGAAGTCAAGCGGCTTATGAACCCGCCGTAGTGCTTGTCGAGCTGGCGCAAACGGCGTCGGCACTCATTGGCATTGGCTTGTTTACCGATCTCACGATGCGCAAGCGGTGGATGGGTGGGATGGCCTTGGTGCTTGTGTTGCTGCTTGCCACGGTGATGAAAATTGGGGCTGCTCAAGCGGTACTGAAACCCGTGGCGTGGGACGAATGGCTGCGGCCGGGGCACACGCTGGGGCTCGCCTGCGGGGCGTTTGCGCTCATGATTTTGTTTTGGTTGCCGCGTCGCGCAAAGTCGGTGCTTGCAGGTATTGCCCTGCTATCTAGCGTGCTCGTCATGTTGCTCTTGCCGGATTTGGTGGCAACCAAGGCGCCATTGTCGATCTTCAGTTGGAACTATGGCCATCTCCTGCATTTGAACGGCATGACGCGTACGATTGTGATGTTTTGGCCGTTCGTTGCGACAGCTCTACTGCTGTGGCGATTCGTGGCACCGAGCGGCGGTGAGGCGGCGTTTGACAATACGGTTGTGGGTAACGCCTAAAATCGAGGCATGTCCGCAACATATCCAAAAATAATCAACGGCCCAGCAGGCGCGTTGGAAATTGCCTTTCACCTGCCAAGCAACGACACGCCCAAAGGCTTGGCGCTGATTTGTCACCCGCATCCCCAGTTTGGCGGCACCATGGACAATAAAGTCGTGCAGACGCTTCACAAGGCATTCGCCGAATTGGGTTTTGCCACGATGCGATTTAATTTCCGTGGCGTGGGGGCGAGTGAAGGCGTGTTCGATAACGGCATCGGGGAAACCGAAGATGCGGCTGCCGCGCTGGTTTGGGCGCGTGCTCAGGTGGGCGACTCAATTGCGCTAGTTGCTGCGGGCTTCTCGTTCGGCTGTTTCGTACAAACACAATTACTGCCTCGGTCGCAGCCAAAAATGCTGGTGCTGATCGCGCCCGCCGTGAGTCGCTTCGCCATCCCAGAGGTAGCGAAGGACACTATCGTGATTCACGGCGATGAAGACGATGTGGTGCCACTGGCTGACGTCTTCGCGTGGGCGCGACCTCAGGGCTTGCCGGTTACGGTCTTTCCCGGCACAGGGCACTTTTTTCATGGTCGCTTGATGGAGCTAAAAGCTGCTGTTAAGCGAGTAGTTCACTTCGAGGCGGTTTGATATGTTGTGGGTTAAGTCGCTGCACATTATTTTTGTCATCACATGGATGGCGGCTATTTTTTATCTGCCGAGACTCTTTGTGTATCACACGCAAGCGCTCGCCGAGGGTGACGCGCGCGGCGATGCGCGCTTCAAAATCATGGAGCGCAAACTGTTCTGGGGCATCATGACGCCGGGCGCGATTTTCAGTATCGTGTTCGGATTGTGGCTCTGGTTTGGCTACGGAATTTCTGGCAAATGGCTCATGTGGAAACTCGTTGCCGTCCTCTTTTTGATGGCTTTTCACGCGTGGTGTCTCGTGCAAATGCGTGCGTTCGCTGCGGGTCGAAATACGCTGACTGAGCGCACCTTTCGCATCCTCAACGAGTTGCCTGTTTTTGCGCTCTTTGCGATCGTGATTCTGGTTGTGGTCAAGCCGTTTTGATATGAGTGGTTCGGCTGAAAATGCGCAGCGAGCGCTGGTTCTTTTTTCCGGCGGGCAAGATTCAACAACGTGCCTTGCTTGGGCTTTGGAACGTTTCGCACACGTCGAAACAGTCGGGTTTGATTACGGCCAGCGGCATCGCGTTGAAATGGATGTGCGGCTCGAAACACTGCGTGAGTTGCGCGTTGGGTTTCCACAATGGGCTTTGCGGCTCGGCGATGACCACGTGATTGATCTTGCGGTCTTAGGGCAAATCAGCGATACATCGCTAACGCGCGACGTTGCTATCGCATACGAAAAAAATGGTCTACCAAACACGTTTGTTCCTGGCCGAAATCTCTTGTTTCTCACTTTCGCCGCCACGATCGCTTATCGCCGTGGATTGGACGTGCTCGTCGGTGGAATGTGTGAAACCGATTTTTCGGGCTACCCCGATTGCCGCGATAACACGATGAAGGCGATGCAGGTGGCGCTCTCATTGGGGCTTGATCAAAAGCTTCGCGTTGAAACGCCGTTGATGTGGATCGATAAAGCCGATACATGGGCGCTTGCCGAATCGCTGGGCGGCAGCCAACTCACGCAACTCATCGTCGAACACACGCACACTTGTTACCACGGCGTGCGTGACACACAACACGCATGGGGCTATGGCTGCGGTGAATGTCCCGCGTGCGCGCTGCGCAAAACGGGCTTCGAGAACTGGGCTGCGCGATGACATATTCGGTTAAGGAAATTTTCTATACGCTGCAAGGCGAAGGCGCGAACGCTGGCCGACCCGCCGTCTTCTGCCGATTTGCGGGCTGCAATTTGTGGAGTGGACTCGAGCGCGACCGCGAAAGCGCGATCTGCAAGTTTTGCGATACCGACTTCGTCGGCACCGATGGCACGCGCGGCGGTAAGTTCAGCACTGCAGAGGCTTTGGCGGACGTGGTTGCGAGCGAATGGCCGCTTGGGCGCCACGGCAAACCGTTGGTCGTTTGCACTGGCGGCGAGCCGTTGCTGCAACTCGACCTGCCGTTAATCGCGGCCTTGCACGCCAAGGGCTTCGAGATCGCCGTGGAAACCAACGGCAGCATCGCAGCGCCCGATGGTATCGACTGGATTTGCGTGAGCCCAAAAGCGGGCGCCCCGTTGCTGCAACTGCGTGGACAAGAACTGAAGGTTGTCGTGCCGCAGCCGCTCGACATGGAGCATCTCTCCTCGCTCGATTTTGAGCATCGTTTTGTGCAGCCGATGGATGGACCGCGGCGCGCCGAAAACACGCAGTACGCCATCGACTGGTGCCTACAAAATCCGCAGTGGCGGCTTTCTGTGCAATCGCACAAAGTCATCGGCATTCGATAATTAGGCCATGCACTACGAAATTACCCAGCGTTTCTTCTTCGACGCGGCGCACACGCTGCGCCGCGAGATTGAAGCCGAAGGCTCGCGCCGCATCCACGGTCATACCTACCACTGCGAAGTTTCGCTTGCGGGCAGACCCGATCCCACGACGGGAATGGTCAGTGATTTGGGGCACCTGCGCGCTCATCTAAACGGCCTGCGAGAGCAACTCGACCATCATTACCTAGACGAAGTGCCGGGCCTCGGTGTGCCGACGCTTGAAAACCTGTGCGCCTTTATCTGGCGCGGCGTTGAACTCAAGTTCCCGGATGTGGCCTCGGTGCATGTCTGGCGTGACGCAATTGGCGACGGCTGTCGCCTGAGAAAGTAGACAGACTGTGAACACGGCCTCCGCCACGCTCAAGATCAAAGCCAAACCGATTCCTGAGCATCCGCAGAAGTTTTTTGCGCCCTGTCCGCGCGGTCTGGAAGAGCCGCTTTGCTACGAGTTAGAGCGGCTCGGCGCGCTGCACATTGGCCCGACCGACGGCGGTGTTGCGTTCCAAGGGCCTTTTCTGCTGGGGTATCGCGTGTGTCTGTGGAGCCGACTCGCCAGCCGCGTGTTGTGGCAGCAAGCTGAGGCTGAGTATCGACACGAAGAAGAAATTTACAAACTCGCGCGTGAAGTTGATTGGCCGCACTTGTTTTCAGCAGATCGAACCATCCGTGTTCAGGTCGACGCGATTCGGTCGCCGGTGACGAGTCTTGAGTTCGTTACGCTGCGCGTAAAAGATGCGCTTGTCGACAGTTTTCGCGCGGCGATGGCTTCGCGCCCATCGGTCGACACGAGCATGCCGGACATGCGCATTCATGTTTTTTTGAGTGCATACAAAGCTACGGTGTATCTCGATCTCGCAGGCGAAGCTTTGTTCAAGCGCGGCTATCGTCGCGAAGGGCTGTCTGCGCCGATACGTGAGAATCTCGCTGCTGGCATGCTCGCGCTCAAAGGCTGGCACGGTCAAATGCCATTGTTCGACCCGATGTGTGGCAGCGGCACACTGCTCACCGAGGCGGCGATGATCGCCATGAATCTCGCGCCGGGCGGGCAGCGGCCGTTTGCATTTGAAAAATTGCGCGCGCATGATGCGGTGGCTTTTGACGCCATGCGAAGCGAAGCGGCCGCAGAGGCCAAGCCACTCACACCCGGTTTGCTGTTTGGAAACGACGTCAGCCTCGAGGCCGTTGAAACGACGCGGCGACATTTGCAGAACATTGGCGGTGATGCCACGGCTGATGCCGTGACGCTCACCAACCTGCCGATGGAGCGCTGCACTGCGCCTGCTGCGAGCGGTCTGCTGCTCACCAATCCCCCGTATGGCGAGCGACTGAACGAGCTAGCCGATCTTAAGGCTTGGTACCCACACGTTGGCACCTGGCTCAAGAAAACCATGGCTGGTTGGAAAGCTTGCTTCATCACCGCTGATCGCGCGCTGCCCAGCGGCATCGGATTCAAACCCTCGAAAAAGACGCCGCTGTTTAACGGCGCACTCGACTGCCGATTGTTTGAGTTCGAGTTGTACGCTGGCACGCGACGCGCGGACAAGCTGCAAGGTACGCCCGAGGGAAAGTAGTGCTATTGGTCACGCCGCCTCAAAGCGCCTAAAATTCGGTAAAGCGACAATTTTTAAGCTCACTATGTACGAATCCGAAATCACCCAATTTATTCGCGATCTCAAAGCCGCGCGCCCGCACCTTGAAGAAGATCAGCGCAAAGGCCGCGCGATTTGGTGGGATAAAAAGCCGCTTGATGTCACCGAACGCGCTGAGCAGGACGCAGCACGCGTGCCGCAGCAAGCGTATCCGTACGCGACAAAATAGCGCTCAGCAGAGCTAAGGCGGCGCTGCCGCCGCGCGTCAATTGTTCAGGGAAATTGTCGCCACCTAGCGGTGTTATTTTGCCGTGCGTAATATGGAAATTCTCCCCCACCCCGCCGACAGCATCGACCTAGAACGAGCCTTCGGTGGTGTGATTCGGTTGTATGGTCGTGACGGGTTCGAGCGTATTCGCGCGGCGCACGGAATCGTTGTGGGCATTGGCGGCGTAGGATCATGGGCTGCTGAAGCGCTCGCTCGATCGGGGCTCGGTCGGATCACCATGATCGACATGGACGTCGTCGTCGAATCCAACCTCAATCGCCAAGCGCACGCAACTGTCGCCACGCTCGGGGCGAACAAAATCGACGCCATGCGCGCCCGCATTCAGAGTTTTGCGCCTAGCGTGCAAGTGGATGTAGTCGATGATTTCTTGACGCCAGACAACGTCAGCGCGCTCATACCGAGCGACACCGCTTTTGTTATCGACGCTGCCGACAAAATGCGCGCCAAAGTCGCGATGGTGCTGCATTGCCTCAGTCAGAAAATTCCACTCATCACCTGCGGGAGCGCCGGAGGTAAATCCGATGCGTCCAGGCTCATGGTGGACGACCTAACCTTTACCGAACAAGATGCCTTACTCGCCAAACTGCGGGTGGATCTACGCCAAAACCACGGTTTTCCGCGCGGAAAAAAGAAGTTTCACGTTGCCGCCGTCTTCAGTCCAGAGCCTCCGGCCCAAGCGCCGATTGGCGGCGGCGCGGGGCTAGCCTGCGCCGGATACGGGTCGGCGATGCACATGACGGCGAGCATGGGGATGCTCGCGGCAGGCCACGCACTGGCGGTCGTTGCTGCGGCGCCGGTTGACGCCATGAATGCCTAATCGGTCACAAGGAGCCTGTTGCTACAGCGCGTTTCGATGGACTCCCGCCCAGTCGCTAATCGCCACAAACGCCTCGCACGTTAGCTCCTCTGCGCGTGCCGTCGGCGCGACACCAATCGTTTTCCATCCGTCCGCCGTCACCCACTTCGCTAAGCTCTTTCGCAGCATTTTTCGGCGCTGACTAAACGCTTCGTTCACGATGCGTGCGAAGAGAATTTCGTCCTTCGGGCGCAGCCGCGCACTTCCAAGTGGCGTGAGCCGCACGATGGACGAGTCGACCGCTGGCACCGGCTTAAACGCTGTGGGCGGCACGTCGAAACGCTTCTCGACTTTGAACCGATATTGCAGCATCACCGAGAGCCGTCCGCGCGCGTCGTCGCCGGCGGCTGCGGCCATTCGGTCGACGACTTCTTTTTGCAGCATGAAGGTCATGTCGCTGATCCGCTCTTCGTATTCGCACAGGCGAAACAAGATCGGCGTCGAAATGTTGTACGGCAAATTGCCGACGACCCGCAGCGGTGACGGCAGCGTCGAAAAGTCGAATTCCATCGCGTCGGCTTGATGCACGCGCAGTTTTTCAACCGGGAATTCGTGCGTGAGGCGCGCGACTAGGTCGCGATCAATTTCGATGGCGTCAATGCTGCCCACCGCGTGGATTAACTTTCGCGTGAGCGCGGCTTGACCCGGCCCAATCTCGACGATGTGTTGCCCGGCAATTGGATCGATCGCGTCGATGATGCCGTTGATGATGTTTTGATCGACCAAGAAGTTTTGGCCGAAGCGCTTTCGGGCGCGGTGTGGGGAGAAATCGCTCATCATGAAGTCGAGTCTAGTTCCGCAAGCAGCCGCGGCAACGCATCCGTCATGCCGCGATACGCGACGATAGTTGGCGTCATCGAGCGAAGCGTCGCAGCAAGTTCTGCGGCGCGGCCTGCGCCGACGGACAGCGCATCAAGCAACGGGCACATCATGATGCGGATGAAAAAAACGGCGCGTTGAAATTGCGGCAGTGGCCACGTCGTTTGCCGCTCGATGCGGAAATACAGACGCGGCAATAGCGGCGACGGATCGGCAAGGGCCTCGGCCCACCAGGCTTCGTTTTTGTCGGGATGCTGATCGAGGCTCGCGCTCGGACTGATGAGCCACACGTGACGCAGCATCGGCTGTTTCATGAACGCGAGCGTCATCAGGTTCGGTCCCGCCGCGCGCAGCTGCTCGCTGTCGGCCACGGGCGCATGTATGGCCGCGAAGTCGAGTCCGAGCTTTTCACGTGGGTCCCAACGTGAAGGAAAGCAAACTGAAAGATATTCGGTGCGGAGTGTGTCGGCTTCGTGGTTTAGGATGACGAAGTCTTCTTGCAGCGCGCTCGCCGTTTGCGCAGGAGTTTGTGGGAGTGGCGGAAGCTGCGAATGACCGTTTTTCGCGGCTTCCGAAGCTCCCACAGCATGACGCTTCGACGCGAGGTTTTGAATGCACTCAAGCACCGAACCGTCCGCGCGGCCCACCATCGCGCGCTCGGGATGCGTCGCTAATACCTTGGCACGCTCGCGTTGGTAAACATCCGCAAGTCCATCGCGCAGCAGCAGCGCCGGAGCGTCAGCGTCCAATTTCTCCAAATTTGGCCGCATCCGAAATGGCGCAACCACTGGCCACGGCATGCGGTCAGCGGGAGTGAGCCAATCAATCGCCTCAGAGGTCACGCTGAAGTCCAAGCCGCCAAATATTCTTTCCAATGTGTCGCATCGCTCGCACCAAGTTTGTCGCGCAAAAGCTTGATTTCGGCATCGTATTCTGCAGGCACAAGGTCACCGCGCATCGCCATGAAGCGCAGGAAAAGAAGGTACGTGTTGGCGACATCCGTCTCGCAGTACGCGCGAATTTCGGCGATCTCACCCCGTTGAAACGCAGGCCATACTTGACTGCCGTCCATGCCCAATTTGCCCGGAAAACCGGCAAGCTTGGCCATCGTGTCGAGCGGCGCATTCGCGCGTGCTTGGTACATCGCAAGAAAGTCCATCAGGTCGAGATGGCGCTCTTTGTAGCGATTCAAGTAGTGATCGAAGTTGAATGCGCGATCGTGCGCGCCAGTCTCCAAAAAGCGCGAAGCGTTCACTCCGAGAATGAGGCCGCGTTGCATCAGCACTGGCAGATCAAAGCCGCCGCCGTTCCAGCTCACGAGTTGCGGTGTGCGTCGTTCAATCAGCTCGAAGAACTTCTGCACGATGGTCGCTTCATCGTCGTCTGGTTCGCCCAACGTCCATACCGCGAGCTTGTCGGTGCCTTCGCGAAACGCACAAGAAATGGCACAAACGCGCTGCAAATGGTGCGGCAAAAACTCTGTGCCATTCTTCAGACGTTGCTGTGTGAAGGCCCATTTCGCGACCTCATCATCGGAAAGCGCAGCGGGTAAGTCATGCAAACGGCGAATCCCGGCAACGTCGGGAATCGATTCAATGTCAAAGACTAGGGTGGGAAGCATGCTGACATTGTAGGAGCGGGGGAAGCCGTGCTGGCGTCGGCGTGGCGAATCACGGTCTTCGCGGTTTTCACCGCTCCCACAGCGCTACGACGCGTCTACCCCGGAAAAACGCCCGTCGACAAATACCGATCGCCGCGGTCACAGACGATGAACACGAAGGTGGCGTTCTCGACGTTCTTCGCGAGGCGCAACGTAATCGCAAGCGCGCCCGCCGCGCTGATCCCGCAAAAAATTCCTTCTTCCACTGCCATGCGACGCGCCATCTCTTCGGCGTCGGCCTGTGACACTTCCTCGACCTGATCAACGCGTGCTTTTTTGAAAATCGCGGGGCGATACGCTTCGGGCCACTTGCGAATGCCTGCAATGCTTGATCCATCGGTGGGCTGCGCTCCAACGACTACGATGCTTTCGTTCTGTTCTTTGAGGTAGTTTGAGATACCTGTGATGGTGCCCGTGGTGCCCATGGCGCTCACAAAATGTGTCACCCTGCCGCTTGTTTGCCGCCAGATTTCTGGGCCAGTGCCGACGTAGTGTGCCAATGGGTTGTCGGGGTTGGCAAACTGATCAAGCACGCGGCCTTTGCCCTGTTGCTCCATCTCGACGGCTAGGTCACGTGCGCCTTCGATGCCCTTCTCTTTTGACACTAGCACGAGATCCGCGCCATAGGCTTTCATCGCTTGTCGGCGCTCGACGGATTGGTTCTCCGGCATGATGAGCACCATGCGGTAACCGCGCATCGCGGCGACCATCGCTAACGCAATGCCGGTGTTGCCCGACGTGGCTTCGATCAACGTGTCGCCAGGCTTGATCGTGCCACGTTTCTCGGCTTCAACAATCATCGAGTACGCGGGCCGATCTTTCACGCTTCCCGCGGGATTATTGCCTTCAAGCTTGCCGAGAATGACCGTGCTGTCCGGCACGCCGAAGAGTTTCGGCAATCGTTGTAGACGAACTAGCGGCGTGTTGCCGATGGTGGTGTCGATGGTGGGGTATTGCATTGGCGTGGCGGTGAAACGAGAGTGGCTTTGATTATGCGGCACAAACAAAAAACCCCGCCGAAGCGGGGTTTTTGTCGAGGCTAAAGAATTACTTCTTTGGCTCTTCTTTTTTTGCATCAGCCTTTGGTGCGTCAGCTTTAGCTGGAGCGGCCTTGGCTGGAGCTTCTTTGGCTTTAGCAGCGTCAGCTTTCTTCTTGGCGTCGGCTTCTTTCTTAGCTTTTGCGTCGGCTTCTTTCTTGGCTTTGGCTTCGTCAGCTTTGGCTTTCTTCTCAGCGGCTTTCTTAGCTTTTTCTTCGGCTTTTGCTTTCTTGTCGGCTTCTTTCTTGGCCTTGTCAGCAGCAGCTTTTTCTTCTTTGCTCATTGGCTTGTCGGCTGCTTTAGCGGCAGCGGCAGGCTTGGCAGCCTCAGCAGCTTTAGGCGCGGCAGGCGCAGCGGCGGCAGCGGCTGGAGCAGCAGCTTTACCAGCGTCAGCTTTTGGAGCCTCTTTAGCACCGGCAGCGGCGGCAGGAGCAGCAGCTTTTGCATCGGCGGCTTTAGGCGCTTCTTTTTTCCAGTCGATCTTGGTTGGGCCCGAGGTCGAAATTTTGTCTTTCATTTCGGCAAAGTTCTTGTCGCCCACGCCGTCGACTTTTTTCAGGTCGTCGGCCGACTTAAACGCGCCATTTTTGGTGCGGTAGTCGATGATGGCCTGCGCGCGCGCTGGGCCGATGTCCGGCAGCGCTTCGAGCTCAGCTTTGGTCGCGGTGTTGATGTTGACCGCAGCGAATGCGGAGCCAGCGAGCAGGAAAGCTGCGAGCAGTGCGTAGATTTTGTTCATGTATTTGATCCTCAGTGTGAATTCCGGCCGCGCCGGGGTGACGAATGTGACGTGTTGACTAAGCTGGGTAGTCAGTCTTACAGCAAAACACCGCCAGCCACAGTGCGCCGTTTAAACGCAGCGATTGTAGCGGGCGTTGACAAATCAGTAAGTTCTGAGAAATCAGATGACGGATGGGCTGATATGGATCAAACGACCCGCCGCGGCACGCGCGCGGTCACAGCGGTCAGCAATTCATAGCCAATCGTTCCGGCGGCGTTGGCGACTTCGTCTACGGGAAGCTGCGTTCCCCACAACTCGACAGGTGTTCCGACCCTTGCAAGCGGGATGTCTGTGATGTCCACGGTGATTTTGTCCATCGACACGCGACCCACGAGCCGCGTGCGCTGCCCGCCCACAAGGATTGGCGTGCCGGTAGCGGCATGGCGCGGGTAGCCGTCCGCGTAGCCCGCAGCGATGACCGCGACTCGCTCATTTCTCGTGGCGACGTAGCTGCCGCCATAGCCCACTGCGTCGCCCGGCTTCAGTGACTGCACGCCGATAACCTCGGTCGAGAGCGTCATCGCGGGCTTGAGCTT
Organism: Burkholderiales bacterium; assembly: GCA_017989135.1. Classification (GTDB taxonomy): domain Bacteria; phylum Pseudomonadota; class Gammaproteobacteria; order Burkholderiales; family Casimicrobiaceae; genus Casimicrobium. Next base: position 19,441 of record JAGNQL010000030.1, read on the forward strand.
GAGCGAGGCTGCGCTTTTCGTGGCGTGTGTAAACGGCGTCGCGCCGTAGAGCATGATGCCAGGGCGCACGCTGTCGTTGCTCGCTGTGGCGTCGGAGCTGACGCGGCCAAAATCAAAACATGCCGCCGAATTGGCTAAAGAGCGCGCAAAGGGCAAGCCTTGGGCGCTGTCATTAAAAAGCTTGAGCGCCTCTAGGTGGCCATCGCGCTCATCTGCGCGTGCGAAGTGCGTCATCAGCGTGATGTCCCCCGTGCCCGCGTGCATGGTGAGTCTGGTGGCCACATCGCGGGCGCGATCGATGCGAAAACCAAGCCGATTCATGCCGGTATTCAATTTAAGGTACACATCCAACTTGCGCGAAAGCGGCGTGGCCTCGAACTCGCTTAACTGCTCGTCACAGTGGATCACGCAGCTCAGACGATGCTCGGCCGCTGCATGCCAATCGAGTGACGAATAGCAGCCTTCGAGTAACAAAATCGGTTTCTTCCAACCCAGATCGCGCAGGCGAATTGCGTTTTCGATTTCGATCAACGCAAGGCCGTCGGCGTGCGCGAACCCCTGCATCGCGGCGTGGATGCCATGCCCGTAAGCGTCGGCCTTAATCACGGCCCACGTGCGCGCGCCGCGCGTGAGCTGCTGTACCACGTCAAGGTTATGCGACAACGCGGCGCGATCTATCTGGGCAATGAGGGGACGGGGCATGGGCGGGGTGCGCTTACAGAATCATCACAGGCCTATGCTACTCTCCACGCAGAGGTTGGCGTACGGCCTGTATCGGTTGTTTTGATGCAGGCCAAACGAGTGCTGGGAGAGGGGCCGCGCACCATCCATTCGTCGCGCAACTTGGCGACCATAAGACAGGAGACGGATGCGCATGCAGCGCGGGTTCTACACGATCATGGCGGCGCAGTTTTTCAGCTCGCTGGCCGATAACGCGCTCTTTGTAGCGGCGTACCAATTGCTTCGATACGATGGCGCACCCAGTTGGCAGGGCGCAGCGCTGGTGCCGTTGTTTGCCTTTTTCTACGTCGTGTTAGCGCCGTTTGTCGGAGCGTTTGCAGATCGCTTCCCGAAAGGGCGCGTGATGTTCATGTCGAACTCGATCAAGGTGGTCGGCTGTTTGATGCTGTTGTTTGGTTCGCATCCGCTGATCGCGTATTCGGTCGTGGGGCTCGGCGCGGCTGCCTACTCGCCCGCTAAATACGGCATCTTGACCGAGCTACTGCCGCCGTCGCAGTTGGTGAAGGCCAACGGTTGGATTGAAGGCCTCACGATTCTCTCGATCATCATGGGCAACGTGCTCGGCGGTATTTTGGTGGGGCCGAAGGTCGGCGACTGGTTGCTCGACCTTGACTTTCCGATGGTCGACTTTGATATCGCTACCGCACCGGAAGCTGCGATTGCATGCATGATCGCCGTTTACATCGTCGCGGCAATCTTTAATCTGCGCATTCCACACACAGGCGTAGCGATGCAGCCGATTCCGACCGCAACGCATTTGTTGCCGGACTTTTGGCATTGCAACACGCGCCTTTGGCAAGACAAGCTCGGACAGATTTCGCTCGCAACGACAACGCTCTTTTGGGGCGCGGCGGGCAACCTGAAAGTGATCGTGATTGCATGGGCTGCAGCGGCGATGTCGTACAGCGTGACAGAGGCGACAACGCTCGTCGGCGTGGTGGGCATCGGCACGGCGGCGGGCGCGGTGTACGCATCGATGCGCGCGACGCTTGACCGAGCGACCAACGTGATTCCGCTGGGCATCGGCATGGGCATCGCGGTGGCGGCCATGATTTTCATCACCAAACTGTGGATCGCCATCCCGTTCCTGATTTTCCTCGGTGCGATTGGTGGCTATCTAGTCGTGCCGATGAACGCACTGTTACAGCATCGCGGCCACATGCTCATGGGCGCGGGTCGTTCGATCGCCGTGCAGAACTTCAACGAACAAGCGGCGATCCTCGCGCTCGGCGGTTTTTACACGCTGATGACGAGCTTGGAGCTTTCGATTTACGCCTCGGTTGCGTTGTTCGGTTTGCTTGTTGCCGGCTTCATGTACGTGATTGGCCGTTGGCACAAGTCCAACACGATTCATCACACGGCGGAGCTCAATCGCTTGCTGGCGATTGCTCGGAGTGAGAAGCATTGAAGTTGGGCGGCTAGTTTCGACGTGTGATGTTTACGGGTGCGACGAATTGATCTCGAGACTTGAAATCGCGACGAGATTGCCGCTGCCGAGGCACAGCGGCCATTACATGCGGTTTTTCCTGCAGTGCTTGAAGCAGATTGGCCCAAGTCTTCCGTTTGATGCACAAGAGGCGCTGGTGATTGAGGAGCGGCACTGGCAGAACTCACGCGACAATGCGCACGCACTGCATGAAGCTCGGACGCGGATGTTGAACCAAGTGACGGCGGCGGTACGGACGGATAGTTTTGCCGAAACGCCGTATCGGCTAGTTAGTTTTGTCTTTGAGTTGCCGACCGAATGTGCCGTCGATTACCTAGACTGGTTCGAGGTGTGCATGGAACGGATTGGTGCTGACCCGGCAATTTTCGAGTCTGCGCTAATAGAGGTTTTTGGATAGTCGTGCCAATCAGTTCGGCCGCACAGCCTCACCCCTGAGAACGTAGGTCGGAACGCTTGCGGTTCCGACGACTGCGGTGAACCACGACGTGGCGGATGCGAACCCGCATCGGTCGCGCCGTGAAATGAACGCGGAATTCAACTTTTCTGGTCAATCGACAGTTCAGCGGTGGTTACAGCCTGTTTTTTCAAGAAGTCAATATCAGACGAATTGACCTCCAAATGACCGCCTGCTGGTCGTTCTGGCCGAAAAGTTGTTTACGACTGGTTCAGTGCTTTACCGCCGCCATGCCGCGCTGTGAAAAATGAATGGCGCGCGCGAGTGAATGACCAAAAAAAAACGGCACCGAAAGGTGCCGTTTTTCATAGTGAGTTACCTCGCTGGGTCGTTACGCGCGGTTGCGGCGTGCGCTGAACCATGCGGTGCCTGCCAGCAGCGTCGCGAGCAACATCAGCATCCATTGATTCATCGTGGGGATATCAACCGGTCTAGCTGCCGTCACGCTGATTTGCATGTTGAGTGTGGTGCTAAGCGGGAAGGTTTGGTCGTTGTCCGTGGCTACGATGTTGAAGCCAAACGTTTGACCGGCTTGACCGGGTTGTGGGTTGAACACAATCGTGCCGCCGGTTGGATTGCCGGGGGCGTTTGGCGTGAACGTCGCGTTGGCAGGCAGGCCCTGCGCTTGAAGCGTCACGTTTTGAGCCGCGTCGGCGTCGGTCGAGGAAATGGTGATCACCAAGGATTGTCCGGCCATAACGGTCTGGCTAGCGCCGCCAGCAGGCGTAGCGATCACTGGCGCGACGTTGCTTGTGGTCAGCGCGATCAGCAGTACGTCCCAGTCGGCGAACGCGCCCGAACTGTCGGTGGCGCGAACTTTCACGGCGTACGTGGCACCTTCGGTCAGGGCTGCGGTGTTCGTGCTCGAC
>JAGNQL010000157.1 GCA_017989135.1 Burkholderiales bacterium
CTTAACCACTCGCGAAGCGTTTCGAACGACGGCACGGGCACGGACTGAGTGGCGGCCCATTGGCGCAACGCATTTGCCTGCCGCTCGACCGATAGCGCCATCAATTGCGATACGCGCGGTACACCGCTTTCGCTAATCGCCTGCAGGTCAATCATTGCCAGATCACGCAGCAAGACCGCGGCTTCCGCTTGTAACGTTGCTGCACGGGCCAGCGTCACTTCCGCGCTTGGGAACGCTGCTACGAGCGGTGGCCACACGTTGAGTCGCAGGCGGTTGCGCGAAAAACGCGTGTCAAGGTTACTTTCGTCCTCGATCCATTTGAGCTGGTGCGCCAACGCATAAGCCTGCACCGCGCTGCGTGGCACGTCGAGCAGCGGTCTCGCATAGCGCTGGGATAGGCGCGGCATCGCGGCAAGACCGTTCGGTCCTGCGCCACGCACGAGTTGTAGTAGCACCGTTTCCGCTTGATCTCTCGCATGGTGTGCCAACACGATGACGTCTGCGGCAAGCGCGTCTAGCGCCCGGTAGCGCGCCTCGCGGGCTGCCGCTTCAATCCCGATACCAGCGTTTCGATCAACCGTAACTCGAGTGCAGTCCAGTGGCACATTCAGCGCGTCGCAGATTGATCCGCAGTGCGCCGCCCAGTCATCGGCGTTTGGACTCAAGCCGTGGTGAACGTGGTGCGCTGAAAGCTTCCAAGACGGTTGCGTTGCGGAAAGTCTGGCCAGAGCATGTAGCAGGACGACAGAATCTACGCCGCCTGAGAGCGCCACGCAAACCGTTGCGACACCCGCGTTCGACCAACGCAACGCAGCCTCGTCGACGGCGCGCGTGATGGAGGAATATGCCTTGTCGGTCACGGACGGCACAACGGTTGGCTTAGGAAGACGGAATTAGAACGGGCAACGCGCTCACCGAGGAGCGCGTAATCTGACAATGCGTCAATTCCCGACTTTGAACGCGCCATAGCCCGCCAACCGAGCGCGGCGTTCTGACAGCCGTTTTTCTGGGCTCAACGCTGACAGACGCGCCAGCTCGCTCGTCAACACTTTTTTCAGGTTGCCCATCATCGTCACTGGGTCACGGTGCGCGCCGCCTGGCGGTTCGGGCACGATGTGGTCGATGAGTTTGAGTGCTTTTAAGCGTTCGGCGGTAATGCCCAAACTTTCGGCTGCATCAGCAGCGCGCTCAGCGCTCTTCCAGAGAATCGAGGCGCAGCCTTCGGGCGAAATCACCGCGTAGGTCGAATACTGCAACATGCTTGTGACGTCGCCCACCGCGATGGCCAGTGCGCCACCCGAGCCGCCTTCGCCAATGATCGTCACGATGATCGGGCTTTTGATTTGCGCCATCTCGACCAAGTTGCGGCCAATGGCTTCGGACTGTCCGCGCTCTTCCGCGCCCACGCCGGGATACGCGCCAGGCGTGTCCACGAACGTGAAAATCGGCAAGCCAAATTTGTCCGCCATCTTCATTAGACGAAGCGCTTTGCGGTAGCCCTCTGGGCGGGGCATCCCCCAATTACGGAGCACTTTCTCTTTAGTGTCGCGGCCTTTTTGATGGCCGATCACCATACAGCTTTGCCCGTCAAACTTCGCCAAGCCACCGACAATCGCTGCATCGTCCGCAAAGGCGCGATCGCCGTGCAGCTCCACGAAATCGGTGAACAAACCGCTGGCGTAGTCCAGCGTGTATGGCCGCTGCGGATGGCGCGCCACTTGCGCGATCTGCCAGGGCGTGAGCTTGGCGTAGATCGATTTGTTCAGCTCGGAGAGCTTCTTAGTGAGTTTTTTGACCTCGTCGGACACATCAAGCTGATCGACACCGTGGTGCAGCTCGTTCAGCTCATCAATTTTGGTTTGCAGCTCGCCTAGCGGCTGCTCGAAATCGAGATAGGTTTGTTTTGCCATGCGTGTCATTTTAGGCGGTCGACGCGCGGCGTCAGAATCGTCCGCTGTCCTTCTCGCGCGGAGCCAAAATGCCGTGCACCTTGTTGTCCGGCAGTGGCGCGAAGCGAGCAATCAACATCATCAAGCCCGAGAAAATCATCAGAAGCGGGATCACCAAGCGCGAATGCCAGCCGAGCGCGAAATAGCCGTACCACGCGGCGCCCATCGCGATGAGCACCGGACCGGCGACCAGCGACTTCTTGGTCACTCCATCGAGCACCAAAATTAGCACCCCGGCCGCGACGAGGGCCAACGCGATCAGCGTGTTCCAGTTGGGAATCCAGCCGTAATGCCACCCCAGCATCGCCAAACCACCCGCAATCAAAACAACCGGAAGCGTCGCATCACGCATGTACGTGTCCTTAAAGAGCAGGGCGAGCCCTACGATGGCCGCATTGTGTTGGTTTCCGTATTCGGATGCAAATCGACAGTGCTGGGCTGGCGGCTACTGACACCGAGTAATTGGAATACAGCTTTTCAACGTTAACGACAGCCAAGTGGTCGTTACAAGCCGAAAAATACTAATATCGACTATCGCAAAAATAGAGCTGAAACCACAGCCTGGCTGTCGCTCCGCGCGAAAAGCCATATGTGTGTAGACGCAGGGTGTCGCGCCTCGAACAGGTTGCTTTCGTCAGAGCGTGCGTTTGCTGTTGAGTCGGCGCAGAAAGAGCCGCGCGCTGACGCGCCACGCGTGTCGCGTCGGCGCATGTTTTACGTAGAGGGTGGGGGAATTGTGGAGGCGGGTAGCGGAATCGAACCGCTCTAAACGGATTTGCAATCCGCTGCATAACCTCTTTGCTAACCCGCCGAGTTGCGTGGAATTTTTTATCGCTCCACACAAACAAAAACGGAACCGTTGCGGTTCCGTTTTATTTCAAACTGGAGCGGCAGAAGAGTCTCGAACTCTCGACCTCAACCTTGGCAAGGTTGCGCTCTACCAACTGAGCTACTGCCGCGACAAAAAGAATTATAGCTGAATAAAAAAAACGTGCAACTCAACTCGCTCGCTTAAAGCACTTTAGCGATAGCTTCCGCGACGTAATTTACGTTTTTATTGTTCAACGCAGCGACGCAAATGCGACCTGAATCCACCGCGTAAACGCCGAACTCTGCGCGCAGGCGATGCACCTGATCTTTGCTCAAACCGGAATACGAGAACATGCCGCGTTGCGTGAGAATATTTTCGAAATTCGCGGTAGGCGCAAGTTTCTTCAGCGCGGCGTGCAGCGCGACGCGCATCGACTTGATGCGATCACGCATTTCGCCCAACTCTTTGTCCCACAGTGCGCGGGCTTCGGGATCCGTGAGTGTGGCCGCAACGAGTGCGCCACCGTGCGTCGGCGGGTTTGAATAGTTGGTGCGGATCACCAATTTCAATTGCGAAAGCACTCGTGTGGCTTCATCTTTATCGGTCGCAACCACCGACAACGCGCCGATACGCTCACCGTACAGCGAGAACGATTTCGAGAACGAACTCGACACGAAAATTGGGCCCGCCGATTCGGCAAACAGCTTCACGACCGCACCGTCTTCCACCACGCCGTCGCCGAAGCCTTGATACGCCATATCAAGGAACGGCACCAATCCGCCGGCTCGCACCGCCGCAGCGATCTCGCGCCACTGCGCCATCGATGGATCAACGCCCGTTGGGTTGTGGCAGCAGGCATGCAGAACCACAATGCTGCCTGCCGGCATGGCTTTGACCGCCGCCAAGAAGCCTTCGAAATTGAGGCTGCGCGTGGCTTGATCGTAGTACGCGTAGTCACGCACTTCGAAGCCGGCGCTCGTGAACAGGCCACGATGGTTTTCCCAGCTTGGGTTCGAGATGTAGACGGCAGCATCAGGAGAGACGCGCTTGAGGAAATCGGCGCCGACTTTGAGTGCGCCCGTGCCGCCCACCGCTTGCACCGTGACCGCACGTTGATTTTTTACGATGTCGGAGTCCGCGCCGAACACCAGGGACTGCGTGGCTTTGTCGTAGGCCGCGATACCGTCAATTGGCAGATAGCCACGTGGTGCGGATTTTTCAGCCATTGCACGCTCGCCACGTTTGACGCATTCGAGCACTGGCACTTTACCGTTTTCGTCCGTGTACACCCCAACGCCCAAATTCACTTTGTTTGGATTCGGATCGGCGTTGAACGATTCGATGACACCAAGGATCGGGTCACGAGGCGCCATTTCGACATGGGAAAAAAGTGCTGAAGCGTTTTGCAGTGGGGCGTTCACAGGCAGTAGGAGGTGGGTTGAAACAACCACACATTTTAGCCCGCGCAGCGCTCTCGGTTGCGCCGACGTTGGGCAGGCTTGATGATGTGCTGTTGCGAAGCTACTCCCTGCGCGGGAAATTTCATACGCATTGCTCCAAAACCCGCCACGCGAATCATGGGTTTTCCACTACACGAACGCTACCGGCGCTTCTTACAATCGACTAAGATCACTACGCGATTCGCGCTGCGGTGCAACAAGATTCACATTGGACAGTTGCCAAGCTCGCACACATTTTTCTCAGTTCACATCGGTACTTAAGGAGGCTCTAGTGAAAGTAAGTTTGAAACCCGTCGTTCTGGCGGTAGCGTCGACACTCATGTTCGTTGGCGTGGCGCAGGCGCAAACCGTCAAACTCGCCATGATTGAGGGCATGTCTGGCCCCATGGGCGGCGTTGGCCAAAATCAGCTCAAGCATTATCAATACGCTGCGGAGCGTTTTAGCGGCAAGCAAGCCAATAGCGGCGTGACCGTTGAGATTGTGCCGATGGATTCCAAAGGCAGCCCGCAAGAAGCCCTAGCGCTGCTTAAAAAGGCGGCCGACGACGGCATTCGCTTCATCACGCAAGGTAACGGTTCGAACGTTGCAGGCGTTTTGATCGACGCTGTAAACAAACACAACGAACGCAATCCGGGCAAAGAAATTGTGTTCCTGAACTATGCCGCGATTGACCCCGACTTCACGAACAGCAAGTGTTCGCCGTGGCACTTCCGCTTTGACGCGGGCGTGGACATGAAGCTCGAAGGCTTGACCAACTACATGAAGGATGAGAAGAGCATCAAGAATGTGTACGTCATTGGTCAAAACTACTCGTTTGGCCAACAAGTATCAAAGTACACCAAAGAATTCCTGGCCAAGAAACGTCCCGACGTCAAGATTGTTGGAGATGAGTTACACCCGCTGGGCCAAGTAAAAGACTTCGCGCCGTATGTGGCGAAGATTCAGGCTTCTGGTGCTGACGCCGTAGTCACTGGCAACTGGGGGCCGGACTTGGTCCTGCTGATTCGCGCCGCGAACGCAGCAGGGTTTAAAGGTCGCTTCTTCACGTTCTACGCGGGCGTGATTGGCACGCCAACGGCCATCGGCGCAGCTGGTGCCGACCGTGTGTCCATGGTTTCGTATTGGCATCCAAACTCGGACCAGAGCCAAATCGAGAGCATCTACACGGGCTTCAAACAGAAGTTCAACGAGGAGTTCTACACGGTTGCCACCGTCAACGCAGTTCGCTATCTCGTAGCCGCCGTCGAAAAAGCGAAGAGCACAGAAGGCGCTAAAGTGGCTAAAGCTATGGCGGGCATGAAGATGAAAGGTGCCTCCGGCGAAGACACCGAAATGCGCGCATCGGACGGTGCCCTGCAACAGGGTCTGTACGTGGTTAACTGGACGAAGGCGGGCGGACCCGGCGTGAAATTCGATCAAGAAAACACGGGCTACGGCTTCAAGACCGCGCGCTACATGATGCCGAACGAAGCCTCGGCACCGACGACATGCAAGATGCCAAAGCGCTCGTAATGCAGCGGTAGCGTTCGTCACAACAAGCCACGGTTGGCCTCGGCCTCCGTGGCTTGTTTTTTTTCGACGACAGGTCACGACGCGACGCGTGAAGCGCTCTACACTCGTGCGGCTTGATCCGCGATAGGGGGAACTTTGGAATTTTTTTTGATGTCTTTGCTCAACGGTGTGAGCTACGGACTCTTGTTGTTTATGCTCTCGGCGGGGCTCACGCTCATCTTCTCGATGATGGGCGTATTGAATTTCGCGCACGCTAGCTTCTACATGCTCGGCGCGTATTTCGCGTTTCAACTCTCTGAGTGGACGAACTTTT
>JAGNQL010000158.1 GCA_017989135.1 Burkholderiales bacterium
GTGAAGATCGTTTCCGCGGCTTAGAGCGGCATGCTGGCGGTGCCGCCGAATGCGTTGGTGAGTTGCTTGAAAGTTGAAGCCCGTGCGCTGGTGGCACGCGTTAGAACGGAGAGTGTTCCGGCCCGCAAGTTTTTGCGATAGACTGATTTCGTGAAAATTATTGGCGACATCGTCGACGTAGAAACCATCGCCAGAGGGCGCGGCATCCGCGAATACGCGTTGCTTATTACGCGCTTCGGCGGCAAGAACTGGTTGAAACGAAAAGGTATCGCGACGGTCGAAATGGATGGCGTAGTCGGTCTTGCCGAAGTTCACTGGTACGAATGCCATGGTATCGGCCGAGTCAAAATGAAAGTGAAGCAATGGCTATGAAACACTTTGCACTGTGTCTAAGCAATGATTTTGGCGAAGAGTTCTCGGGCGATGACGTGTTGCCAGGACTGGTCTACGAATCGCTAGGCGAAGAGCGTGGCGCGCTGCGCATCGTTGACGAGTCCGGTGAGGATTTCCTCTATCCAGCAAAGCACTTTTTGTTGCTCAGCGATGCGCAGTCGGCGCAGTTGGAGAGAAGTTTGCTGGTGGCGGCTTAGCTTAGTCATCTTTCTTTTTTTGTTGCTTTGCGTCTCTTTCGCACTTAGCTACCCATAGAAATGGCAAGCCTACTGACTTTTGGTGTGCTGGCGTTTCAGCTTGCAATAGTCATAACTGTAGTCAGCGCTAGTCGATTTGGCCGACGTGAAATGCGGCTGGTGACAGCCTGCTGGGTTCTCTTTACTCTTTTCGGAAGCATTTTCACTGCGGGTTTGCTTTTGCTTCAGCTACTGACGATTTTCGTGTCGTATGGTGTCGGCGCGAGAAACCTCCGAACTCGGCATGCCGTGACACAGAACGTGCGTCCGGCCACCAAGGCAGTATCGAATAACTCTTCGCGCGTGTGGGTGTTTATTTTTCTGTTAGTGGCATTTTGGTTCGTTGGAAAGCACTTGGGGCGAGAGTCGGCAAATCGCGATTTCGAACGACTTCAAGGTGCTCGTGAAGTAAATCCGTCAGTTGAGTCGAGGCCGACAAAGTCTTCACCCGTAGTCCAAGAGGGCTCTACGACGAGTTCCAAAGCGGTGGCTTGGTGCGGGAGATTCCAACTATTGTCCGCGAGCGATGCGCCGAAGCCTATTGGCATACGATGAATTCATCGTCGCATCAGGCTATCGCGGCGTATGCGGAAACCGAATCGGCCGCCCGAAGTAGGCAGGATCAATGTGAGCGTGCTGGTGCGAGATGACGAAGACGAAGGTCGAACGGGTCAAACTCGATACTTAGCCCGTAGGCTGGGTCGCGACCAAACGTTCTCGGTGTTGGTGCTTTGCTGGGTTTTCAACCCAGCCTGCCGTCTATTGGCTTTTCGCGCGAAACGACAGCCAGGCGGTCGCTACAGCCCAACAATGACGTTTGTCGATAAGTTGCTAAAAGCCGCTGAAAGCGCCGCCTGGCTGTCGATGGAGCCTAAAAGCTATTCACCGAGCTTGTGCGAAAACAAAGACGAATGACGCCAGCGGGCGCCGTCACGTCGTCAGCGAAAAGTTGAATTTCCCGCGGAACACAATCCGCAACACCGGTGCGCATCTTCATGCGCACCGTTTTGCTTTGGCGTTAGCCGCGTGCCGCGTTGCGCGGCTTCGACAGGTACAGGCCAGCGGCGACTAGCAACAGACCCGCGAGGAGCAGTTGCAACCACGCGCCAAGCGTTGGCACGGGGATGCTGTCGGCTACCGTCGCCACCGTGATGGTGCACGCGCCGTTGATTGGCCCGGTGGTGAATACGTTGCCGACCAGCGAGCCGCCACAACCAGAGGCACCGATGATGCTGAAACCGTTCTGTGGTGTCAGAGTCAGTGAGAGCGTGGAGCCTTGGGTGATGTTTTGTGGGCCTGCGGGCGAGGCGGCCACGCCGATGCCGAGGTTCACGCTTACCGGGAAGGTGTTCGTCGCGCAGGTCACGTTGACGTTGGTTACCGCACTGTTGCCCATCGTCCCGTTGCCGTTGGCGACTACGCACGTCTGGCCCGGTGCGCTCGGCTGTGTTTGCACGGTGACGGCGTAGGGATTGCCAGCGGTGATCGCGCTTGGGAAGCTGTAGCTACCGTTCACCGAAACGCTCAATGTCTGCGCACCGCTGTTGAGCGAGAGCACGAGGCCGGTTCCTGCGAGGCCGCTCACCGTACCGCCGACCGTGCCGCTGCCCAGCAGTTGAACGTTTTGCGAGACTTGCGTTGCTGCGTTGTAGTCCGCGTCGCCCGCTTGATCAGCGGCGATTGTGCAGGTGCCTACCGACACCATGGTGACCACTGTACCGGCGACCGTACACACGCCCGTGGTCAGCGACGAGTAGACGATGGCGACGCCGGAGTTCGGGCTGGCGCTGGTCGCCAAAGGATTTACTGCGAAGGTCGCTCCTGACGCGAAGACGTGGCTTGCGGGAGATTGCGTTGGGAAAGTCAGCGATTGGTTGGCCTTGCCGATGTCGAACGTTTGCGTTGCGGTGCCCACGTCGTAGGTTGCGTTCGCGGCTTGGGTGGCGGTGATCACACAGTTGTTGGTGCCGGCGTGAATGCCCGTGACGACGCCACCTGCGGTGACCGAGCAGTCGGTGGATGTGGTCGAGAACGTGATGGTGTTGCCGGAATTGGGCGTGGCGCTGGTCGCGCTCACGTTGCCGGTGCCGTTGACGACGACTGTAGGTGCCGTGCCGAAGGTGAGCGTTTGTGGCAACAAGAACGCAGCGTCGTAGATCGCCGTGATTTCAGTCTGGCTCAAGGCCTTGCTATAGATTCGCACGTCGGCGAGTTTGCCGCCTGCGGGCAGGCCGACGTTGGCGCTGTAGCCAATCACTTTGAAGGGGCCGGTGCCTGACACTGCCAAAGCCGGTGCCTGCGCTACAGTGTTGACCAAGACGCCATCTTTGTACGCACGAATTTCGTTTGCCACGCTGTCGTACACGAAGGTGGCCATCGCGGTGGGCACGCCTGCGGCGCCGTTGAGCGGTACGTCGGTCACGGGGCCGCGCAACCACCAGTTGCCGGCTCCCGCTACGCCGTTAGTGAAGATGCGCATGGACGTCGCACTGAGGTCGCCCATGATGTAGAAAAGGGTCGACGACGCGCCGATGTCGCTCGTGAAGAACGAGATCGACCATGAGCCGGTCAAGCTCGTCGCCCAGCCGGTGTTGATGTAATCTGTTGTTGAGCTTACACCCGTACCGACGGCTGCTTTTAGTGCCGTGGTGCCCATCGTGGCGTTTTGCGTGATGCCACCGTTGATCGTTCCGGTCGCCGTGCCAACGGGCGGAGCTGAGGCGTTGTTGGTGACGCTGGTTCCCGTTTCGTTAAATTTGTAGTGCAGGATTTCGGGGACGGGCTGGGCGGAGGCGAGTGAGACTGCGCCGAGCAGCGCCCCGAAGGCCAGCCAGCAGCGCCGAGCGACCGTCGAGCGCGCGGGTGCGGTCGAAGGCGCCTGTTTGCATGCATCCACGCCAGACGTACCAAAAATTGACATAAACATTGTGACTCCCCGTGTGTGCGTTTGTGTAACCGAACTTTTCGTTTTTTATCGACCGGCAGCGCCGAGCGATCTGCTCACTTTGGTCGCTTTCTGACAAGCCCGACGACCCAGATTTTTCCTAGTTTAACGGAGGCGGAACGCGATGCAAAGCGGGGCGGTGCGGCCACGAAGGGACGAAGCTACCCGTAGGCGCCGCCTTGGCCACGCCTCTCCGTTGCGCCAAGCGCGCTACGTTTTCGCCCACCATTCGACGGTTTCGCGCTAATTGCCTGAGCTTGTGCGTCGCGCCAACTTTGTCCGCTGTGGCGTCGAGGGTGCACAGGTGATCTTGCCGGTTGCGCTGACTTCGTTCTTCGTCAATGAGCCTTTGGGGCGCGGCTGGCTGTCGATGTAACACGCTAAATCAAAGGCTTCTTGAGCGCTGATTTCGCCGCCGGAGTGCAGCGGCATATTGCCGTAGATGAACGGCGCGAGGTCGCTCGCGCTGTTCATGCCTGCGCTTGAATTAAACGATTGGTTTCCCCACAGCGCGGGACGGTAGTACGTGTTGTCTTGGTAGCGGCCTTCGCCGTTTTTGCCGTGGCAGAAAGCGCATTTCTGCAAGTAAATCTGGCCGCCGCGCGCCGCTACACCTACGCCGCTTCCGACATCTGGGAAGGCCGCAGCCGGTTTCGGGATGTGGTGCGGATTGTTGGCGGGGTCGGTGAGCCAATCCATGTACGCGATGAGGCCGCTCATTGCGGTGTTGTCTTTGCAATGGCCTTTCGCGTCTGGCGTGCAAAGGTTCTTGCCGTTGAGACTGTTGGTGAAACATTGGTTGATGCGGCCCGCGATGCCGCCTTTCGCGAGCATGGGTGGCGTGGAATATTTTGCGGTCATGCCTTGCCACCACGACGCACGCGGATTGCGGCCAGCGTCCAAGTGGCAACTCGCACAGTGAAGTTTCGCGCCGACGTTGGTGGGCAATTCGACGTACGTATTAGTCGCCACGCGTAGCCCAACGCATTTTGGGTCGGTGCTGGTGGGTGTGCAGCTTGCGGCGAGCGAGGCGAGTTTGGGCGAGGGCGTGAGCTTGGGCTGCGCGAGGCCGAGTGTGAAGGTGAAGTCCGACGAGACGAATCCACGATCGTTCGGATCAAGGCTTGCGTGCCGGCGCGTGCGCGCCATCGCGTGACAGCCCATGCAGCTTGACGTGCCCTGAATGAATGATTCGAGCGTGGTGTTGCCAAGCAGAGCAGGCAACACCGAAAACGCGGTGTGCGGAGCGTTGGCGGGCTGGGTGCCGGGCACCGGCCATTGCGTGTTCACCAATTGGTAGTTGGCAAAGCGCGTGTCGCGCAGGCCGGACTGCATGGCGAGATTGAGCGAGGCGACGTTGTCGGTGGCATCGTTCGGATTGGCGCATGCAGGGTTCTGGTTTGGTATCGGAATTTCTCGACAGATTTGACTGGGCGTGTGGCCGAGGGTTTGTTGGTTGGCGTTGTTGAGGCCTTGCGCGGGGTTCCAGTAGGTTGAAGGGGCGACGGCCGCCGTAGCCGCCGTCGGTTTTAGTACGCCAGAAACAGGCGCGGGCGGCACGGGGCAAGACCCTGCGGGCACGTTGTCTTGTTGCTCAAAAGTAGACCACAGCCACTGTGGCGCGCTGGCTGTCTTGCTCATGAGATGAAAGCCCGTTAAGCCCATCGTTTTCACGGCGCACGTGGGGTTGGCGTCGGTGGGAGCGGCATCGCACACGCACGCGTTTACGGTGTGAAAGCGAGCGGCTTCGGAGGCATTGACGGGTGTCCACGCAGCTTTAACAATCATGCTTCCGGAAGGAAAGCGCACTGTGTTGACGGAGGCTTGTCGTCTGCCGTCCCACCATTGATTCTCGGGAGCACTGATGGCGTCATAGGCGGTGCGGTTCATGCGCACTTCGTAGCGCGTTAGCTCGCCGCGCTGATTCTTTAGCGTGATGGGGCGCGTGATCGTCGCGCCGGTGGGCTGTTCGATATCGGAGAGCAAATCGTCAACTTTGCTCGTGCGGTAGAGCACGCGGTCCACCGCGACACCGCTATTGCCGCACTGCGTGGGCAAGGTGCTCGGTGCGTTCCACGCTAGCGGAGGGATCGGATTGCCCGCTGTATCGGTACGAAAAATTTCGCTTGTTTCGCGCCATGTTTCCCAGACGGCGGGGCCGGGCGCCCCGAGCTTGGCGGCGGCATCTGGCACGCCGCGCTCGGTTTTCGAGGCGGGCCAATGCAAACCAACAAAGGCTTGCCAAGAGAAGATATTGGTTGCGCGTTGCACCGAATATCGCGGGAACGCAGACAGCGAAATTTGCGTATCGGTGGGTACGGCGCAACTTATCTGCGGAGGCGCGAGCGGCAGCCCGCACAGCGACGTGACGTGTACGTTGGGGCCGACGCATTGCGGGCTTGCCGCGTCGGCGGTGAACGCAATGG
>JAGNQL010000031.1 GCA_017989135.1 Burkholderiales bacterium
GGCTAAGCTGGCTGGTAGACAACTCGAAAGCGTTCACAAACGACAAGCATGTCCTCTGTGAACGCGCACCCAGCTGCGGCGCATTCGCGTGTGAAAAACGCATGGTGTGCCTCGCGCCAAAACGCTAACGATCCATCGCCTTCGCCCTCAGTCGCAGCGAACTCGGCTGTTACTTGCGCAAACGGCACAACTTCTACCGAGCGCGTTTCTATGATGCAAAGCGGTGCCCCTGTCCAGTCGGTGACGACGCTCAGGTCGCCTAACGTCGGGAGCCGTTTTCCGGCATCGGTAAAGGATGTGAGCAATCCGGCCGTGGCCAGTTTCGTACCCGACAGCACCAACGCCGCCAACTCCGCCGCTAGAGCTTCGCTATCCCCGAAGCAGAAAGCTTCGCAAAACCGTGCATCGTCAATTCCGTCGACACTTTTGACGAAGTCGTACCAGAATGCGGCGACGTTGGCAGGGATTTGCATGGTTACTAATCTGCAGAATCAAGTGTCGTCGTTCGAGGCGGTTTCTTCACGCGCGAAGTCTTTCGTTTTCTTGCTGCGTCGGCCGCGTCCTGTCGCGCGCGCGTTTGTGCGATACGCGCTATGAGTTCGTAAGGAATCGGTTGTGAGAATGGGAAGCGGAGATTTCCTTTTTCGCCAGCATACGGTGCAAGTCCGAGTTCCTGCATCGCCTTGGCGCCGACTGGCGGGTAGATGCCGATGTGATGCTTGAAAGCGGCGAAGTACACCACGATGCCGTGAACTTTCAGCGCGGGCATTTGGTAGCTAATCACCTCTTGCGCGTCGGGCACCGCCTCACGGACCACTTGCCGTACGCGTTGGAGAATTGCCTGAACTTCGGGTGCGAACTTGGCGATGTATTCGTCTACGTTTTGCGGTTTGGAAGTGGCGGTTTTCAGCATGATGCGCACTGTTCTCTACGACTGGTATGCGTAGGCCAGTTAAGCTACACGGTGCGCCCGAGGTCAGCGCCTAGCTCTGCGGTGAGGCGATCTAGGTTCTGTTCATTGGCGGGCTCTACGATGTGGCGCACGCGCTCCGCGAACTGCACGTCGTCAAAAATCTGCTCCCAAGTGACCAGTGTGCCGTCGGCCTCCGGTTGAAGACTGATCGTGAGAACAAACTCGGGCGGCGAGATATGTCGGATGCGCACGAGCGTGGGCTCCACGACGTCGGTGAACTCTGATTCGTTCAAATAATTTGCGCCATCAGGGCCGTGCATCGTTAATGACCAGCGACCACGGGGTTTCAACTCAAAGTGGTGAAACGTGTTGGTGAAGCCGTCCGGTCCCCACCAGCGGGCCAAGCGCTGCGGGTCGCGAATAGCGCTGAAAACAACCTCTGGCGAGCAGGGCAGTTTGCGCGAAGTGCGGAAGGTGGTCATCGTGTTCCCCAGCGTTTAGGCGACGCGATTAGATTCCTACGTTCATCTTCGCGTCCACGCCACAAAGTGTAGCGCTGCAAGAACGCATCGGACGAATTCGTTGCAGCCTGATTTCGTCGCGGCGTATCAAGCGTTTTCGTAGATTTTTAAGCTTTGTGGCGCCGTGTTTTCCCAGGCTGTAAACCGATGCTCAAGATCGCAGTTGAAATCGTCTTTGAACTCAATGAATCGAAGCAAATATGACGTGACGTACCAGCCCACAGGGGAACGATATTTGTCGTAGGACATTGGCCGCGCAACCGCTGAAAAGGATGGTTTTGAGTCTAGCGGTCGATGCGTTTTGCGACCAGTCTCAAGCGTGGAGCGTGCGGATTTTGGCGACGCAATTCTAAGAAGTTCCGATAGTTCGCCATGCACAGCTTTTTATGCGGAACGACAGCTGGGCGGTGATTGCAGGCATTATTGTCTTAATGTCGACATTTGAGAAAAACCCACCTAATCGTCCATAGGAATGCGGTTAGCGCGTAAAAGCTGTAACGCGCCTCCGTCCCGCTAACGCCATTGACGAGACATGGTTTCGTTGGCGCGGTTCAAGTAGTTTGATGCTGCGTCGCGTACGCTTACTAATGCGAACTTCGAAACACAGCGCAATCACGAAGCGGCGATAATCATTCGTGAGGTACGGCAGGTTACGTCGCAAGCAATGTCTGAATGCAATATGTTCGCTTGTGTTCGTTTAGCGCGCCAAAAATTTTTTGAAGTTAAGGAGGCTCCATGCAAGGATTGATGCAATACCACCCGCTGATGATTTCGTCGGCGATCGAATTCGCGGCGACCTATCACGCCGACGCGGAGATTGTTTCGCGTCGCGTTGAAGGAGACATTCATCGCACCACCTACGCCGAGGTGAATCGCCGCGCCAAGCGTGTCGCGAACGCGTTTGACGCAATGGGCCTCGCGCGTTCGGCGCGAGTCGGAACGCTGGCGTGGAATGGCTATCGCCACTTCGAGCTGTACTACGGCGTTTCGGGGTCGGGCCGGGTTTTGCACACGGTGAATCCGCGTCTGCATCCAGACCAGATGGCCTGGATCGTGAACCACGCGGAAGATGAAGTCATGTGTTTCGACATGTCGTTCTTGCCGCTCATTAAGGCGATTGCGCCGAAGTGTCCCACGGTGCGGCTCTACGTGGCGATGTGCGATGCGGACAAGCTGCCTGCGGACTCTGGCGTTGCGAACTTGGTGAGTTACGAGGCTTGGATCGCGGCGCAATCCGACCAATACGCGTGGCCGGTGTTTGATGAAAACTTGGCGTCAAGCCTTTGCTACACGAGCGGCACCACGGGCAATCCGAAGGGTGTTTTGTATAGCCACCGTTCGACGATGTTGCATGCCATGGCGGCGTCGTCTCCTGACGTGATGAACGTGACCTCACGCGACTGTGTACTGCCTGTGGTTCCGATGTTCCACGTGAACGCGTGGGGCTTGCCGTATTTGCTGCCGATGATGGGTTGCAAAATCGTATTTCCCGGCGCGCAGCTCGATGGCAAATCGATCTACGAGTTGTTTGAGTCGGAGAAGGTGACGTTCTCCGCGGGCGTACCGACCGTGTGGCAAATGTTGCTCGGGCATTTGGGCGCGCACAATCTCAAACTCTCCACCATGCGCCGCACGGTCATCGGCGGCTCGGCATGTCCGCCTGCGATGATGGATGCGTTTCGCGATCAATACAACGTCACGGTTTATCACGCGTGGGGCATGACCGAGATGAGCCCGCTGGGCACCTACGGCAATCTCAAGGGCAAGCACATGGAGGCCGATTGGCCGACGCAGCGCGCTCTGCTTTTGAAACAAGGGCGCGCAGTGTTCGGTGTCGATATGAAGGTCGTCGACCCCGAAGGCAAGGAGTTGGCGCGCGATGGCGTGGCATCAGGGGATTTGCTGGTACGCGGCTCTTGGATTGTGAAGGAATACTTCAAGGGCGACGGAGGTCAGATTCTTGATAACGATGGCTACTTCGGCACGGGAGACGTCGCCACGCTTGACCCCGACGGCTTCATGCAGATCACCGATCGCAGCAAGGACGTGATTAAGTCCGGTGGTGAGTGGATTAGCTCGATTGATGTGGAAAACATCGTGATGGCGCATCCCGCGGTGATGATGGCCGCCTGCATCGGCATCAAACATCCGAAGTGGGATGAGCGTCCGATCTTGGTTGTCGTGAGGAAGCCAGGCGCGGAGGTGACGGCGCAGGAAATCATCAAGTTTTACGACGGAAAAATCGCAAAGTGGCAGGTACCAGACGATGTGCAATTCGTTGAAAGCATTCCACTGGGCGCAACCGGAAAGATGATGAAGGCGAAACTTCGCGAGCAATTTGCGAGCTACGTTTTGCCCGCAGCTTAGCGCTCGCGCTAAAGCCGCCCGGCGCGATACGCCTCACACACTGATGCGTATCGCGATGTCGTCTTTGATGGCTTTGAGTGAAAAGCTGGTGCGGATAGATTTCACGCTTGGCAAGCTGCGCAGCTTGCCAAGAAGTGTGCTGGAGTAATCCTCCAAGTCACGCGCGACGACCAGCAATAGAAAGTCTTCCGGCCCGCTCATGCCGTGGCAGAACACCACTTGCGGGATCTCGCTCACGGCTTGCTCAAACGCACGCGCCGAAGCGTCGTCATGTCGGTCCATGCTGATCTGCACCATCGCCAGCACCGAGAGCCCAAGCTGTTTTCGGTTCAACACCGCGCGGTATCCCTCGATCACCCCGACTTGCTCCAGCCGCTTCAGTCGACGCCATGCGGGCGATTGTGAAATGGAGAGACGTGTACCGAGTTCAGCTGAGGTTAGCCGCGCGTCGTCTTGCAGTTCACGCAATAGTGCGAGATCGGTTGTGTCGAGCGGGTCTTGCATTTTCTGTTTTCCGTTATTGCTATTGCGTGCCTTGCCAGATGCGCGCGAGAAGCGCGCAGAATTGAATGTGAACGCACCTTGCGTAGCTGATGCCGCTTGCGAGAATAATTAATGCACGCGTTGGTAATTTAGGACTTAAGTATGCACGCAAAGGTTCGCTAGGCACGAAGATAGCGAAGAATTAACGCCAACTAGTACATAAACTTTCCGTAAAGTCGTTCCTGCAACGGCAATCTGTCGAATTCACGCCTTAGGTGTTCACAATGGCTCGTGTCAGTCCCGTTTTTCCGAATCTCGTTGATCCCGCCGGGGTCGACTGTTCCAACAGGCGGCGCCCGATGGGCGTCACGACTGACGCAACGCGTCAACAAAAAGCCGGCCAAAACGAGGGCCAACCGACCGTGGAGTTCAACGGCAACAGCAACGACTACGTTGCCTATCAGTTCATTGATTTGTTGCACACCTTGCAAATCCCGCGCAGTGAGGGCTACGACGAGTCGTGCTTCATCATCATGGGACAGGTGAAAGAGCTTCTGTTTCAAGGTCTGCACTTTGAACTGTTCAACGCAATGCACCAGATTGAGAAAGACGAATTGGCGGAAGCTATCCGAATGCTGGGCCGCGCGCGTGCAATCACCGAGTACATCGGCAAGTCGTGGGATGTCCTGTCGACGATCACCGCTGACGGATTCAACGAATACCGCAATTCACTCGGCCAAGCTTCTGGGCAGCTTTCGTTCATGTATCGCCATGTCGAATTTATTCTTGGAAACAAGAGTGAACGCCTTGCAATCGCGCACAGCAACATTCCACACGTTTGGCCAAAAATGAAAGCGGCGCTCGAAGCGCCATCGCTCTACGACCGAATTCTGGCTTTGCTCGCGAGGCGCGGTTACGCTATCGACGCCGCTATGTTGGATCGTGATTGGAAACAGCCGTATGTGGCTAACGAATCGGTCGAGGAGGCTTGGCGAAAAATCTACGCAGAAGCGCGCACCGAGAATCCATTGTTCGAGTTGGGCGAAGCGCTGGTGTCGTTAGATGATGCGTTTTCGCAGTATCGTTGGCGGCATTTCACTTCCGTTTCACGCATCATCGGGCATAAGCCCGGCACCGGTGGCTCGGCCGGTATCGGATGGTTGCGCCACGTCACCGAACTGCATTTTTTCCCGGAACTTTGGTCGCTTCGCACCACGCTATAACCGCGCTTTAACTATGACATCACCACACATTTCCGACGCCGCGGTTCAGACAGCGAACACCCTCGACCTAGCTGATCCGCTCACGCATTGTCGCGATCGATTCAGTTTGCCCGAAGGGGTTATTTACCTCGATGGCAATTCGCTCGGTGCGCTACCCAAAGGGGTGAACGAGCGGTTGCATCGCGCAATTAACGAAGAGTGGGGCGTCGGCCTGATTCGCTCGTGGAACGACGCTGATTGGTATCCCGCGCCGCAACGCGTGGGGGCGAAAATCGCAGCGCTGATCGGGGCGAATGCGCGCGAAGTGATTTCCTGCGATTCGACGACGGTAAATCTGTTCAAGGTGCTGTGCGCCTCGATGGAAGCTAACCCAACACGCGACACCATCGTGTGTGAGGAGGGCAATTTCCCTACCGACGCTTACATCACCGAGCGCGCCGCAAAGCTTTACGGCAAGCGGGTGCTGCTGGCCAACCAAGACACGATTGAGGCAGTGATTGCCGAGGCGGGTGACAGGTTGTGCACCGTGGCGCTTACGCATGTGCACTACAAGACCGGGCGCATGCTGGATATGCAACGTGTTACTGCGCTCACGCATGCGTTCGGCGGCCGCATTATCTGGGATTTGGCGCACACCGCTGGCGTGATTCCGGTGCAATTGCACGCATGGAACGTGGATTACGCGGTGGGCTGTGGCTACAAATATCTGAATGGTGGTCCCGGAGCGCCAGCCTACGTTTACGTGCGTGAGGATTTAATCGCGGCCTTGGACCAACCGCTCGCCGGCTGGCATGGTCACGCAGCGCCGTTTTCGTTTGAGCAGGGCTACCGCGCCCATCCCACCATTGATCGTTTGCTAGTCGGCACGGCTTCGCAACTTGCGGTCATTTCGCTAGAGGCCGCGCTCGCTGCGTTTGACGGTGTGTCAATGCTTGACGTGCGTAAGAAAAGCGAATCGCTCACTGGCCTTTTCATTGCGCAATTCGACGCCCAGCTCGCGCAATTCGGTTTTGAGCTTGTCACGCCGCGTGACGCAGTACGACGCGGCAGTCAGGTGTCGTTCACGCACCCCGACGGCTACGCGATTATGCAGGCGGTAATCGCACGTGGCGTTATCGGAGATTTTCGGGCACCGAACATTCTGCGTTTTGGATTTGCGCCGCTCTACTTGTCGCATCGAGACATCGTCAACGCACTTGCGATCATTGCAGACGTGATGCACTCTGGCGAATGGAAACGCGCAGAGTTCTCGCAGAAAAAAGCGGTGACCTGATGCTTCTAGTGCGACGCGCTATCGCTGCGGCATGTCCTTGATGCTGTAGCCCAAGCTCACTGTTGCGTCGGGTGCAATCGGAGGCATTGTCGCGTTCCACGCTTCCCAGGCTGATCGCATCGCTTCAAGGCGCTGTGGATTGCGCGTCGCGTGGTTTGCACGCTCTCGTTCGTCGTCGGCAATGTTGAACAGATAATCGTTGCCGTCAACGCGCAAGTATTTCCAATCGCCGTCGCGATGCGCACGTTGACCGCGATGATTCATCCGCCAAAACAGTGGCCGATCAAAGCGATACGTCGCATCTCTCAACACGGGTGCAATCGATACGCCATCCAACGGAAAATCAGGATGTGCACCGGTCTTTGCGATCTCAAGCATCGTCGCCGACCAATCCATTGTCATGCAGAGCTGCTCGCTCTCGCCGCCACCAGCGATTACGCGCGGCCAATGCGCGATCCATGGCACACGAATGCCACCTTCGGTCAAATCCATTTTCCCGCCGACAAGCGGCCAGTTGTCGCTGAATCGCTCGCCGCCGTTGTCGCTGGTGAAGACGATCAATGTATTTTCAAGTTGTCCGGTCTCGCGTAGCGCCGCGACCACACCGCCGATGCCTTCATCCATGTGGTGAATCATGCGGCGATAGGTCTCGACGTTGCCGCCATGCAGATGAAAGAGATTGCTTTTCACTTCCTGCGCCAGCGCTTCGTCATCGCGCGTTTCCCAGGGCCAATGCGGCGCGGTGTAGTGCAGGCTTAGGAAAAATGGCGCATCCGCGTTTGCTTTCACGTAATCGATCGCTCGATGCGTGATCAAATCGGTCAGGTATCCCGCAGTAGGTGCTTCGGTTTCGCCTTGGTATAGGTCGTGGTCACCGCTGTTGGCGCAGTGCGTGAAGTAATCAACGCCACCTGACATGGGGCCAAAGAATTCGTCGTAGCCACTCATGAGTGGGCTGAAATGAGGGGGATAACCCAAGTGCCACTTGCCGAACAGTGCAGTGCGATATCCACATGCCTTGAGTTGCGACGGTAGCGTCGGATGCTCGGGCGGCAAGCCGAGCGTGCTGCTGCCTTTGCTTTTGCTGTTAATCGGTTCCTCGGCGGCACCCCGCAACCGGTACTGATAGCGCGCAGTCATTAGCGCAAATCGCGTCGGAGAGCACACAGGAGAATTTGAATAGCCCTGCGTAAATTTAATGCCGTTAGCGGCAAGCTGATCGATCACCGGCGACACCGCGCCGAAACTCGCGTCCCTCCCTCCGTAACAACCCAGATCGGCGTAGCCAAGATCGTCAGCGACGATGAAAATGATGTTGGGTCTATCGTCGCGTTGGATGGGGTTCATTGGCGAGAGTCCGGAAGAAGCGAGTGCGCACAGCGTTTTGAGGTCACTTCACGCAAACTAGATGATCTATCTTAGCGCCGTCGGGAATGCGATCTTCACCAAGATCATCGATGGCTCGTCCATTTGCAATGAGTCGTTGCCGTCATACGCACACGAGAACGCAGCGCAACGTAATGCGCCAAGCGGCTAGCATCACACCATGACGTCTGATTCATCCTCATCACTTGCCGCGCGCTTGGCCGTTCCGGCCTTCATTTTTGTCTGGGCCACGGGCTATATCGTTGCCAAACTTGCCGCGCATGATGCGGAACCGTTGTCGTTTCTCATCGTTCGCTACATCGGCGTCTGCGTTTTGATGACAGTGCTTGCGATAGTGGGGCGCGCGGTTTGGCCGAAGGGGCGCGATGTGCTGCACATTGCCATTGCCGGCGTGCTCATTCAAGCGCTGTACCTTGGCGGCGTGTGGGTGGCGATTCGGATGGGACTATCCGCTGGTGTAGCTGCGTTGATTGTGAACATGCAACCGGTGTTGACCGCCTGTCTGGCGCATTGGACTGGCGATCGTGTCACTCGGCGTCAGATGGTGGGAGTGATCGTTGGATTTGTCGGCGTGTTGTTGGTGTTAGCGGCGAAGCTCGGTGCGGCTGCGATGTCTGGCGCGTTGGCCGCGCCGACGTTGATTTGTTTCGCAGCCCTGCTGGGCACGACGTTTGGCGTTATTTATCAAAAGCGCTTTGTGCCGAAGTTTGACTTGCGCGCGGGGCAAGCCATTCAGTTCGCCGCCGCGATTGTCGCGACACTTCCGTTTGCAATGACCTTCGAGCATTTTTCCATCGTGTGGAGCAGGGACGTGATTTTTGCGATGCTCTGGAGCATCTTTGTGCTGTCCGGGGTGGGTATATCGATCATGTTTTATTTGCTGCGAACAGGCTCCGTAACGCGACTGACCAGCACCATGTATATCGTGCCAGGTCTCACAGCGCTCATGGCGTGGGCGTTCTTTGGCGACACGCTCGGTTGGAATGTGGCGGCGGGGATGGCTGTAACGCTGTTGGGCATTTACTTAGTCGTGTCGCAACCTGCCACGAAAACTGTTGCGTAATTGACGCCGTTCGTCTGCCCTTACGCGCCTTAAATCGCGATTTGCGGTACCGCAACTCTCCGGGCTGTTTGCTTGGTCATAATTGCGGAAAGCATCACAGATAATTCGACCGTATTTGACGCGTCGCACACTGGGATTTAGTCACAGTTCACCGAATCCAGTGTCGGACGAAAAAGCGCAAAATTCCAAATTGACGTTTGACCAAGCACTTCATGAAAGCCAACCAAGCCAACCCCGATATTTTGAAATGGCTCAACGAGTGCCTCGCGCGCGGCCATTCGCCTGAGAGTTTGCGCGACACAGCAGTGGGGGCAGGCTGGCATCCGAGCGTTGTGGATGAGGCGTTGGCAGAAGCGAAAGGCGAAGAGCTGGTCGCGAATCGCCCGGTAATTCTTGGCCCCAACGACCACATCATCCCGGGGCCTGACTTGGCGCAATCGCCGAATTTTGTGCAGCTTTCTGATCGCAAAGTCGAAATACACACGGTCGTGCATCATCCACGCGTTGTGGTTTTTGGCAACGTGTTGTCGCATCAAGAATGCGACGAGTTGATCGCGTTGGCGCAGCCGCGACTGTCGCGTTCGCTCACGGTGGACAATCAAACTGGAGGCGAGCAAACTCACGCAGCGCGCACCAGTGACGGAATGTTTTTCAAGCGCGCGGAATTTCCGTTGATTGATCGCATAGAGCGTCGCTTGGCGGAACTCGTGCGCTGGCCAGTGCAAAACGGCGAGGGCCTACAGGTGCTGCGCTATCGTGCTGGCGCACAGTACGTGCCGCACTACGATTACTTCGATCCGGCGCAGCCCGGCACCGCGAAAATCCTCGAACGTGGCGGCCAACGCGTTGGCACCATCGTCATGTACCTGCGCGCGCCGGAGCGTGGCGGTGCGACGACGTTTCCCGATATCGGCCTGGAAGTCGCGCCGGTAAAAGGCTCGGCGGTTTTCTTTTCGTATGACGAACCAACTCCGGAAAGCAAAACCTTGCACGGCGGGGCACCTGCGACGTTGGGGGAAAAATACGTCGCGACCAAGTGGATGCGCGAGTGGGAATTTATTTAGGCGGCTTGCGACGCACGTTCCCAAGCGAGTCATTGTGACCGTCTGGTCGCTGGTGTTTTGATTCAGCTTTTGGCTGCGAACGACCAGCTGACGGCCGTTAAAGCGGGTTATTACTCATTGTCGACTTATGGCATAAATACGCTGTAATGACCGTCCGACAGTCGGTTGAAGCAAAAAGCTGTATCACCAACTGAACCGGCGTGGATCAGCTGGCGCAGCCGCTGCGGTAGGCTCAATACTCGTTCACAATGACGCGTCGTTTCGCGCAGAGGCCCCGCCATGAATCCTGCTGATTTTTCCGCCGAAGCACTATCACGCGCCTTTCGCCGCCGGGAGCTTTCTCCTGTGGATGTCGTCACTGCGGTGTTCGCGCGGCTTGATGCGTGGCAACCGAAGATCAACGCGTTTTGCTATCAGGATCGCGAGCGGACGTTCGCCGACGCCCGCGCGTCCGAGGCGCGTTGGCTCGCGGGCACCCAGCGCTCGCCGCTTGAGGGCGTACCAATTTCGATAAAAGACCTGATCTTGACGCAAGGCTGGCCCACACGGCGCGGTTCGCGCACGATTGACCCGAATCAGCCATGGAACGATGACGCACCGAGCGTGGCGCGCATTCGCGAAGCCGGACTCGTCATCATCGGAAAGACCACGACGCCAGAGTTTGGCATCAAAGGCACGACCGACAACACGCTCACGGGTGTCACACGAAACCCTTGGCACACCGCGCGCACACCTGGTGGCTCATCTGGCGGAAGTGCAGCCGCGGTGGCGGCAGGTATCGGACCGTTGTCTGTGGGAACTGATGGTGCGGGCAGCGTGCGCATTCCCGCCGCGTTCACGGGCGGGTTTGGCATGAAGCCGTCGTTCGGGCGCGTGCCCGCCTGGCCGCTCTCGCCATTTGGCACTGTCGCGCACTTAGGCCCGCACACGCGCACTGTGACTGATGCCGCAATGCTGATGAATGTCATCACGCAGCCGGATGTGCGCGACTGGACGTCACTGCCGTACGATCCGCGCGATTACACGATTGGCCTGAACGACGGCGTGCGTGGACTGCGTGTGGCGTTTAGCCCGACGCTGGGTTACGTGAAGGACGTTCATCCAGAAGTTGCTGCGGCGGTGCGGAAATCCGCCGACGCGCTCGCGGCACTCGGTGCGCACGTAGAAGCGGTTGATCCGGGCTTCGACAATCCGCTTGAGATCACCATGAAACTCTGGTTTGTGGGCTCGGCGACGCTTGTCAACGCGATGACGGCGGAGCAACGTGCGCTGGCCGATCCTTCGCTCATAAAGCAAGCTGAATTAGGCAATCGCGTAACGACTGCAGAGCTTCAAGCGCTCACGAAGCGGCGCGGCGAATTGGGTATCCGTATGCGCAAGTTTCACCAGCGTTTCGATCTGCTCGTCACGCCCGGCGTGTCGGTGCCAGCGTTTGTCGCGAAGGCGTCAACCGAGTGGGACACGCCAATTGAAAATTTCCTCGATTGGACGCCGTTTTCGTATCCGTTCAACCTTACGCAGCAGCCGGCGTGCGTGTGCCCGTGCGGGTTTGACGGAGATGGTCTGCCGCTGTCGATGCAGATCGTCGGGCCGATGCACGGTGATGCGTTGGTGTTGCGTGCTGCCCGTGCGTTCGAATCCGCAATGCCGTGGAAGCAGATTGCGCCGCTGCCTCTGTAGTTCTACCTTGAGCCGCCGTATGGGAAACGATTGCCCTTACGACGAACCGCTGCAAGTGATACAACTCATGCCCTCAACGTGATCTAAGTGAGACGAAGATGCCAGACATTTTGAGCTTAGGCGAACCGATGTGGGAGATGAGCGCAATCCCTTCTGAGCCGGGCAAATACACGCTTGGCTTCGGCGGCGATACCGCGAATTTTTGCGTAGCCGCGGCACGCCAGGGCGCAAGCGTGGGTTACATCACGCGAGTCGGCAGCGACGCGTTTGGCGATCAATTGCGAGACATCTGGAAGCGCGAGGGCATCGATGGCGCGCAAGTGACGGTTGATGAGCGTGGGAGCACCGGCGGATATTTTGTGCACCACGGCCCTAACGGGCACCAATTTAGCTACGCACGCGCAGGGTCCGCAGCGTCGCGGCTTGCGCCAGGGGATGTCGATGTGAAGGCCGTCGAAGCCGCGCAGCTCGTGCACACCAGCGGCATCACTCAAGCGATTTCAACGAGCGCACGTGCCGCAGCACTTGCGATGTTCCAAATCGCACGAACTGCGGGCGTTAGTACCGCATTTGATGCCAATCTACGAACACGTTTGTGGAGCATTGGAGAAGCGCGCGAAGCGCTCGCTGAGATTTTGCCGTTGACCGATTATTTCTTTCCATCGATTGAAGACGCAACGGCGCTTTCGGGTACCGACGATCACGACGCGATTCTTCGTTGGGCGCACGGACTAGGCGCGAGCGTAGTGCTGCTTAAGCTCGGCGCAGACGGCGTGAAGATCAGCCAAGGCGAGGGCGCTGATGTGATTCAGATGGCTTCGTTTCCTGTGGACACTGTGGATGCCACGGGCGCTGGTGATTGCTTTGCGGGCGCAATGGCTGCGCGCTTCGTGTTGGGTGACGGACTGCTCGATAGCGTGCGCTATGCCAACGCCGCGGCCGCATTAACCACCACGGGCTACGGCGCGATCAACGCCATTCCGATGCGAGACACCGTGAAATCATTCTTATTGTCGAGAGTATGAAAGCTATCGCCCTGATCGCCCATGACCGTTGCAAGCAAGACATGATTGCGTTTGCGCGTGTTCATGCGCCGATGCTTCGCCAGCGCGCACTGATCGCGACGCGTACGACGGGAACGCTCCTTGAGCGTGACGCAGGACTTGAAGTGGAGTGCGTGCTGTCCGGTCCGGAAGGCGGTGACCTGCAAATCGGAGCGCAGATTGCTGAGGGCAACATCGCGGCGGTGATTTTCCTGCGTGACGTCTTGACGTCGCAGCCGCACGAGCCGGACATCACTGCCTTGCTTCGCGTTTGCGATGTTCACAACGTGCCCGTTGCGACAAACCTAGCGACTGCCGAAATGTTGGTGGCGGCCTTGTCTGCGCTGCGGTGATCCGCGCGCTCTCAGTCAAATTTCGCAGGACGTTTTTCTATAAACGCGCGAATGCCTTCCGCGAAGTCGTTCTTCGATGCACACGATGAAAAGCTCTCCGCCTCGGCGTTGAGTTGCGTGCTTAGAGTGTTGGACATCGAGGTATTCACCAGCCGTTTGATGCCAGCCATTGAGCCACGTGAGCTGCGCGCAATTTGCTGTGCGATCTTGTCGACGCTTGCATCGAGATCAGCGCCAGATACCACCTTGTTCACGAATCCCAAGCGCGCGGCGTCTTCGGCCTTGATGCGCTCCGAAAGTAGCGTCAACTCCATCGCCTTTTTCACGCCGACGAGGCGCGGTAAAAAGTAAGACTGTCCGCCGTCGGGCGTGAGGCCAATGGCTTTGTACGCAGTGGCGAAATACGCATCTTCACTCGCGATAGTCAGATCGCATCCGATGGCGATACTCATGCCGAAGCCGGCGCACGCGCCGCGCACTTTGGCAACCGTCACCACATCCATACGCTGCATCAACTCAACACCCGCGTGGATGAAATGAATCATCTCCATGAAGTGTTGCTTTCGCTCTGCGCCGGGAACGGTGAGCGTTTCGCTGAAATCTTTGATGTCACCGCCCGCCATGAAATGCTCGCCCGCGCCTTGTACAATCACCACGCGAATCGAAGCATCGTTCGCAATTTGCTGCACTGCTGGAACAAACGCTTTGGTCATCGCCGTGTCGAGCGCGTTGAGCGCTTTGGGGCGATTGAGCGTGAGTGTGGCGACGCCCGCCAGCGTGGGGTGCGGAGCAACTAGGATGGGGGAATCAGTGGTCATAACAGCTCTTAGCGGAGGGTTAGGCGAAAACTTCGAACGACGTGCGTACGGTGTTGAAATGAATATCGACAATGTCAGCGACTTCAACAGCATAGCCGCCCGCCATCGTAACTGCCACCGGGATAGCCCAGTCACGAGCTAGGCTCAGGACGTAGCGGTCACGCTCTGCGAGGCCGGGCTTGCTGAGTTTCAAACGGCCCAAACGATCGCCTTCATACGGATCGGCTCCCGCGAGATAGATCATGGCGTCAGGTTTGAACTCGGCGGCGATGCGCGGTAAATGGGTTCGTAGCGCCAAAAGGTAAGTCGCGTCATCACAACCGTCGGCAAGGTCGACATCAAGACTGCTGATTTCCTTGCGAACGGGGTAGTTTTTTTCGCCGTGCATTGAGAATGTGAAGACGCTCGCGTCGCCTGCAAAAATACTTGCCGTGCCATTACCTTGGTGCACGTCTAGGTCGCAGACCAACACCCGCTTGATGCCGCAATCGCGTTGCTGCACGCGCACGGCAACGGCGGCATCGTTGTAGCAACAAAACCCTTCGCCGTGGTCACGAAACGCGTGGTGCGTGCCACCTGCGAGATTCACGCCGCATCCCCCGCTAAGCGACGCAATCGCCGCGGCGATGGTCGCGCCAGCCGAGCGCCGTGCACGTTCGGCCATCATCGGGCTCCATGGAAATCCTATTAGACGCACCTCATTGGCCGTGAGTCCGCCGGTGGACATGCGATCTACGTAGGCAGCGTCATGCACCAGCAACAACTGATCGTCCGTCGCGGCGGGAGCTTCTTCGAGCGCGTGCGGCGCAAAGCTTTGCACGGCTTCGCGCAGCAGCGAATACTTCTGCATCGGGAAGCGGTGGCCATCGGGAAGTGGCAACACGAAATGATCGGTGTAGAAAACTTTCATGGTGCTTGCTTGAACGGCGAGCTCTCACTGAGCTCTTCCAGCGTGTGGGCGATGCCCACCGTTTCGCGCGCGAGGTAATCGTCTACCGCGTCGGCAAAGCGCGGGTCTGCGAGCCAATGCACGGAATACGTCGCGGTCGGTAACAAGCCGCGTGCGAGCTTATGCGCGCCCTGCGCACCGCCCTCAAAATGCTTGTATCCATTGGCGATGCACCAACTAATTGGCTGGTAATAGCAGGCCTCAAAGTGCAGCGACTTGAGCGGCGCCAACGTGCCCCAATAGCGGCCATACACGGTGTCGCCGCTGGCGACGCATAGCGACGTGCAAAGCGCTTGGCCGTCGCGTTCGCCTACAAAGAGCACCGCTGCGTCTGCGCATTTCGCGCCGAGCCGCTGGAAAAAATCGAGCGAGAGATATGGCGTGGACATGTGCGCGCGATAGGTCGTGTCGTAGCAGCGATAGAAAAACGCCCAGTCAGACTCACTTATCTCTGCACCGCGCGCAACGCGCCACGTGACGCCCGCTTCGGCCACGTAGCGCCGGTCCTGTTTGATTCGTTTGCGTTTGTCATGTGCCATTGCGCCGAGCATGGCGTCGAAGTCGGCGTAGGCAGCGTTTTCCCAATGAAACTGCACACCTTGGCGCAGCATCAATCCAGCGTTCTGCCACGCAGTGGCTTCGCTTTTCGGTGGAAACAAAACATGCAAACTCGAAACGCCCAAGTCTTTCGCGTACGTCAGCGCTGCACGCATCAGTGCGGCACGCACCGCTTCGTTAATAGCTAAGACGCGCGGACCGCTACACGGCGTGAACGGTACCGCGGACAATAGTTTCGGGTAGTAATTACCGCCTGCGCGTTTGTAGGCATCGGCCCACGCCCAGTCAAAAACATATTCGCCATAAGAATGCGCTTTTAGGTACAGGGGCAGCGCGCCGATCAAGGCGTTATCAGCGCGGGCGATAAGAAAGCACGGCTGCCAGCCTGCTCGCGCGGTGGCGCAACCAGTGGCGTGTAATCCATGCAGGTACGCGTGCGAGAGAAACACATTACCGCCGGAAGTGGCTACCAGCGCATCCCACGCCTCGGGGGATATGCCCGCGAGTGAATCTACTACTTCAATTTGCATGCTGGCATTGTGCCGTATGTGTTGCTTGCGTCTGCTCGCCTTAGTCGAGCTTGGCGCGGACGTAATGGCTTTTCTCGATTTCACGTCGCCACACAGATGCGAAGCGATCACCGGTCACTGAGCCTGCGTGGCGACGCTCGCGCCCTACAATTGCGCCATGAAAGCTGTCATTGCCCAACTCAATCTCACCGTCGGCGACCTTAAAGGCAACGCCGCGAAAATTCTCGATGCGGCGCGCTCTGCCGCTGCCGTGAATGCTGATTTACTGCTTACCCCTGAACTCTCAATTTGCTCGTATCAGCCTGAGGATTTGTTGCTGCGACCTTCGTTTATTGCGGCTTGCAAAACCGAAGTTGAAACGTTGGCGGCGAACCTGCCGCCCGGCCTTGCCGCAATCGTGGGGCTGCCATGGCGCGATGAAACTGGGCTCTACAACGCGGCAGCGGTGCTGCGTGGCGGCAAGATCGAGTCGATTTATCGAAAGATGGATCTGCCGAATTACTCTGTTTTTGACGACAAACGATATTTTGAGCATGGCAACGCAGCCACAGTGTTTGAGGTGGGCGGCGTCAAGGTCGGCGTGTTGATTTGCGAAGATGTTTGGCTTTCGCGGGCGACCGCGCTGGCGCGTGAAGCAGGCGCACAGGTGCTTGCGGTCCTGAATGGTTCGCCGTTCGACACCGAGCATCTCTCCGCGCGTGAAACGGCGTGCAGAGAGCGCGTGGCCGAGCAAGGCTTGCCCGTGATTTTTTGCAATCTCGTGGGCGGGCAAGATGAGATCGTCTACGACGGCCAATCGTTTGTGATGGACGGCAAAGGCGAAGTGACGCAGCGCTTGCCGGGCTTTGTAGAGGCCACGACGGTGGTTGAATTTGTCGGTGCTGCACCGAAGCCCGTTCGCTACAACTCACTTCCGTCGGTGACAGCGGACGTCTACGCCGCATTAGTGCTCGGCGTAAAGGATTACATCAATAAGAATCGCTTTCCCGGCATTGTGCTCGGGCTGTCGGGCGGCATTGATTCGGCCGTGGTGCTTGCGATTGCGGTGGACGCGCTCGGCCGCGATCGTGTGCGTTGCGTGATGTTGCCCTCGAAATTTAACGCCGACATCAGCCTCGAAGATGCGCGCTGGATGGCGGGCGTGCAAGGCATTCGCTACGACGAGATTCCGATTGAACCCGTATACGAAGCCTTCGAGGCGGCGCTCGCCGATCAGTTCAAGGGCTACCCGGTGGATGCGTCCGAAGAAAACTTGCAATCGCGTATCCGCGGCACGATTCTGATGGGTATTTCCAACAAAACGGGACACCTCGTGCTCACCACCGGTAACAAGAGCGAGATGACCACGGGCTACGCCACGCTCTACGGAGACATGGCCGGCGGCTTTGCGGTGCTCAAAGATTGCGACAAAGAACTTGTCTACGAGATGGCGAACTACCGCAACACGCTCGGCCGCGTGATTCCGGAACGGGTGATCGTGCGGCCACCGTCAGCAGAGCTTCGCCACGATCAAAAAGACCAAGATTCGTTGCCCGAATATCCGGTGCTCGACGAAATTTTGTCGCTGTACGTAGAGGACAACCTAAGCGCCGCCGAGATCAAAGCGCGCGGTTTACCGGGACCCGATGTAGACAAAGTGGTGCGCTTGCTGCGCATCAACGAATACAAGCGCCGCCAAGCCCCCGTCGGCCCACGCATCACGCCGCGCGCGTATGGCCGCGATTGGCGTTACCCCATTACGAACGGCTGGCGCGAGTAGCGGAGGCGACTGAACGTGCGGCTTTGGCCGCGCCCCCTTAGCGCGGACGGCGGCGGATGCCGTGCTCACCGCTTCGTGCGTCAACCTTGTGTATTGGCTTTTCATTGTAAACGACAGCTGTATATAGGATACAGGCCGTTTTTGATCTAAGTCGATAATCGTTAAAGAACGCCTGAAAACGCCGCTGCACCGTGGCCGGGCGTATAAAGCTGTTGCTAGTGATTTGGTGCGGGTAACGCTGCGTTCGGCTTGTGCGTCAGCCGACACGGCACTTAGTCTCCGTCGATTGCGGTGAAGCTCGCGCTACGCGATCGCCTCGGCGAGTTCCGTCTCGAGTTCGATCCGCGTCGATTCCTCAGCGAGACGTCCTCCGGAAACTACGAAAACGTCTTCCGCGCGCGCGCCGAGCGTGTTGATGCGTGCAGTTTGAATGGACACACCGCGTGCAGACAGAATTTCGGAAATGCGTGCGAGTAGGCCCGTGCGGTCTGCGGCAACGATGTCGAGCACGAAGCGCTGGCCTTGTTCGTCGCCGGAAATTTCGATGACGGGCGCGATAGGGAAGTGGCGTTGTTGGCGCGATGCTTTGCCCAGCGCGGGTGCTCTAAGGGGTTTGGCTTCGGTGAGCGCTTCAACGAGCGCATGTTCGAGAAGTTGCGTGATGTCGCGATATGCGACGCCGGCGGAGTCGGGATTGATGACGGTGAGCGTATCCAACGCGTAGCCGGTTTTTGAGGTGTGAACGCGGGCGTCGAGCACCGAAAAATTGAGGCGCGCAAACACGCTCATCGTGCGGGCGAAAAGCTCAGCCCGATCTTTGAGGTAGAGCATGATTTGCAGGCCTTCGCCGTTTGGCATCAAGCGCGTGCGAACGACCGGCTGATCAGTGTCTGCGCGAAAGAAAAGGTTTCGCGCGTGCCACGCAATTTCGTCCGCGCTGTGGCGCTGTAGATACACCGAATCGAGCGTGCGCCAGAACGCTTCGGCGCGCTCAACATCTACGGCATATAGCGCGAGCAAACGCCGCGATTCGACAAGGCGATCGGCCAGAACGTCGAACACGCTGGTGTCGCCCGCCGCGTTGAGCACGGAGCGAGTGGCGCGGAACAGTTGCTCCAACAACCGCGCTTTCCAGTTGTTCCACACCTTCGGACTGGTGCCGCGAATGTCGGCGACGGTTAGCAGATATAGCGCGAGCAAACGCTTTTCCGTACCAACCATGCGCGCAAACTCGCGCACTTCGGCCGGATCCGCGATGTCGCGCTTTTGCGCAAACGAGGACATGCTGAGATGATGTTCAACGAGCCAGGCCACGAGCTCCACATGTTCCGTCGATAAGCCTAGTTTTGAGCAGAAGTAGCGCGCGTCGTCCATGCCGAGCGTGGAGTGATCGCCGCCACGGCCCTTGGCGATGTCGTGAAACACGCAAGCGAGGTAGAGCAATTCGCGGTTGGGGAATTCCTGCATGAGCTGGCTGCACAGCGGATATTCGTGCGAATGGACAGGATCCGCAAAGCGGCGCATGTTTCGCAGCACCATCAAAATATGCTGGTCAACGGTGTACACATGGAACAAGTCGTGTTGCATTTGCCCCACGATGCGTTGCCACGGAGGGATCAACTTGCCGAGCACGCCAAGCTCGCTCATCGCTTTGAGCGCATGATAGACGCCATGCCCTTCGCGCAAGAAGTTAGCGCAAAGCTCTAAGCATTCAGACGTGTCGTACGCTTCGTCGGGCAGCAACGCGACCGCACGCAAAATCGCGCGGCGCAACTCTGAGCTGAAGCTTGTGTAGGTGCGATCTTGATGCAACAAACGGAACGCTTGAAGCGTTGCAAGCGCCGTGAGATTCGCGCCGCGAGTTGTGAGGTCAAGCTTGCCTTCGCACATTGAAAACGGCGTGCCGACGATTGCCGTTTTGAGGGCGTTGCGGTTACTGGTGAGCGCGTCGATCAAGATGTCATTGAAAAGTCGCAGCTGCCGCGCAGACTGGTAATAACGCTTCATCAGCACTTCGCTCGCGCGCAGGCCGCTTGCGGCGGTGATCGACAATCGTTCTGCCAACCCGTTTTGCAACTCAAACACGAGGCGATCTTCGCGCCGCTTTGCGAGCAAATGCAAGTGCGCGCGCAGGAACTTAATCTGCGCATAAGCACCGCTCAGAATCGCGCATTCCGTACGATTGATGAAGCCTTGCGCGACCAATGCGTCGAGCGAATCAGCTCCGTTAATCGCGCGGCCGAGCCAAAGCACCATCTGCACGTCGCGAAGCCCGCCGGGGCTTTCCTTGATGTTGGGTTCGAGGTTGTAGGCTGTGTCCTCAAAGCGAGCGTAGCGTTGCTGTTGCTCAAAGCGCTTGGCCTTGACGAAGTGTTCTACGTCGAAGGCCTGCTGCCAACGTTGATCCAGTGCTAGCGGATTGCCCGCGTCGCCAACGATCGTGCGGCGCTCTAAGAGCGAGGTTGCGACGGTGACGTCCGCCGCAGCCTCCGAGATGCATTCTTCAACGCTTCGCACGCTGTGCCCGACGTCGAAACCTAAATCCCAGGCCTCACTAAGAAAAGTTTCAATGCCTGCAATGGCTGCGACATCTGCACCGTTATGCAGCAACAAAATGTCTACGTCCGAATGCGGAAACAGCTCGCAACGCGCGTACCCACCTACGGCCATGAGCGTGAGCGGTTGGCGATCTAAACCGTGTTTCTGCCACTGCTGAATGAGTACGTCGTCAACCGCGAACGCGTGCGCTTTGAGCGCTGCTTCTACTTGCTCTGGCGATTGCAGTGCATCGAATATCAATGCGCGATGCGCTTGATACGTTTTGCGCAGCTCGGCAAGCGGTTGCATTGGCACGGCTGCTGGATGGGACACGGTTAAATGAGCGACGGCGGCGGGCTGCCGTCGGAGAGTGTCGTCACTTCGTAGCCGGTTTCGGTAACGAGGACCGTGTGCTCCCATTGTGCGGACAAGCTGTGATCTGCCGTCACAGCAGTCCAACCGTCGGCCAGAATGCGCACGCCAAATTTTCCAATGTTGATCATCGGTTCGATCGTGAACATCATGCCCGGCAACAAAATCATGCCGGTGCCCGGTTTACCGTAATGCGTGACTTGTGGCTCGTCGTGATAGACCTTGCCAATACCGTGGCCGCAAAAATCACGCACGACCGAGAAGCCCATCGGCTCGACGTAACTTTGAATCGCGTGGCCAATGTCACCCAACCGCGCGCCCGGCTTCACGGCGCGAATGCCGCGCCACATGGCAGCGTAGGTTGCCTCGGTCAGTCGTTTTCCGGCGATGCTCGGCTTGCCGATGTAGAACATGCGGCTGGTGTCGCCGTGATAGCCGTTGATGACCATCGCGACGTCAATGTTGAGGATGTCGCCGTCCTTCAATTTTTTGTCGCTTGGAATGCCGTGGCAAACGACGTGATTCACCGACGTGCAAATCGTCTTAGGGAACGGGTTGTGCTTCGGGCCGTAACCTACGTTGATCGCGATACCCTTTTGCGTATCAACGATGAATGAGTGGCACAACGCATCAAGCTCAGCCGTGGTCACACCGGGAACGACGTGCGGCGTAATGAAATCAAGAATTTCTGCGGTTTTGCGGCCAACATGGCGCATGCCCTCAATGTCTTCTGGAGTTTTGATGGGGACGGACATGCGGTGGTACTTTCTTTAGTGGCGACTATGGACGACGAAAATTAGTCGCCGCGTAGCAGATCGTTGATGCTGGTTTTGGAGCGCGTTTGCGCGTCAACTTGCTTAACAATCACCGCACAGTACAGGCTGTACTTGCCGTTAGCGGCGGGCAGATTGCCGGCCACAACCACTGAGCCCGAAGGCACGCGGCCGTAGGTAACTTCATCCGTCGCGCGGTTGTAAATCTTGGTGCTCTTGCCGATGTAGACGCCCATGCCGAGCACCGAGTTTTCTTCGACGATACAGCCTTCGACGACTTCCGAGCGGGCGCCGATGAAGCAGTTGTCTTCAATAATCGTGGGGTTGGCTTGCAACGGCTCCAACACGCCGCCGATTCCGACGCCGCCAGAGAGATGTACGTTCTTACCGATCTGCGCGCAGGAGCCTACCGTGGCCCACGTATCAACCATTGTGCCTTCATCGACGTAGGCGCCGATGTTGACGTACGAGGGCATTAGCACCACGTTTTTGGCAAGATAGCTGCCACGGCGCGCCACGGCAGGCGGCACGATTCGCACGCCAGCCGCTGCAACTTGCTCGGGGCTCATGTGCGCGAACTTGGTTTGCACCTTGTCGAAAAATGCCAAGTCGCCCGATTGGATGATTTCGTTGTCTTTGAGTCGGAACGAAAGCAGTACGGCTTTCTTCAGCCATTGGTGCGTGACCCAATCGCCATTGATTTTTTCGGCAACGCGCTTGCGGCCCTTATTGAGATCAGAAATGACCGATTCGACCGCGTCGCGAATGTCCTTCGGAGCGTTCGCTGGCGAGAGTTTTGCGCGGTCTTCCCAAGCGCCGTCGATGATGGTTTGTAGTGCTTCAGACATGGTGTTCTTCTTTTGAAGTGGGTAGT
>JAGNQL010000159.1 GCA_017989135.1 Burkholderiales bacterium
GGTCAACGGATCGCGCGCCACCTGTCGCGCAATGCGTTGCGCCTCGGCCTGCGTTTCGATGAGACGCAACGTCAGCTCGTTGACCGCCGCCGACTCGCGCCGACCGCGCGCCTCATTGCGCTCGACTTCTTCGACAAACTGGGTAGCAATGCGCTGGCTCTCAAGCTCAACGCGCTTAGCGTCGTCACGAGCCGCTAGGTAATTCGTTAACGCCGCAAACGCCGCGTCTGGTTGCTTTGCGGCGCGCTCCAAGCGCACACACGTCAAAGCGATTTCCTCTTGAATATCGTGAAGCGATGGATTTTTTGGATAGCTCATCGCCTCCGTCAAGCGGGCGCGGGCACCGGCGAAATCGCCCGCTTCGAGCCGCCACTTGGCGTTGTCGGCCAGAACACGCAACAAAACAGGAATGTTCTTACGCTTTTTAAGCGGCGTAATCGCCGAATCAGCGTCGGCAAGCGCGGAAGCAAAGTCACCGGTAGTCGCAAAAATCTCCGCGCGCGTGTGCAACAAGTACGGCAGCAGGTCCTTGTTGTTAGACGTCTGCGCCAAATTCATCGCCATGTCGATTCGAGTTTGAGCCTGCTCGATGTCTCCCATCTGACGATGCTGGCGCGCGATGTTATTCATCGCGCCCGCTTGAATGGACGGAAGCGAACTTTTCTCCGCAAGCGCGTAAGCTAGCTCAAAAGTCGACAGCGCCAGGTCATTCAATTCGAGCTTCGAATAGAGCGGCCCAAGACCCTGCAAAAGCTTGGCCTGATCCTCGACTAGTTGCTCCTGCTCGGCAATGTTGATTGCCTCGCGAAAAGCGCGAATAGCCAAGTGAAAATTGCGAAGAAACGAATGAATGTTGCCGGTGATGGCGAGCAA
Source organism: Burkholderiales bacterium (assembly GCA_017989135.1). GTDB lineage: Bacteria > Pseudomonadota > Gammaproteobacteria > Burkholderiales > Casimicrobiaceae > Casimicrobium. The sequence goes on from JAGNQL010000159.1 coordinate 874, forward strand.
CGGAATCTTCTCGGCAAGCTTGTGATTTCGCGTCGCTAACTCAATGCCACGCCGCGCAATTTGCAGCCCTTCTAACCAACGTCCCGCAGCCTGCGAACCCGAAGCGCAAATGCGCAAAAGGTAGATCGTTTCATCGATCGACAGCTCATCCTGGTAACCGCTCAACAATGCTTCGCCACGCTCAAGCGAAGCAACGCTCTGCACCTGCGGCGCGCTACGCAGCGCGGCAAGTTCAGCATCTATATGTTGACGGCGGGTACGAGGTCTTTCAGCCATAGGCGAGAGTGTACGTGCTCACGGTGATCACCAGCGCTTCAAATAATGAGCATAAACAAAAGGCACCCGAAGGTGCCTTTACTCTTGCAACAGGTTGCTGGAACAAACCAACGAGCGAGTATCCGGGATGCAGTGCAAGGCGGAGGCGCGCGACGTGTACGTTTTGTGTACACGAGCGCGACTCCAACGCGGCAATGCGCCTGGAGACGCGGCTCGTTACATGCCCATGCCGCCCATGTCGCCCATCCCACCCATGCCGCCACCAGGCATGCCGCCGCCAGCTGATTCGTCTTTCGGCGCTTCAGCGATCATGGCTTCAGTCGTGAGCAGCAAGCCTGCGACTGACGCTGCATTTTGCAGAGCCATACGCGTGACTTTAGTTGGGTCGAGGATGCCGAGTTCGAGCATGTCGCCGTAGGTGTCGTTCGATGCGTTGAAGCCAAAGTTGCCTTTGCCTGCCAATACAGCGTTAACGACAACGCTTGGCTCGCCACCGGCGTTGGCCACGATTTCGCGCAGGGGCGCTTCGATCGCTTTGAGCACGAGCTTGATGCCGGCTTCTTGGTCAGCGTTGTCACCTTTGATGGTGCCAGCGTTTTGACGAGCGCGCAGCAGTGCTACACCGCCGCCGGCCACAACGCCTTCTTCAACGGCGGCGCGCGTAGCGTGCAGCGCGTCTTCAACGCGGGCTTTTTTCTCTTTCATTTCGACTTCAGTTGCAGCGCCGACTTTGATCAGTGCAACACCGCCGGCCAGTTTGGCTACGCGCTCTTGCAGTTTTTCTTTGTCGTAGTCGCTGGTGGCTTCTTCGATTTGTTTGCGGATTTGAGCAACGCGACCTTTGATCAGGTCTTCCTTGCCAGCGCCGTCGATGATCGTGGTGTTCTCTTTGCCCACTTCGATCTTCTTAGCGGAGCCCAAGTCAGCCAGCGTGACGCCTTCGAGCTTGAGGCCAACTTCGTCGGAGATCACGGTGCCGCCGGTCAGGATGGCGATGTCTTCGAGCATGGCTTTGCGACGATCACCGAAGCCTGGGGCTTTAACAGCGACCGTTTTCAGGATGCCGCGGATGTTGTTCACAACCAACGTTGCGAGCGCTTCGCCATCAACTTCTTCAGCGATGATGAGGAGCGGACGACCGGCTTTGGCCACTTGCTCAAGCGCTGGCAGCAGATCGCGAATGTTCGAGATCTTTTTGTCGTGCAGGAGAACGTACGGGTTGTCCATCAACGCCAGTTGTTTGTCTGGGTTATTGATGAAGTACGGGCTGATGTAGCCGCGGTCGAACTGCATGCCTTCGACGACGTCGAGTTCGTTTTCGAGGGACTTGCCGTCTTCAACGGTGATGACGCCTTCTTTGCCGACTTTTTCCATCGCGTCAGCAATGATCTTGCCGATCGACTCGTCGCTGTTGGCCGAGATCGAGCCAACTTGCGAAATTTCTTTGTTGGTCGTGGTGGCTTTGGAGGCTTTTTTCAGCTCGGCAACGATGGCCACTACGGCCTTGTCGATACCGCGTTTCAGGTCCATTGGGTTCATGCCAGCGGCTACGTACTTGAAGCCTTCACGAGCAATCGCCTGAGCCAGAACCGTAGCGGTCGTGGTGCCGTCACCGGCGTTGTCGGAGGTCTTCGACGCAACTTCTTTCACGAGCTGAGCGCCCATGTTTTGCAGTTTGTCTTTGAGTTCGATTTCTTTCGCAACCGATACACCGTCTTTGGTGACGGTTGGGGCGCCGAACGAGCGCTCGAGCACTACGTTACGCCCCTTAGGGCCGAGGGTGACTTTAACTGCGTTGGCGAGAATGTTCACGCCTTCGAGCATGCGAGCCCGGGCTTCGCCGCCAAATACTACGTCTTTTGCTGCCATTTGAATCTCCTAGGTGGGCTTGCTGCCAGATCAGAAATGGGCGATCACTGCGTTGCCGTCGACCTCGTGTACAAAAGTACACGTCGGCCACCGGCGCCTTGTGCTCATCTCGTCTCGCGGCGCCCGAAACTTGGTTAAAAAATTGATTGATTAAGTCGGGCGAGGACTATTTCTGCACTACAGCCATGATGTCTTCTTCGCGCATGACCAGAAGCTCGTCGCCGTCAACTTTGACGGTTTGACCCGCGTATTTGCCGAAGAGAACTTTGTCGCCGACTTTGACGTCTGGCGCGTTTTGCTTGCCGCTGTCGTCGCGCTTGCCTGGGCCTACGGCCAACACTTCGCCTTGATCAGGCTTTTCGGTGGCGGTGTCAGGGATCACGATGCCGGAGGCGGTCTTACGCTCTTCTTCAAGACGCTTAACGATTACACGGTCGTGCAGGGGGCGAAGTTTCAATGACATGAATAGTTCTCCTTGAACTGGTTCTGAGTTTGAAATCGGAGGGCCCGCGTTTCGCATTGAGTCGAGTCGGCGGGAAGGCTTCGCAGCCAAATCTGGCGGCGGAACGTAGCAAGCACTAACCAACGAAAATTCGATTGTTAGCACTCGCCCCTGATGAGTGCTAATTATAGGTACGAACTGTGACGTTTCAAGTGCATGCACATAAAGCCACGCAATAGCTTTATCGCACGAGCGACAGCCAGACGGCGTTTTTCGGTCGTTTTTTTGTATATCGACTATTGCCGATAACTGCCTATAACGACCGCCTGCTGGTCGTTTGCGCTAATAAGCCATTACTCTCAATCCGGCCTCTTGTGCACTGCCGCCGCCCTCAACCGCCCGCCGCAGCGCCCGCAAATTTCGCGCCGTGGTACAAACGCGGCCTTACTTTGTGGGAGTGGGTTGTGCAGTTAAAGATGTCGGAAAAGTCGTTGTTCGCGGTGCTGTTGCGTTCGCCTTGGTGGATCAGTTTTGTGTTGGCCGTCGCCGTCGGTGCCGTTTGCTACAACTTCTTCCCCGTTCGTTTTGCGGTGGTCGGCGCACTCTCCGGTCTTCCGTTTGCCGTGATCGGCTCGATGGCGCTTTGGCGGCAGATGCGCGCACCGAACCCCGCAAAGATCGAAGCCACGCTCGAATCGTTGGCGTCAATGTCCGGCCGCGATTTCTCAACAGCCATTGAATCGGCGTATCGCAACGCAGGGTTCACGACCGCCGTGTACGCGAAAGACGGCGCGGAGCTTCGGATCGAAAAGGAAGGCCGCGTCAGCCTCGTCTGCTGCCAGCGCTGGAAAGCCGCTGCGCACGGCGTGGAAGCGCTACGTGACCTAGCCACTGCGATGACCGCCGAGGACGCGAATCTCGGCATCTACGTGGCGCTAAATCCGATGAGTGTCGCCGCCCAACAATTCGCGTCGAAGAACAGCATTCGAGTATTGCAAGGCACCGAGTTGGCGCTGCTGATGAGCGGTGCCATCGCAACGAAAAAGTAGCCTGTCGCTGGTTCAACATGGGCCGCGCGATAAGATGCGGCCATGAAACAACATCTCTACATCCTTACTGGCGCATCGCGCGGCATGGGCCTCGCGATGGCCAAACAACTGCTGCAACCGGGCCACACGCTCCTGTGTATTTCGCGGCACAGCCAGCCAGAACTCAATGATCTCGTCGATAAAGTCGACGATGCGACGCTCGCGCAATGGTCGCTTGACCTAGTCGACGGCGCGGCAGCGGGCGCGCAGCTTTCGCGGTGGATGAGCTTGTTTCTCGGCGACGAATTCGACAGCGCAACGCTCATCAACAACGCCGCGCTGTTGCCGCGAATCAGTGCGTTGGCCGACGCATCTTCGTCCGACATTGCGAATGTGCTTCGCGTCGGGCTTGAGGCGCCGATGCAACTCACCGCCGCGTTTTTGCGCGCCACCGCGAATTGGTCCGGCGCGAGAAGAGTGCTCAACATTTCGTCGGGTAACGGTCGCCGCGCTATGGCGTCGCAATCGATTTACAGCGCGGTGAAAGCCGGAATGGATCACTACACGCGCTGCGTGGCACTCGAAGAAGCGGCGCGCACGAACGGCGCGAAAGTCTGCTCGCTCGCCCCCGGCATCATCGACACCGATATGCAAACGCACATCCGCGCCACGAACCCCGCCGATTTCCCGAGCCACGCGACGTTTGTTGAATACAAGAACAACGGCGATCTGCTCACGCCCGACGCTGGCGCAGCGCGCGTGTTGGCGTATTTGGCGCGCGCTGATTTCGGCACCAATCCTGTCGCAGACGTACGCGACTAGGTCGAGCAACGCCGCACGCTGACGTGTGTACGCGCGGCGATAGCCCACTGATATGAAATTTCTCGACACCATTCGCCAATTCGTTCCCTTTCTCGCACGAAAGAAAGGCGACGACCAGCCGAACACCGCGGCCGCGCCCGCGCACGACGCAGAGCCACTGCTCCCGCAGCGCCGCACGCGATCGGCGCGCCCGCTCGTGCCCACGAAAGAACAGATAGACGCGCTACCTGCGTTTGTGGGGTTGCGCCTCGATCAAATCGAAGTGCCGATCACTGCGGCACAAGCGGCCGCTGCTGCCGAGCATTTGTTGACGCGCCGCTTCGTCGGATTCGACACCGAGTCCAAACCGACGTTCAACGTCGGCGAATCGTCTACCGGCCCGCACGTCGTGCAGTTTTCTACGCTAGAGCGCGCCTACATTTTTCAAGTGCACCGCGCGGAATGTCGCGACGCGCTAATGTCGCTGCTTCAATCGACCAAGATGGTGAAAGTGGGCTTCGGCCTGCGTTCTGATCGCGGGCACATTCAGAAGAAATTTGGCGTGCAGGCGGGAGCGATTCTCGACATGACGACGTATTTCAAACAAGTCGGGCACCGCAACGAAGTCGGCGTGAAGAGCGCGGTCGCGATGGTGTTGCAACAGCGCTTC
>JAGNQL010000160.1 GCA_017989135.1 Burkholderiales bacterium
GACATCACGCTGTCAGGAGTCGCGCGATAGACTGTTTCACTGACCAAAAGAAATCGACATATGGCGTCAAAATCCGTCGAAACGCTCATCAACGACATCCAACTACTGGGCTCCGAGCAGCACGACGTTGTGGTCGCGGTGCGCAAGCTCATCCACCAACAATTCAAGTCCTGCACTGAAGAAGTGAAATACGGAGGCATCCTGTTCTCTTCGGGTGTGCAGTTTTGTGGCCTCTTCGCGTACAAGGCGCACGTCTCCCTCGAATTCAGCCACGGCGCGCTGATCGACGATCCGTATCGTTTGTTTGAAGGTGCGGGCAAAGGTCGGCGGCACTTGAAGCTCGCCACGCTCTCCGACATCACGGCGAAGAGAGTCTCGGCCTACTTGCCGCTGGCGCTTGCAGCGGCAAACGCCGTCGCCCAAAACAAATCGTAGACACCGACCTCCTCGCAAATGCAAATGCCGCAAATCGCAGCGCTACTTTTCGTCGCCGCATCGTGCGTCGTTGGCGCGTTTCAAATGGCGCTGGCACTCGGTGCGCCGTGGGGCAAATTCACGCTCGGCGGCCGATGGCGCGGCAGCCTTCCGCTCGCGGTGCGGCTGATTCCGTTGCTGTCGGTTGCGCTGTTGGCGTTTTTCTGCGCCGTAGTGTTAGTTCGCGCGCGCTTGGCGTTGCCGCAGTACCAGTCGCTATCGCAGACTCTCGTGTGGTTCGTCGTGGGCTACTGCGCACTTGGCAGCATCGCCAACGTGGCAACTCCGAGCAAGCGCGAACGAAACCTTTGGCTGCCCGTGGTGCTGCTTATGCTGGCGTCGAGTTTGGTGGTGGCGCAGGCTTAGCGATGTCCGTAGGCGGATTCATTGCGCCCAGTTGGCGGTTTGACGTCATCTGCGAAACACCGATGGCGGACCGCGCCCCTCCGCAACCGTTCATGACGGCGCTTCGGGCGCCCCCACTTTCTTTACTGTCCGTCGCGCGCGCTTTAAGCGGGTAGTTGGGAACGCGCTGAAACGGAGCGTCATGCGCTAAGCCGTGCGATCTGTAGAACAACTATAGTGTCAGCGTCAGATAAGGAACAAGGACTGGCGTATATGCTTCGCCTCGCGGACACATCGATACGGCTGTATCGCAAGAAAGACTGGTCTGTTGCAGTCAGGCTTCATTCGTACTTAATGATCCATTGCGAGCGGAAATCTGGATTCCTTCTCTCCGAGTACCTAAATCAACTGGAGTGCGCTGTCACGCTAGATGACGGTCGAATCGTCGAGCTCGACGACTACTCCTACACCGAATCCAGTCTTCATGCTATGGGCCATATGATCCACGAGTTTTGGGCGACCGGAAGCACGAAAATGGACACGATTCGCGATAGCGCCGCTCTACTTCAAATCGAGTATCGTCTGTTCTCGTTTCTAGGCCAAGGCGAGGCAGTCCGATTTCAAACTGTTGCACCGGTACTGGCGCGCGGGAAGCGCTCCGACCGATCAGCGAAGAAGAAACCTACTGCGCTCAGCGATATCAAAGCCTTCCGCGGAAAGGCGTAGTTTGGCGCACGCTTGCGGTACCTGAAGTCACCGCCCCCAAAGCCTCAAAAAACGTAGGAAACGTTTTATTCACGCACTTCGGGTCGTTGATTCGCACGGGCACACCGCGCGTGCCTATGCTTGCGAGCGCGAAACACATCGCGATTCGGTGATCGTCGTAGGTGTCTATCGCTGCGTTCGGCGTGATCGTCTGCGGTGGTGTGACCGCGATCCAGTCTGCGCCCTCTTCGACCGTTGCGCCGAGCTTGCGCAGTTCCGTGGCCATTGCCGCGATGCGGTCGGTTTCCTTTACTCGCCAACTGCCGATATTGGTCAGGCGCGTGGTACCTTCGGCGAACAGCGCGACGACGGCGAGTGTCATCGCGGCGTCGGGGATGTGATTCATGTCGGCATCAATCGCGCGCAAACGACCGTCCAGCGGCGCTTCAGCGATGATGGCATGGTCTTCAAACGTGATGCGCGCACCAGTGGCGGCGAGTGCGTCGGCGAACTTCACGTCCCCTTGCAACGCTTTGCTTCCGACACCCTCGACGCGCAAGGGACCGCCGCCAATGGCACCCGCTGCGAGAAAGTACGACGCCGACGATGCATCGCCCTCAACGGCATACGCGCCGGGCGACACGTAACGCGCCGCCGCGCCGCCGGGCACAGTGAAGCGCTGCCATCCATCGCGCACGACGGTGACACCGAACTGCGCCATCATCGACAGCGTGATTTCGATGTAAGGCTTCGAGATCAGTTCGCCGACGACCTCAATGGTCGCGCTCTGGCCTGTGCGCGCGGTGACGAGCGGTAGCGCCATCAAGAGTCCGGTCAGAAACTGCGACGACACGTCGCCGCGAATGGGGATCACTTTGTCGATCGCGAGCTTGCCGCCTCCGATACTCAGCGGGGGAAAACCGGGATTGCCCGTGTATTGAATATTCGCGCCGATGGACTTGAGCGCATCGACCAAGTCCCCAATGGGCCGCTCGCGCATGCGAGGCACACCGTCAATGCGATACGACGCACCGGCCTCGGTCGCGAGCGCAAGGGTGGCGACCAGTGAGCGCGTGGCCGTACCGGCGTTGCCGACGAAAATGTCGCCGCTGCGCCCGACAAAACTACCGCCACAACCCGTGACCGAAACGATGCCCGACGCGGGATCGCCAACGTTGGCAACACCCAATACGTCCAGCGCACCGCGCATCACTCGTGTATCGTCCGAATCGAGCAATCCCGTCAGACGCGTGGTGCCTTGAGCAAGCGCCGCGAGCAGCAAGGCGCTGTTCGAGATGCTTTTGGAGCCGGGCAGCGCAACAGTGCCTTGCGCGCGAGTACGGGGATCGAGATCAAGATGTTCCATGCCGCAAGTTTAGCTGCGGTAGCCGTCCGTTATTTCGACCACGCCGTCGGGCTCGTCAAATAGCAACCCTCAGTAGCCCATGATGTGACGCACCGCGATCACACCAACGACGCCAACGAACACCACGACGCCGATGGCCATCGCGGGCGGAAGCGAAGCGATTCCGGCCGCCAACGCTGAAAGCGCCGCAAGCGCCTCGGCCAGCAGTCCGCCGCTTTCAGCAACTTCGATGACCTCAACGGCTTCTACGGTAGTGGTGCCAGCGCTTGCGCCCAGCGCTTCGAGCGCCTCCACAGAAAGCTGTACTCCGTCTTCGATAATTCCCATGAAGCTGACGTCTGCCACTGGCGCTTGCAAAAGCGCGGCAAGCGCGACAACCAAGATTGCAGCCAAACTCGAATGACCGAAGCGCGAACCGGACGAAACGCCGACATACGCAAGAGCAGACTTGATGTCGGCGGGTTGCATCTTGTTCATGTGGCGAAGCGCATTGGGCGACTTTACGGCGTGCGTAATGCAGTGTTGCAGCGCTAGGCGGCGGCTCGCGGTATTGGGCGCAACAGCGTATTGATACGCTAGGTCCTTGAACTCGTGGCTTAACGCGTGGCCAATTTCAGCCAAACCTTGCGTTACGCGCTGCTTTTTCATGCGTCCACGGCCCGCATCGCGAAGCGAGCGCGTTGCGAGTGGAGAACGATTGCTACCGCGAAAGTTGGAATTGATGATCTTCATTGCGTTGCGTCCTTACAAGATATGCCGTGAAATGAGGCGTTGGCGCAACCGAGATCGCTTGAAACAATCGCGTATTGCACTTCCTTGATTGAGTAGACGCAGCGGTACCGTAGCTCGGTCATCGCTGGACGAGATGCGCTGTTACACGACGTTACGCCAACGTTGCGTGGCAGTCTGCGGTCGGCGATTTGGGGCGTGCGCACACGCGCCCGCCATCCGCGGCTGGCATCGCGGCGGAGAATCCGCTGCAGTGCCGTTCGTGTGGCGGCGAAACGAGCGTGGTTTAGCTTTACGCGTCGTTTGGGGCGGCGCTAAAGGGCGGCATCGGCTCGCCGTATTCGATGTGCCGCTGCCAAGCGTTGCGCGCAGCACTGGCGCGGGTGTAGCTCGATTCAATCGCGGCGACGTCCGAGCTATCCGCGTTAGCGAGCCATTGGTCAAACTGATCCAAGCGCGCGCGGTAAGCAGTGAGTTGCTCGCGCAGCGCCGCGCGATTGGCCACCGAAATATCACGCCACATTTCGGGTGAACCCGCCGCAATGCGGGTGAAATCTCGAAATCCACTGGCGGCGTAGTTGAAGTACTGATCGGCGCGCGGCATGCCAGCGAGCATGTCGACGAGCGCAAACGCCAGCAAGTGCGGCAAGTGGCTCACGGCGGCGAAAACGTCGTCGTGCTCGGGTGCGGGCATGCGGTGAATTTCCGCCCCGGTGGCTTGCCACATCGCCGCGACGCGCTCGACGTTTTGCGCATCGGTGCCCTGCTCTGCGCAGATGACGATTTTGCGCTTTTCGTAAAGCGTCGCGAACGCTGCGCCCGCGCCGGTCTTTTCGGTGCCCGCGATGGGGTGCGCGGGGACGAACTGACTGAACTTGTCGCCCAAAGCTGCGCGCGCTGCGGCTACGACGTCTTGTTTGGTGCTGCCGCCGTCGGTGATGATGCTGGTTGAACCGAGTTTTGGCGCGAGCGCGGCGAAAACTGTGGGCATTTGAGCGACCGGCGTGGCGACGAAGATGATGTCGGCTTTGGCGGCTTCGTCAAGCGATGCGACGGCGTCGATGATCCCAAGACGCAATGCTTCGTCGAGATTGGCCTGCGACCGACCGACGCCGATGACGCGACCGACCGCACCTTTGGCTTTCAGTGCCAATGACAGCGAGCCGCCGATGAGGCCTACGCCGACGATGGCTAGTGTGTTGATTTGGTTTTGCATCTGGATTCGGGACACCGCGCCAACCGTTCGTTTTGGAGGCGCGACTCGGGTTAGACGACTGCCGCTGGATAGCTGCCGACCACTTTGAAATAGCTCGACTGTGCCTTCACATCGGCGAGCGCTGCGGCGACCTTGGCGTCGGAAAGATGACCTTCGATGTCGAGGAAAAAATAGTATTCCCAAAGCCGGTCCGGCGACGGGCGCGACTCAAAATGCGTCATCGATACGCCGTGGCGCTTGAGCGGTTCGATCAAGTCGACGACCGCGCCGGGTTTGTTTGGCGCAGAGAGAATGAGGCTCGTTTTGTCGTTGCCCGACGCGTTCACGTCTTGCCGGCCGAGCACCCAAAAGCGCGTCGTGTTATTCGGTGAATCTTCAATATTGCGATGCAGAATCGGCACGTTGTATCGTGTCGCTGCCATTTCACCGGCAATCGCCGCGCTGCCCGGCGTTGTGGATGCGAGACGCGCAGCTTCGGCGTTGCTCGCGACGGGGATGCGCTCCGCGTTTGGCAAGTGCCGGGCGAGCCAGCCTGCGGTTTGTGCGAGCGATTGCGAATGCGAATACACCTTTTTAACGGCATCAAGCGTGGGCTCAATCGTCATCAGGTTTTGTTGAACGCGGAAATCAATTTCGGCACAGACTTTGAGCGGACTGGAGATGGACAGATCCAGCGTGCGTCCCACGAATCCTTCGGTGGAGTTAACGACCGGAACGACCGCGTAATCGGCCGTTTTGGCTTCGACTTGGCGAAACGCTTCGTCGATGGTCGGACACGGTTCGAACGTGGGCGCAGCTCCGAAGTGCTTGGCGGCGGCGGCGTGGCTGAACGTGCCTTCAGGCCCCAAAAACGCGATGACGAGCGGCTGTTCTAGCGCCATGCAATTGCTGATGACTTCGCGAAAAATTCGCGCGATCGCATCCCCAGAAAGCGGCCCTGGGTTGGCCGCTTGCAAGCGACGCAGAATCATGGCCTCGCGTTCGGGTCGGTAAAGCGGCGAGCCCGGCGCTTTAGTGTGCCCAACTTCATGAGCAATGCCCGCACGTCGGCTCAACAGGCTGAGCACTTCGTCGTCAATGGCGTCGATTTTCTTGCGGAGTTCGTTTAGATCAGC